>NZ_LSRW01000037.1:0-56461 GCF_003104955.1 Steroidobacter cummioxidans | reverse complement strand
GCAGCGTCAGATGTGTATAAGAGACAGGTCTTACCATGGTCGACGTGACCCATGATGGTGACGACCGGCGGACGCGCTTCGAGCTCGTGCGAGGCATCGGTGGCCTGCAACTCGTCCTCGATCGCGCTCTCCTTGTGGAGCACTGCCGTATGGCCGAGCTCTTCCACCACGAGCACCGCAGTGTCCTGATCGATGGGCTGGTTGATGGTGGCCATCACGCCCATGTTCATCATGACCTTGATGACTTCGTTGGCCTTCACGGCCATACGCTGTGCGAGCTCGCCCACCGTGATGGTCTCGCCGATCTGCACATCGCGCTTGACCGGTGCGGCCGGGCGCTCGAAGCCATGCTGCTGGCCGACATTGATCTGCGACGGACGGCCCCGCGAACGGGCGCTGGTCGCCGCCTGCTGTTTCTTTTTCTTGAAACGGGCGCTGGCATCGCTCGACACGTGCAGCTCGGCGCGCTGCGGACGGTCGCTGGTACCCCCGCGCTTGCCGCCGGCAGTACGTTCCGCTGCACGCGGCGGGGCCGCAGCAGCAGCTTCCTGTTGCTTGCGTTCGGCTTCGGCACGCGCCGCAGCTTCGGCCATGCGACGAGTCTCGTCTTCGGCGGACTGACGCGTTTCCGCGTCCGCCATGCGACGAATTTCGTCCTCGAGCTTCTTCTGCTCGCGAGCCGCAAATTCACGCGCTTCCGCTTCAGCCTGCTCTTTCTGCAGACGAGCCGCTTCCTGGCGCGCCGCTTCAGCCAGCGCTTCTGCGGCCGCCTGCGCTGCACGCTCTGCTTCAGTCTGCGCAGCCGTCTGAGCTGCGGCAGCAGCAGCGGCAGCCGCCTGCTCGGCAGCAATCGCCGCATCCTGTGCAGCAGCCGCCGCCTTCTGAGCCGCAGCCCGGGCCGCCGCTTCTTCGGCCGCAGCCGCGCTCGCGCGCTCGGCAGCCTGATCGTCGACCACAGGCGTCGCCGGACCGCGAGCCTGCTCTTCGAGCACGCTGCGATTCAGATACGTCTTCTTGCTGCGAACCTCGACGTTGACCATGCGCGCACGGCCCTGCGCCGAGGCGACTTTGATTTCGCCCTGGGACTTGCGCTTCAAGGTGATCTTGCGCGGCGCCGTCGCCTCCTGCGTGCGCCCGTGCGAGCGCCGCAGGAACGTCAAGAGCTCCATCTTGGCGTCGTCGCTGATCGTGTCATTCGCGCCGGAGACTTGAATCCCGGCTTCATCGAGCTGCGTCAGCAGCCGCTCGACAGGTACCTTCAGTACCTCGGCAAACTGGCTTACCGTCACATCCGCCATATACGCCCTCCCGACCCGCTTCTAGTTACGACCCCGCTCAAGCCTGTTGCCCCGCGGAGTCGAACCAGTGCTTACGCGCCGCCATGATGAGCGCGCCCGCGCGCTCGTTATCCACGCCTTCGATCTCCGTCAGGTCATCGATCGCCTGCTCGGCGAGATCCTCACGCGTCACGATGCCTCTGCTGGCGAGCTTCCGCGCCAGGTCGTCGTCCATGCCGTCCACCTCCAGCAGATCCGCTGAAGGCTCGGCACTGTCGATTTCTTCCTCGCTCGCGATCGCCTGCGTCAGCAGCACGTCGCGCGCACGATTACGCAGCTCCTTGATGATCTCCTCGTCGAACTCCTCGATGTTGGAGAGCTCGGACGCCGGCACATAGGCGATTTCTTCGATGGTCGAGAAACCTTCCTGCACCAGGATCGCCGCCACGTCCTCATCCACGTCCAGCTGATCCTTGAACTGGTCGATGAGCTTCTGCGACTCGCCTTCGCTCTTGGCTTCGGCGGCCTGCTGCGTCATCACGTTCAATTCCCAGCCGGTCAGCTCGCTGGCCAGACGGATGTTCTGACCGCCGCGGCCGATGGCCTGCGACAGCTTCTCTTCCGTCACCGCGATATCCATGGAGTGCGAGTCCTCGTCGACGACGATGGACACCACTTCCGCCGGCGCCATCGCGTTGATCACGAACTGCGCCGGATTGTCGTCATAAGGAATGATGTCGACGCGTTCGCCGGCGATCTCGTTCGAAACCGCCTGCACGCGCGAACCACGCATACCCACGCACGCACCGACCGGGTCGATGCGGCTGTCATTGCTCTTCACCGCGATCTTGGCGCGCACACCCGCATCGCGAGCAGCGCCGAGGATCTGGATCAGCCCCTGGCCGACTTCCGGCACTTCGAGCTTGAACAGCTCGATCAGGAATTCTGGGGCCGTGCGCGTCAGGAACAACTGCGGTCCGCGCTGCTCGGTGCGCACATCCGCGAGATACGCCTTCACGCGATCCTGCGCACGGATCGGCTCGCGCGGAATCATCTGATCGCGCGCGATGAAGCCTTCGGCATTGCCACCGAGGTCCACGAACACGCCGTTACGATCGACGCGCTTGACGATGCCGGACACCAGCGTGCCCTGGCGTGCCTTGAACTCATCGACCACCTGCGCCCGCTCAGCCTCGCGCACCTTCTGCACGATGACCTGCTTGGCGGTCTGCGCTGCAATACGGCCGAACGCGACCGACTCCATCGGCACTTCGACGTAGCCGCCGACTTCGGCGTCTTCGGAAATGTCCTTGGCGTCTTCCAGGCGCAATTCGCTGTCCGGGAATTCCAGCTCGGTGGAATCGTCCGCGAACACTTTCCAACGGCGCCAGGTGTCGTAGTCGCCGCTCTTGCGATTGATGGAGACGCGCACGTCGATGCCCTCGCCGTGACGTTTACGGGTCGCGGACGCGAGCGCCGCTTCGAGCGCCTCGAAGATGATTTCCTTGTCGACGCCCTTCTCGTTGGAGACAGCGTCCACGACCATCAGAATCTCTTTGTTCATCGTGCGAACTCCGCTATACGCTTACCGCGACTCCCGTCGCTCATACGTCATACGTCCGGGATCAACCGCGCCCGGTGAATGTCTTCGATCGGCAAGCTCACTTCGCCGCCGTCCGTCGCGAGCGTAATCTCGCTCTCGCCTACCTTGTGCAAGCGCCCCTGAAACCGCTTGCGACCGTTGATCTGCTGGATCATCTCCACCTTGACCCGCTCGCCCGCAAAGCGCGCGAAATGGGCCTGAGTCCTGAGCACCCGATCCAGCCCCGGCGAGGACACTTCCAGGGTGTACTCGTTGGGAATGGGATCGGCCTCGTCCAGCACATTGCTGACGGCCCGACTCACCTTCTCGCAATCGTCCACGGAAATGCCGTCCGGGCTGTCGATGTACAGCCGCAACAGGCCGCCGCCGGCGCGCGGCGCGTACTCGATTTCCCACAGCTCGTAACCCAGATTGGCCACGACCGGGCCGAGCAGCTCGCCCAGCTGTTCTCGCAGCATCGGTCACCTCCGGGTTGACTGTGGGGCCAGGCTGCCCCCGCTCCGGCGCTTGCTACCCGCGCCGGAAGAGCTCCGCCGGGCCGGTTTTTACCGTCGCCGAAACGAAAAATGGGCCCCAAGGCCCATTCTCACTCTCCGTCCCTACCTGCCAGGCAGCCTTGAGGGTACTGCCCGACTCCCCTAATTCGTCGTGTAGGTGCCTTCTTGCGAACCGGCCACTTCCCCGCGGCGGTCCCCAGAAGCGAAAAAGGCCCTCAAATCGGGCCCCTTCAAACCCGGACACCTTATATATGCCCGGCAGCGCTACCTACAACCCCTGTCGGACCACCTGACACCTGTTACCAGGAGGAGACGATCGGCAAGGGCCGCGGAGTTTAAGGGGGGTGGAGGGGGGATGGCAAGCGGTGTGGTGTGCAGCCCCTATTCTCCTTTACGTCCTTCACCGTCGACGAGCCTCAAGTTCCATTTCCACCATGAGACCGCCTGCACGACTAACTCTGCAGCGAGAATCCCGCCTTCTCCAGGCGCCGGAGCAGGGTCGAAATCAACGCCAGATGATCTAGGCATTCGTCTATGGAATCATTGATCTTGTACTCGTGCCCTCGTGGATTACGAATAGCCATAATCGCGCCAGAGAATATGAATTTGTAACCCGCCTGCTCATCCTTTTCAGAATCCGTTCCTAGTGGAGTAAGGGCTAGGAGTGGCGATGTCTCCTGGAATGCCTTCATCATAAGCTTATAGCCCGATTCAGATATCTTAGAGATACGCGCGACTTCCTTATCTAGATACTTACACGCTTCAAACGTAGCTTGAGAGTAGTAGCTGTCGTCAAACATCCTTCTCACCAGAGCCGGCAGCATCGGATGAATGTTTTTTGTTTCGAAGGGATGCTCAACCGAGCCAAGCTTGACTACTTCGTCAGAGAACAAGTGCGCGCGCCGCGCGATTCTCTCAAATACTCCCAATGCTTTCTTATGCATTTAAAAGATTCCGCTTAATGCTCTGAAAAATTCGGTCGTATGTCTCCTGGTCCCCTTGCGCCGGCAGATTTATCTCGATTCGCACAGTTAGACCAACAGCCCCGGGTTCGCGATGCGCTAACCCGTCGAGCCCCCTCTTCGGCTCGATAACATCTGCGGGCTTAGTAGCGCGCTTTTTCGGACTAGTGGCTCTAACCGACGTCTTCGCCGCTGGCGCCTTGACCTTAACTGTCTCTCCGTGCCCGCTTAGTGATGCCAAGGTTTCGAACGCAATAGACTGCCTAGTCGCCGTCAGCTCGCTCGTTTCATCATGGACTCGAAAAAATCCAATCAAGCTGGATCTATCGGCACCCCACGCAGCAGCCCCCATTGTGTCGAACAACTCTGCATACGCCTCCTTAACTACCTTCTCTAGCTCAGAGGCAAAAGCATCGTCCTGGTGTTTCGAAAAGACAGTCCCGGCAAGACTCGTCTTCTTTCCCTGCTCATCCACAAGCCCCAGAAAACGAAGAACGTTAATCACTACTGATTCATTTCCAGGAGCGAGAGAAAGCTTCTTGAGTGTTTCGGCATCGACCCTAGAAGGAAACATCTTTCTAAGCTGCGCGAACGTCTGCACGATCATTCCCGTACTAGGAACGTATGGATGAGGCCCACCCTTGCTCCCAACATCTTTGGTCATTTTTTACCATCTCCAATTTTTAGAGAATCGAGATAAAGCAGTAACCTATAGACAGATATTGGCCGTGCACATCAATCGTCGATGTCGTGCCCAACCTTCCCAAATGCTATCACCTCGCCCCCTCAAGAGCGCGATCCGCGCCAAGCAAGTGTTACCTAATTATGAGACGCCCCATAGAACGGAGGGGCAAAGCAAGCCAGGCAGGCGGTCATATATCTAATTTGATAGCCGCTTTAATCATCCCCCCGCTATGAACCCCGAAAGACTCTGGTCCAGTGGGAGAATCGCCGGATGATAAAGTTGACTTCGCGGTATGACTGTCGTTAGATCTGCCTTGGTGCTCAAAACACTTGCCTTGCGCTCGAAGCGGCTCACCGCTCCCGACAGTCAGCGGTCTCTTCATCACGCAGGAGACCATCATGCCGCGCACCTCCTCCCCGCCAACTCAAAGTCAGCCCCAGCCACTACGACGTCCACTCACGCCAGTGGCCGCCACCGCCACCCGTTCCTTTCATCCGCCTCCGCGGCTACTGGCTGGATAAAGCCGGCTTCGGCGTCGGCCAGCGAGTAAACATCCAAGTCAGCGACCGCTGCATCACCCTCGTGCCCGCGGACACCTGACATCGCGATCAACGGCGAGCGAATGACCCCTGATTCGTTCGCTCGCACTCCAGCTGGAGTGCCCACTGTTAAATTCTGTTCTCCGCGCGGAACTCCTCGCCAACACTCCCGCGCTTCCAGCGCGCGGGTGGCCGCACTCGAAACGGCAACTGGCGCGCGATGTACTAGGGGCTTTACCGCACGCGACGCACGGCGCTCCGTAAGTGCTATCTGGTGATGCCATAAAGCTTCCGTCTCATCTCAAGCCTCGTTGTCACGACCAAAAAGTGACACTCAACTGAGCACATCAGCGCCGAACACCACGCTAGTCTCCAAAGACCACGCAGCAGGCATGAGCCAAGGAGTGACGCGTGCCACGCATTCTCAATTTCTACATGGATGATTCGGGAACACGCGCGCCGAATCGAGAACCCCTGCCCTACAACAAGAACGCTCGTGAATTCTTCGCTCTTGGAGGCGTTCTCATCGATGAAGATGCCGAAGCAGCAGCTCGAAAGTTGTACGATGAATTCTGCACACGATGGTCTATCTGCTATCCGCTGCACTCCGTTGAAATTCGCCATCGTAGAGAGCGGTTTCTATGGCTCGGTCGAGATCGATCCGAACGCAACCGATTCATGAACGATCTTAGTCGAACCTTGCTGTCGCTCGATATTCTCGGGCTTGCATGTGTCATCGATCGCCCTGGATACGACGCTCGCTACCGCGCGCAGTACGGCCACCGTCAGTGGCACCTGTGCCAGACCGCGTTTGCAATTGCCGTGGAGCGCGCGGTGAAGTACGCGCGGACAATGGATCGTAAATTGCGCGTCTTGCCGGAGCGCACTAGCAAAGTCGATGACGACAGACTCGCTCGGTACTACGACGATCTGCGGACGAGCGGCTCGCCTTTCGCCAAGACTTCGTCGGCGCGGTACTCGCCACTGACAGCTACCGAGTTCAGCGAGACGCTCCATGAGATTCGGTTCAAGACCAAATCATCACCGATGGCTCAGGTCGCAGATCTGTACCTGTGGCCAATCGCTCTCGCTGGCTATGAGCCGGAGAATCGAGCCTATGTGGCGCTGCGATCCTCTGGTCGATTGATCGAGAATCGGCTTTCTCCATCGCAGGCCGACGCAGGAGGATCGAAATACAGCTGCTTCGAACTCGTCTGCCGACATCGACGCGGGCGCTAGAAACAACAAAGGCCCAGACAGTGTCTGAGCCTTTGAGGCGGCCCCCATACGAAGACCTCGTGGGCGATGCCCGGTCGTTATATTACTCCGCGATGTCTTTCTGTCCAGAGGAAAAGATTCGACTTATAAACACTCCGTATTTGGAGGTGCGCGTCAGTTTCGTACTTGTGAAAGATACGCGACATTAAGCGCGCGACTTCCCGCGGCAAGCACGCACGGATCACCGACCGCGGCACCGCGCCCATAGGCCGCCAGCGCTCTAAAGAATGCGCGCATTCGGCCGCGCGAGTAACCGCGGTAGTCTTGAAGCGCCTCACCCTCGGCAGCGCGCGCAAGCATCCGCCGCGAATGCAGTACACTCCGACCCCATGACCGCCCTCACCACCCCACTCTCCGACGACGAACTCGACCAACTCACCGAGTTCCTCGACTCCCTCCCCAGCCCAACGGCGATGAACATCGAGCGCATGGATGGATTCTTCTGCGCGCTCGTGGTCGGGCCGGAACTCGTCATGCCCAGCGAATACTGGCCGCACATCCTCGGCGGCGAGTCGGCAGAGCATGGCCCAGCGTTCGACTCGATGGAGCAAGCACAGACCGTCATGGGCATGTTCACGCGCCACTGGAACTCGATTGCGAGGACGCTCGAGCGCGGCGACATCTATGTCCCGATCGTCGTACGGGATGACAACGGTCAAGCGCTCGGTAACGAATGGGCGAAAGGCTTCATGCATGGCGTAAGCCTGCGAGCGGCCAGCTGGCAGGCGTTCCTGCACGACGAAGAGCGCGCCGGCGCGATCACCCCGATGATGGCCCTGGCGCATGAGAACGATCCAAATCCGGAGACGCGTTTCGAGTCGCCGTCACCTGAGAAGCGAACAGAGCTGCTGCAAATGATGACAGCGGGCATCGTGCAGATGTATCGCTACTTCGCGCCGATGCGCGCGCAACCGGTCGCATCGACGTTCGTGCGCAGCCAGCCAAAGACCGGCCGCAACGACCCGTGTCCGTGCGGCAGCGGAAAGAAATACAAGCAGTGCTGCCTGATGCGAACTCATTGATCGCACCCTCCACGTGGAGGATCGCAAAGCCGAACTACCGCAGCCGCCCCGTAACTTTCACCGCCTGCGACGGTGCCGTCCACCCCGTGGGCGAGAACGCCATGAAGGTCAGCGCCCCCTCTTCTTCGATCCGAAGCGTCTTCAGTCGAGACCCATCGCCGTCAACGACGACGAGATAGCTACCGCTGAAGTCCGTAGTGAGCGCAGTGGCTCGCGAGATGAGGCCTGACGATTGATCGCCGAGCGCAGTCAGTCTCCCGTCCGCTTCGATAGCAAACGTTTCCACATGCCCCGTTGCGGCGATGGCGAACAGGAAGCGGCCGCGATGGTCCATCGCCAGAGCGGTCTCACCGCTCACCACAAACGGAACATCGGAGCTCAACGGAATCAGATGGCCCGCCCCGGGTGAGATCGCGTACGACTCGATCACATTATTCGTCGGCTTCGCCACGTAGATGAAGTTGCCGGACGGATGCAGTGCCCAGCCGCTCGTCGGGCCATTGAGCTCGGCATAGAGACCGCCGAACGCGACCTCGCTCGTCTGGAGATCGATCGGGTAGTAATACACTCGCGACTCATTTGCCGTGCCGTCCGCCGGCGGCCGGGTATAGAAGCGACCGTTGGGATGCACCAATGCTTCGCGCACGGAAGTCGACAGCGTTGTAGTCGGCAGTTGCGACACCCAGTCGCCCGTCGCAGGATCCATCATATACGTGCGGAGCGTTGCCGCCCGCGCCGACCACGCAGGTTTGCAGCGGACTGCCTACAGCCGCACGCGCACGATTTATCCGCTTCACTCAGTTATTCCGTAACGTCGTTGTCGCGCTGGCTCGCTTTCCATTGGGAAATCGGGCCGCAATTATGTCCGGTGGCACCTTATCGCAGGTTTCTCGGCCAGGGCCGTGCAGCGGTCGCAAAAACGGTCATCGGGTTTCAGTCATCCTGGCTACAGCCTTCCCAACCTTTGGATCGTTAGGCGCATCCAACGCGCATCGTCATCGAAATAAGGGGGGCCACATGCGCGCACGGGCGGTAACTTGCAGCGTCATTGCCGCGACCTGGGCGCTGATGAGTGGCTGCGCAACGGCTCCGCCCGGAAACCCAACTACCCTGCACTTCGATTACGCCGGCGCCGAAGTCCTGATTGAAGCCCTGGACGAAAAATCTCTCACGGCCGAGCAATTCGCGCGGCTGCAGTCCACTCACGGGCTCACAGCGATGGTCGACAACGTCAGTCGCTACATCCCCGACGCCACGCGCGCCAGGTTCGAATCCGATCTGCGGACGTTCCTCGAAACGCGCGAGGAACCGAGATATGGGAAGTACCGGGTCTGGAGTTTCAATCAAGCCTGGGATGCACGCGAGCAAGTCACCACGCTGATTGCGGATCTGCGCCTGCGGGAAGGTCAACTCGTCAAGCAAGTGCTCACCACGCTACAGCCCTTCCAACCTGATACCGGCCCTCTGACTATCAATGTGTACTTCGTGGCTGGCGGTGTCTCCGATGGATTCGTCACTGAGAGCGGCCAACGGCCGGAGTTGTACGTCAACCTGGCCCGCGCACAAGGCGACGCGGCTGGTGTGATCGCCAATCTCACGCATGAGGTCTACCACGTCATGCAACAGACCGCGGCGCGCCAGATCCCCGAGCTGAAAGCGAAGCTCGACAACCTCGACGAGTTGCCGCCACCCGACCAGCTGGTGGCGCACACCTTATGGGAAGGCACGGCGAACTACGCCGCCGACCCGCTGCAGTCGAGCGACACCGGCCCGTATATCGAGATGTGGCGCTCCATGTATGAAAGGAACATGACGCCAGAGCGCATCGCCGAGAACTTCGCCCTGTTCGATTCTCTGCTCGGCGACCTTAGAGAGCAGCGAATCTCGTGGAGCGATGCATACGCCAAGGGATTTGCCGGACCGGAGTCACGGTTGTACTTTGTCGGCTACGAAATGGCACGGGTCATTGCCGAGCACTGTGGCCGACCGTGTATTGGCCAGCTGTTCCAACAAGCGCCCGTCGAGTTCTTCCGCCAGTACATCGCACTCTACAAAGCGCATCCGAACGTGCGCGCACGATTCGCTGCCGATACGGAACAATGGATGGAGAGTCACTGATCCTCAAGGCCCTTTCGCGGACGGTGCCAGCGTGCCCAACACGCGGCGAAAAGTGAGATTCACCCGGGGCCCGCACGGGCGAGTGAGCTTGTTGATTCCGTGCTTCCAATGATGCTGAGTTGCGCCTTGCATCAGTAGCAAGCTGCCCGACTCCAGCACGACGTTGACCGGCTTCAACGCTTTATTGAATTTGTGCTTCAGCACGAACGTGCGCTGCTCGCCCAGACTCAGCGAGGCAATCGCCGGGTTGCTTCCCAGCTCCGGCTCATCGTCGCTGTGCATGCCCATGCTATCGCGGTGATCGCGGTAGTAATTCATGAGCACGCTGTTGAAGGAAGCTTCTGTCACAGCCTCGACACGGCTACGGATGTCCGCGAGCAACTTCGTCCACGGCAACGGATTGAGCGCCAGACCGGAGTATGTGTAATGCGCGCCGGGATCGCCGTACCACGCAGTCAATCGCGGTTGCTGATGCTGCTGACCGTACACAGTGATGACCTCAGCTCGCCACGGCGCGTGTTCGATGAGCTCTTGCAGGACGCGATCAACAGGCGCACCGAGGTCGACCCGAGACCAGTAGCGAATGTCAGCATCGGGCAAATCCAGACGGCGCGGGTCGCCGTTCTCGAAGAGATCACCAGTCACAACCGCACTACTATTGCCCCAGATCATCTGGATGATACGCCAGAAAATGCACTGACCCGAACCGCGTGTCTCCCAGACTAGGGTGAGAAGATCGGCTCCACAAACAACATAGCAACCGGCCGCCCCTCGTGGTAGCCCGGCACAAATTTCTCGTTGCTCGCGTCGTAATCCGACAGCTGTATCGCACGGGGACGGGCCCCATGGATCTCCTCCAGCCTGAAGTCCAGAACATTGCCGAGCTCATCGACTTGGAACTGGCTCCAGATCAGCAGATGCGGGCGCCCACTAGGAATGTCTCTCAAAATGGGTCGACTCGCAGCTCTGCGCGCGTTACGGATCAGCCGCTGCGGCGAGCTATAAAGCAGCCCAAATTTTTTCCTTTGAACCCCGTTGTTCGGCACTGCGAGTATCATCGGCTCGCCGAGCGTCGAATCGATCAGTACCATCAGCAGTACATACACTTCAATTGGCTCTCCCGCGCGCACAGCCGGCACATACCTCGCCCGCTTCGCAGCCTTGATGACAGCCCTAACCAGATTTGCAGGGACAGGCTCCGCCATCGTGTAGCAGTACGGTCTGACGGCATGACCGGTCCTCAAGATATGAGCTTCGCAGTGAACGGCGTACCGCCCGGCCTCAAGACTTTCCGGCAAGCGCAATAGCTCTTCGATCGAGTTCTCACCGACGACGAGGCGTGCCGGTGCATCCGTCGCCTTACTCAGGTGCGGCCAGCATACAAATGTCATTGCAACGACCGCGAGACCCAAGGCGTGCCGCATGTTCTTATCGCACCAGGGAAGCGCCGAGCCGCACAGTAACTCAATCGCAATATCGCTGACCAGTTGCTCGCCAGTATCAGCTCCCACCCAACACACCCGGATTCATCTTCCACACAGTGTAGTTGAGCGCAGCCGCAAAGCTCACCCACACCAAATAGGGAACAAGCAACGCCCCCGCGAGCGGCCGAATGCGCCAGAAGGCGATCACTGTCGCCACGAGCAGCCCCCACAACAGCAGGATGTCCACGAACGCCAGCGCGCCGAGGTGCCACGCAAAGAACAGCCAGCTCCACACGGCATTCAGAGCGAGTTGCGCCAGGAACAGAGTCAGCCCCGCGCGCGCGTTACTGTATCCACCCTCGCGCCAGACCAGCCACGCGGCAATTGCCATCAATGTGTAGAGCGCCGTCCACACGGGGCCGAACACAGAAGCCGGCGGCGCCCACGCGGGCCGTGAGAGAGATAGGTAGAAGGGACCGGCCTGCACGGAAGCCACCGCACCAATCGCCGCCGCGATAAAACAGATCGCGAGCCAGGCAATGAACCCGCCCACTTGGGCTTGTTTTGAGAGAGCCATTCCCATCCCTCTGGTTACTGCGAACACCACTCAAAATGCACGAGTCGCGATGTAGGTGCCACCACTGTCGCAACGATGTGCGTAGGTTTCGCATGACTGTTTCTATATACAGTCACGAGATTTCGAAGTACCCTTGCCCTCGTCGTGAGTCACTTCATCGAGGCCGCCGATGGAAACCTCATTCGCCGACGATCAAGCCGCCCGCTTCGCGCGTATCGAAGAAACACGCGCCCTCGCCGACCAGATCACTGAACTCGCCGGCCACATCAACGCGGCGAACTATCGCTTCCTGTCGCTCATCGCAGAGTTTGACCGACGCAGCGGCTGGAACGACGGCGCCACGCAATCGTGCGCACACTGGCTCAACTGGAAGTGCGGCATTGGCTTCTGCGCAGCGCGCGAGAAGGTGCGCACGGCGCGTGCATTGGAGAACCTGCCAAAGATCTGCGCGGCGATGGAGCGCGGCGAGATCAGCTACTCGAAGGTGCGGGAGATCACGCGCGTCGCCTGCCCCGCGACGGAAGACTACTTTCTAACGATCGCAACCCACGGAACCGCTCAGCACGTAGAGCGCCTTGTTCATTACTACCGCAGCGCGAAGGAATCCGAGGAACTGTCGCGTGAGAAACGGCAGCAGCAAGGTCGAGAATTGAAGTATTGGTTCGACCACGACGGCTCGCTCGTCATCAAAGGCCGTCTCCCCGCCCAAGCGGGCGCATTACTGATCAAAGCACTCGGAGCGGCCGCTGAGGATCTGAAGCAAACCGAGCCGGAGGCCGTGGAGTCCGATCCTCCAGCTGGAGTGCCGAATGTTAAATTCCCGCCCTCTCGTACACGCCGCGCAGATGCGCTGGAACTTCTCGCGGAAAGCTTCCTAGCAAACGGCCCCGCGACAACGAGCAGCGGCGACAAATACCAAATCGTCGTCCACGTCGACGCGGAAACTTTGCAAACCGGCTGCGCCGGCCGCTGCGAGATCGAACACGGCACTCACATTGCGGCAGACACCGCACGGCGGCTCGCGTGCGACGCTAGCGTGGTCGGCATCGTAGAAGATGAGAACGGAGATCCGCTCAACGTCGGCCGCAAGACGCGAAGCATCCCACCTGCTCTACAACGCGCACTCCGCTCTCGCGACAAGGGCTGCCGCTTCCCGGGCTGCTGCAACACGCGGTACACGGACGCACACCACATTCACCACTGGGCGCACGGCGGCGAAACGAAGCTATCCAACCTTGTGACGTTGTGCCGCTTCCATCACCGCGCCGTGCACGAAGGCAAGGTTGAAATCCACGTATTGGACGATGGCGCGATCCGTTTCGTGCAGCCGAACGGCGAAAGCTTCGACAGCATCGCAACCGGCCACAGCCACCCAATGAGCGATTGGCACGAGCTGCCGCGCCAGCATCAGCGAGAAGACATCATCATCGACAAAAGGACGGCCGTTACGCGTTGGGACGGCGGATCGATGGATTTCGGCCTGGCCGTTGACAGCCTGCTGCAGCGAATTCGGGCAGCGAAGAATCCTCCACGTGGAGGATTGATCTAGGCGGAAAAGAAGGTCAGCGTTATCACTGGCTCGTTCTTACTGCATCCGCCCGCTAGCGCGATCCTCGATCCAATCCCTCAGCGCCTGCGGGACGAACAGCCGATGCTGCGCGCGGGTTACCGCGACGTACACCAGCGAGCTCGCCGCGGCACGATCACCCGGTATCTCGCTCCAGAGATCGGTCACGACGTTCGGCGCCAACAGCACTTCAGGAAACTCGAGATTGCGAACATCTTCAATCAGCCCCACCGCGTATCCGCCGATCGCATTTGGAACGACATGATTGGTGGCTCGCACCCAGTGCTCGCGTGAGTAGCCCTTCCGTAGCAACTCATCGACCACTTGGAATCCACGATTCCTGCCGAAGGCATCGCGAACATCCTCCCAAGATTGGTAACGAAACAGCGACGCATCCCTGGGACGCGTGCCGTGAGCATAGAGCTCGATGCAATCGTTGACCCACTGCCCCAGCGGCGCGAAGTCGCTCAACGGTCGCAGCGTGAGCCCTTGACTCACCAGCCGGTCCACCCAGTCGAACAGCTCCCACCGATCTCGCACCAGGATGGCGGCGGGTCGCGAAGGAATCTGCGCGGTCGGGTAATAGACCACTTCAGCTCGAAACTTGCGATGCCCCAGGAACGGCGCTTTGGTGTCGCCGGGATGCGCCTGAATGATGGGGTTGGCGATTGCCTCGATCGCCTTCGCCGAACGCACCGAATGCGTGATTTCGCAGCGCCTGATCGTTCTGCCTCGCGACTGTGCCCGCCCGCGCAGGTGCTGATACTCATCTCCGAAAGAGATGGCCGCTTGCGGGCTGCCGTCCAGAATCTGCAGCAGCGGCTTGGACAGATCGTGACACTCGTCGAGCAGCACGTGGGTGTACTTTGCCGGGATGCGCCACTGCTTGAGGGCCGCCAGCTTGATCTGATGAAACGCGCGCAGCGGCGGTCGGAAATCGCTGGATGGCGGAGCAATCGTGGCCGCCCACAGCTCGGTCGAGTGATGCAGAACGACTCGCCGTGCCACCGCGTCGTCTATTCCCCCCGGCAGATGTTGCTCTCCAATCTCGCTATCCCCCGTCGCACAAAACGAAGCAATGGTCCGGCGAGCGAGCCGGACGATCTGGATCGCCGAGAACCCACCGATGGGATGCACGCCCAGGTGACGAACCATGACATCGTCGTACATGGGATTGCGACTGTCGTTCTCGAAGTATCTCCCCCGCTGACCGCGGGCGATCAAGTCGGCCGGGGTAATCTGCGACGCCAGCTGGCCGAACGTCATACCTTCGACTCGATCGATTCTCTCGAGGCCCGCCATGAGCGCGCGCAACTGCCGCGGCCGCTCCGCAAGCACCAGCACGTGCCGCTGTTCGCTCCCCAATAAATCCAGCAGGGCGTGAATCAGCAGGGACTTGCCGGTGCCCGCATAGCCCTGCACATGCAAGTGATCGTCCGATTGCGCCACCACCGTCCGGTAGACGCCGCTTTGCTGGCCTGTGAGCAAGCATCCCTCTCCCGAGGGCAGCACCACCTGTTGCAGCCTTTGCCGCAAGCGTTCTCGGTGGCGGTCGCAGAATTCGCGGTCCCACTCACGGCTTTCATTGAGATAGCTGCGCCACGTGGCGAACTCGTGCTCCAGGAGCGCGATGCCGTAGTCATCCATCAGCCGCTGCCCTGCCTGGATGCGCGTTCGGCTCAGATCGCGACTCACGCCTGCGCGGAACTCGGCCAAGCCGACATCAACGCACTGCGCATTGGCAAGCTCAATGGCGCGACTGAGCATGAACTCCGCACGAGAAGCTTGCTCCACCGGAAGCGAAGGCAGCGAATGCAGCAGGATCAGCGAGGCCAGCTGCGGGATTTCCAGCGTGGCGATGGCGGTCTCAAAGTCGACGCCCTCCTCCAAGACGGACGTCAGCTGTTGCTCACTCAGGGGCAGGTAGAGGCGCGCATCGACCGAAAGCATGGATGACATCGGGGAAATGGGGGGCAGCGAGACACTTCAGCGCCCCCATTGTACGCGCACGGCGGCCTGGTGACCTCCGCTCTGCCGCTACTGCAGCCTGATCGCCACCAAGCCACCATTACTTTCTCTGGCGCCCGTTGCGATATACAGCGTCCGATCCGCGGACAGCGCCAACATGCCGGGCTGCGGATGGCGCCATCGGACCGCGCGAGTCTGCAGATCGATTGCGTACACCGCTGCATCGGTACTCACGAAGAGCAGATTGCGTGTCACCACGATATTGCGGTGGAACGAGCTGTCACCCTGACCTTCCGGCCTCCAGCTCCACACGATCTGGCCAGTGGTTTCGTCGATCGCATCGAGCGACATGGGTGAATTCCGTGCGACGTAGATCTGCCCATGAGCAACCGCCGGCGCCGTCAGATACGCATATGAGGTCGACCATTCATATCGCATGTTGGCACTGACATCGAAGCTCGACAGCACACGCTGGTCGTACTGCTCCACGTTACTGCTGGCTCGCCCACTGAACGCACCACCCGCATACGCAAGAACATTGCTTCGGCTGCCAAGTATCGGCGAGCCGTGATACGAGTACCCGGAGGAGCCACCACCGAAGGGATCCGCAATTGTATGGGCCGCGACGCCCGTCTCCTTGTCCACGAGGTGAAGAGTCCCGCCGTCGTAGTGATAAACGAAATTTTCGTTCACCGCGGGCGTAAACATGTCCCAAACGCCACCGGACGCGTATTGCCACACCGCTGCGCCATCGAGCGTGGAGAACGAGTATGCGACCCCGCCGTAGTAACCGGCGCCAACATAGACACGATCGTCGAATACAGTCGGATTCAGCGTGTGCGGCCACTGCCCTGAGAATGCCGATTTGCTGCGGAACCCACCAGTGCCGGCATTGAACCTCCACAGGAACGTATCCTGGTGGCCCGTGGTCGCAACAAAGATGTTGTCACCCTTGACCGCCGGCGGGCCGAGCGCCGGGACCGTTCCGAATGACACACGCCAGGCCTCCAACCCATCCTGCTCATTCAGGGCGATCAGCGCACCTTCCCCGAAGTAGACGTCCTTGCTGAGATAAACGACGCCCTTGCCGGTCACCACGGCATTGATGCCGCCGATCGGCTCCCCGTCCGGCGGGCGCTGCCAGCGCCACGCCTCGGCGAACTTCGAGGCATTCAGCCAGATGGGCACGTAGCCCGTGTGCCCCGCGTCTCGTTGATGAGTCTCCCAATCGGCCACTGCCGCAACACGTAGCGCATAGCTGATCGATCCACTGGTGCCCGCATAGGTCTGCGCACACGCAGAGTCCCTGCACGCCCGAACGTTGAGCGTGCCTTCGTAAGTCCCCGCAGGCACGTCGGCAGCTGTCTGGAGGTTGAATGTGAACGCAGTGCCGGCCGTCGCAAGTTGCGGAGCAGGCATCTGGAACCTGGAGGACGCATCTGTGATCTGCAGATAAACGGAGTTTGCCGATGGCAGATCGGTAGCACTCCACGTGCCCGCAATCTCCTGCGGGAGCTCGTCACCCTCGGCCAATTCCAGATCGACGTTACCGGACGTGAGGGAGATCTGAACCTTGGTCTCAGGCGGAGGCACAGACGGAGGCGGAGACGGAGACGCAGGCGGCGGAGACGGTGTCGAGCCGCCACCGCCCGAACCGCCGCAGGCGGCCAACAGAAGACTAGAGACGACTACGGCCGTCACCCGCGAAAAATCCATACCCTCTTCCCCACTCGCAACGGGCCAGCAAACAACCGATTTATGTAACGTTCCGCGCGCAGTATTTCATCGGAAGGCTGTGCTTCCTGACCACTGCTGTATGCGCGCAGAGAGACGATCTTAACGCAAGCGGGACTCCGGTGACGCTCGAATATTACGACCTGGCACTCGACCGACGCCGCCGGGCGAACATCATCCCCGCCGCGCTTGCGAGCAACAATCCGAGAGTGCCCGGCTCCGGCACATTGTTCGGAACGTTGTTGATCGTGAACGTGCCGCTCCAGTTGGACCCGAAGGTGAATTGATTGCTGAACCAGCTGCCGTCGAGCAGGTAGCCGCTCAGCAGGCCATTGATGAAGGTGAGATCCCAGCCGGTGATACTGAAGTTCACTCCTGTGTCGAAGAGGAATCCCAGGCCGGCCTCGTTATAGCCCCACTGTCCACCCAGAATGTCGAGGGTGTTGGACCATGACGGATTCCAAGGGAGCGAGTTCGTCATCGACAACAAATAGTCGCCTGCGACGGTGTCGAAGCGCCCGCCCGTCACGATCAGATTGCTCGCGCCGCCGGTACTGCCCCACAGCTCGATGCCGCCGTCGATCTTGCCGCCGCTGATCGTGCCATCCACGGCGTCGCCGGTGCGAAATCCGTTGCCGATGTAGCCGCCGGTCATCGTCATGTCCACATAGCCAGCACCGCCACGGAAGCCGCCAAGAATCGAGCCGCCGGACATGTTGAACACGTAGTCGTTCAAACCGCCAAACACGACAGCGCCTGCCACCTCGCCGCCGGCCATATCGAGGCGGATGCTGCCATTGTCTGCGTTGGCAATATTTCCGTTGATGCGAGCTTGATCTTGCAGCCGCATGTAGCCAGCGTAGATAACGTTGCCATTGATCTGAGCCTGATCCTGCACGTGCAGACGAACAGGAGAAGATTCGTCGCGCCAGCCACCCACGTTGAACTCCATGACGACATTGCCCGTCACAGTAGCTTGCTCAGACAGCCTGACGACGGCAGGAATGCCGCGCATGCTGATGGCCGTGCCCTGCCCCGCGCCGGCTTCAATCCGACCATTACCTCGAACGTTCAACGCGCCGGCTTGAGTTCGCACGGCGCCCAGCAACGTCGGGTCGTTCACTCCCTGCACGACCCCACCGGACTCGACATTGAGTACGGCGGCGCTGTTATTGACGATGATGTTGTCCGTGACCGTCGAGTTGATGGTGTACGTCGACGGACCGCTGTAGATGATGGTGGCGTTGGCCGGTGACGCCAGACACGTCGCGATCGCCAAACCGAGGAGTGCGGGGGTTCGAATCCTTTCGTGCAGAGCGCTCATACGTTTCCTTGAGCTGATGTCGACGCTATCTGCTGCAGCAAGCGGTGTGCCACTACGGAAGAAACAAAATTCCGTCAGCACATTACGTCACGAGCCGGCGCTGCGCTGCGCCGGCAATGTAAGCACGGCCGACGGCTATTTATCTTTCTGCATGGCGCGTTTGGCTTCCTTCGCGCCCTCTTTGGCCGCCTCGCCCACTTCCTTGGCGGCATTGGCTACCGCCTTGCCGACCTGCTTGGCGCCGTCGCCCACTTCCCGGGCGGCGGTTCCGACAGCCCGGCCGACATCCTTGGCGCCTTCTTTGAGCGTGTTTTCTTCGGCCAGGACCGGGGCGGCCAAGCTGAACGTCAGCAGCAACGTAGCGATCCGAAGCGCGGCGGCCAGTTTCATGGGTTGCGGACCCTTATATAAGAGGAATGGCGCAGATGTACCTGCGCCCGGGGCGAATGTCCAGCGTCACGGAACATGGGCCACAGGACGTTCGTCATTCCGCTACAGCCCCGCAAAGGAGCCAGTCATGCCCAGTAAGACCACGGTTAAGCGCGCCAAGGCGGATTTGCGCGCCGGCAAAAAGCCATCGACGGCTGCAGGTGAATTCGTGCGTGAGGAGATGGAGCACATTCGCGAAGGCAAACACGGCGCTCGCTCCAGCAAGCAAGCCATCGCGATCGGCTTATCCAAAGCTCGTCGTGCCGGTGTGCCGCTGCAGGCACCCGAAGAAGGTCGCACCTCGCGACGGACTCGCCAAAGCGCGAAACGCGATCTGGCCACCGGCCAGGGGCGCCGCAAGCCCCGAACCACGTCAGCACGACGCCGACGCGCTACGACGAAGGCACTGCGTAACGAGCCGAGATCAGCCGCTTCCCATCGCGCCCTGTCGCGGCAAGCGAAACAGGCAGCCCGGCGTCGCCGTCGTTCGACGACTGCGAAGAGCACTCGGAAGCGCGCCGCTCGCTAAGCGCTATTCAGTGACGACCGAGGACGTGGCGACGGATGGAAACGTTCGCGCCACTCGCCCCATCCAATCCTTCAGAGCACCGGTGCGCAGATCCTTCTCCGGTGTCATGCCCAAGCGCACGATGATGAGATCCTTTGAAGGGACGATGAGCGTGTACTGACCTTCGAAGCCCTGAGCGCTGAAGCCGTCGCGCTCGGGGCCCGTGTCGACATGTATGGGATAGGGCCGTCCGCCGCCCTCTTTGGGTGCCAGCCACCACCCTGCGCCATAGATATCCGCATTGGTGCCGGTGCCTTGCGTGCGAGCGAAATCCACCCAACCTTCCGGCAACACGCGCCGGCCATCCCACATTCCGTCGCGCAAATAGAGCAAGCCGAACCTGGCGAAGTCACGCGCCGATGCATAGATGAGCGCGCTGCCGTACAGCAATCCGGTCGCGTCGAATTCCGGTTGCGCCTTCATGCCAATGACGTCGAACAAACTCACATTCATCCATCGCATCATCGCTGCGCGACGCTGCTCCGGTGAGACGGGGTTGGGAACAATAGCTCTGGTCAGTGCATCGGCAGTCAATACGATGCCGCAGGAGTTGTAGTTCCAGTGCGTGCCTGGATCGTGGATCAGTGGCAGTCCCGCACAGTAACTCGCGACGTCCAGGCGGCCCGGACCAAACAATTTTCGCGAAGCGTCGCTCTGCGCAATGGATGCGGCTTCGATTTCGAGATAGCGCTGCCCATCCGTCATCTGCAGCCACTGTCGCCATGGAATCTGCGCGCGACGATCATCCGCCGACCAATGCGGACTGCCCATGGGCTTGTCGATATCGACTTTTCCCTGCGCGACCGCGACGCCGATCAATGCCTGCGTGATCGACTTGGCCATCGACCACGAAACCAAGCGCATGTTCGTGCTGTAGCCTGATGCGGCGCGCTCATAGATCAGTCGCCCGCCTCGAATGATGACCACCTCGCGGGTTTCTCCCAATCCGGGAGCAGGCTGATCGAATGCGTCGGCTATTGCAGCGCTGAATGCTGCAGTATCCATGTCAGGAGGCAACGCGCCGACCGGCCATTCCATTGTTGGCCAGGGCACGTCGGCGGGCTGCGCCGGCAGCGACACCAAGTCGGCGCAAGCGTGCGATAACGGCGTGGCCAGCAATATCGTCACTAGCAAAGATCGCAACATCGCGAGGTCCCTCCCGATGCAGTGTTGTCGCTCAATTCACCGGATGACAGCCAAAGCCGTTCTCGAACTGCGCTCGCGAAGAAATCAAACCACCGAGGGCCGACACAGTCACGGCGCCATTGCCAGTGACGACGTCGACGGATCGCAATGCCTCAGGTTCGAAATCCGTGCTGCACGAATCGAGCGGTCGGCCGGCTACAAACAGGCACGAGCAAGTTTGCTTGGCAACATAGGCTGTACCGATGCGTGCGGTCGCAAATGTATCTTTGGCGCTCCACACACCGATCCCGACCAACAGCACGATTACCGCGGCGATCAGCTGCCATTTGCGCTTCATTCGCACCTCCATGCGCTTGATGGGCGCGCCGATCCTAGCGCAATTATTTTCTTAGTAACAGGCGCGCCTGCGTGCCCCAGCCGCCGATGAAAACATCGTCCTTGCCATCGCCATTCAGGTCGCCGACCGCCATGCTCCAGCTGCGCCCGACCACCGTCGCCGGCAGGACCTGCGCGGTCACGTCTTTGAAGTTTCCCTTGCCATCATTTGTATACGCTCGCGCCTGCAGCGGCTTGAAGCCGGGCACCGCGATCGCCCCCACGATCAGGTCGGGATGACCGTCATCGTTGAAGTCGACCACTGCGCCGCCCCAGGAAGAGAACGTATTGGCGGGCAGCCGCTGGGCGGACTCGTCGACGAAACGGCCGCGTCCATCGTTCACCAGCAACCGCGCCTGCGGGTCGCGCTCATACTGACGCGCATTGCTGGTGAGATTCAGGAACAGAATGTCGGGCTTGCCATCGCCAGTAGCATCGAAGACGTGCACCTCCCGTGTATGCAATGGCACGGACAACACCATGCGATCCGACGCATCCGTGAAGCGCCCTCGCCCATCGTTCAACAACAGTCGATTCGGCGGCACTTCATTTGCGAGCACCATATCCAGATCGCCATCGCCGTCGAGATCGGCGAGTGCGATGCCCTGTGTCGCATTCTCCACGTCGGGCAGATTTGTTTTGCTCGCGTCGATGAAATATCCCGGCCTGTTCGGGTCGCTCAACCAGAGAAAATTTCGGGCTCCTTTACCTGTGTTGCCCAGCACGATATCGACCAGGCCATCGCCGTTCACGTCGCCAATGGCGAACCCATTGCCTTCGCTGCGCGCAGGCAGCCGGTCACTCACATCCGTGAAGCCGCCTTTGCCATCGCCAAAGAACAGCTGATGCACCTGGTCATCCTCGGCGATGAACATCACATCGGCGTTCCCATCCCGATTGAAGTCGGCACTCAGCACATGCTCGGTGTCGTGCGCGACCGTCCCAAATACGCCCTGTCGCCAGCTCAAGCGGCCCGTGCCGTCATTGATATAGAGACGATTCACGTCGCCCTCGACCGCCAGCACCGCGTCCAGATCGCCGTCCTTGTCGACGTCGACGAAAACCGCATCCAGAGCATGCAACTGGTCGGCCGACGGCACATGTGTAGCCGTTACATCCAGGAATACGTCGGACGCGGACGCTATCGCAGTCGCGCCCAGAGTGAGGACGCTGAGGGGAAGCGTCCAACGGCAGTTATGACGTTTCATGGGTATCGAATCTTAGTCGCCCACCCGGCTGTGGCAAGCCGGCACGGATGGCCCTATGCTAGCGGGGCATGCATCGCTTACTCGCCTATCTCCTGCTTACGCTGGCTCTGGTCTTCCAGGGTGCCATCGCCGTTGGCGCCAGCGTGATGCCGGAATCGGCGCCGATGGAACATTGCGCGGGCCACGACATGTCAGACAAAGACTGCAAGTGCTGCCCTGACGGCGCGATGATGAGCATTGGCTGCGCAGTGCAATGCTCGGTTGCTCAGCAAGCCCCCGTCTCGGTGATTGTTCCGATTCGAATCGAGACGAGCACTCAGCACAACCCCCCCGCGCAACTGATGCTCCGCAATCCTTTCTATCTGCCGCTCATTCCCCCTCCGATCGCCTGACTCCTAGCGGATCGTCGCGGCCGCGTGCCGCGGTTCTCAACTTACGCTTGGAGTAACCATGAACATGTTTCGTGGGCGTCTCGCATGCGCGACGACGCTCGTGCTCTCGACCTGTGCGCTGTCGGTGGCGCACAGCAAGCCCATCGCTTTTGCCGATGGCACAACCGTGATGGCGGAATATGGCGCCGGCACGATGACTGAAGTGCAGGCCTTCTATGCGCCCTCGTTTCGGTACTCGGTCGGCGGCGGCCATCTGTCCTTGAACAGCGGCGTCAACGACGACACGCGCGATATCACCTATCTGCGCGTCAACTACCTGCCCAAGCGCTGGAACATGGAGTCGGCGCAGGCCAACGTCTTCGTGTGGGGCAGCCTGGGCCGCGCTCACATCGGCGAAACGGGCGCGAACGAGCTCGCATGGAACGTCGGAGGGCAGCTCGACTACGAGACGCGCTGGCTCTACAGCTCCCTGCGCACCGACTTGCATGAATCGGTCGCCTACACTCATCGCATCGATACGTTGCAGCTGGGCATTGCGCCGTACGCACACGACTACGATTCGCTCGCCGTATGGTTCGTCGTTCAAGGCCGCAATTACACCAATCAAATGTTCGGCGGCATCGAATGGGCCGCACTGCTGCGTCTCTTCAAGCGCAATGCCTGGGTGGAAGCCGGCGTCACCCGCGACGGCAAGCCGCAGGCCATGCTGATGTTCAATTTCTGATCAGGTATCTGCCATGAAGACTTTCAAGATCTTACTTGTGTGCGCGACGCTGATCGCGACGCCGGCGTGGGCAACCACCATCGAGTTGACCGTACATGGCTTGGTCTGTGGCTTCTGTGCCCAGGGCATCGAGAAAACGCTGCGCAAGAATCCGGCGACGGCCGACGTGTTGGTCAGCCTCGAGAACCGGTTGGTCGCGGTGGCCACCAAGGACGGCCAGGACATCAGCGATGCCGACTTACGCAGCGCGCTGACCAACGCGGGGTACGACGTGAAGGCCATCGAGCGCACTCAGAACTCGATGAGCGATCTGCGGGCCAGGCTGAAGGTCGCCAAATGAAGCTCACACTCGAGCGAACGTTTGGCGCATCGGTAGCGGCGTTGTTGGCAGGGTCGGCGACGCTCGTGTGCTGCGTGTTACCTGCGGTGATGGTGTCGCTCGGCGCCGGTGCTGCGCTGGTCGGGCTGATTACCGCCATCCCTCAGCTCGTCTGGTTGAGTGAGCACAAGGTCGCCGTATTCGGCGTCGCAGGCGTCTTGCTGATCGCGAGCGGCGTGATGCTTCGTTACGCCGCGCGCCTGCCCTGCCCGATTGAACCTGCCGCAGCCAGAGCATGCACGCGCCTGCGTCGGGCGACGTCTGTACTGTTCTGGTGCGCGCTGATCGCCTACGTGATCGGACTGGGCTTTGTCAGCGCCAGTTACGTCGTTCCTGGGGCGGCCGCGAGCAGCGAGGACACTGTGCGCCTGGAAATGCCGGCAACGGCAGGGACGGTCGCAGAAATTGCAGCGCCGTCGGCCCGTGCGAGCTTGTCGGCATAGTCCTCTGCAAAGCCCTGCCAATAGGCGCCGCGAGCATCGGCCACCGAGCCGTTCTCAACGTTCTGCGTCGCCTCAACCAGCACACCGCGCACATCGCTGTGGGATTTGCGGATCAGCAGCTGAGCCTGGGCGATGTCACGCAGCGCTCTACTCGGGTCCGCGGCGTTCCATTGCGATGGTTGGATCGCCTGGTCCGCCAGGACCGTGCGGACGTTGTTGAACTGGCCGGTGGGAAAGCGCCGACCGCCACCGCGAATCGCGAGCGAGTCGCGCACTTGCGGCCAATCGGCTTCTGAAACGCTGAACGCCAGCTCGCCCTTTGCATCCCGGGTCGCACGCACGCCCATCGGCGCCAACGCGCGATCGAGCGCGCCGACGATAGCCGACTCGGACTGCGTGGGATCGACGGTGATGGCGCTGGACTGCCGCGCCCAACGCCCGACGGCGAAGCTCAAGGTTTCGGCGTCGCCGTTACGCAATGCTTCGAAGCTCAAGCCTCGTACGGCAAATTCCTGCGTCGCCTTGGCATCCGCCTTGAACTTCAGGTTGCCATCCAGCGTACCGGCGCTCGCGGCCGAGCGCTGTTGCCAGAACTTGTCGAACTTCTCGATCGCAGCGGCCGCATCGCCGCTGTTCAATTCCTTGCGGAGCGCACGCAGCCGTGCGTCAGCTTCGGTCAGGAACTGCAGCGCCTGCTGTGCGCCTGAGACCTGTCGATTCAGCTGGCCGTTGTGGTTTTTCAGGCCACCGCGCAGCGTGGTCTGGGCGACCGGCTCGATCTTGCCGACCGGCGCGGGTAATTCAGTGCGGGTCAGCGAGACGCTTTCGACGGCGCCGCGCGCTGTGACCTGCCGGCCTGAATCTATGACTGAGAGTTGCATGGGAGACTGTGCCCGAAGGCGGTGTTAGATCACATCGAACAGGGACAGCTTGCTCACCTGCGCATACGCCTTCTGCGTCGCCTGCACTGCCGTCGTGTAGCCGTTCAACTTCACCGCCGCGTCGCCGTAGTCGAGCTGACCGAGCGTCAGCGCCGCCTGCTTGTTCGACAGGCTGACGTTGGAGTGACTGGTCTCCAGCGTCGCAAGAATGTTCTGTGCGCCGCCCAACCCGGCGATACGGCCGCTGATGCTTTCGATGACAGTGTCGAGTGAGCCCATGGCAGCAGTGACGTCGGCACGCACGGCCGGATCATTCACGTTGACGCCTGGAGTCTGCAATGTTGTGAGCACGCGCTCCAACTGATTCAACATCGCCGCCATCTCCGGCAACGTAACATTCGAAGGTTGCGTCACGCCGGGACCGACCGCCACTCGCTGCGCTTCAGTGTTGCCGGTAAACGAATAGCGAGCGCCCACGGGCGCAGTGTCATCGTAAGTCACGGTCGGCGAAGCGACGGCCGTGCCCGAGAAGATATAGCGCCCTTCCGCGTCGGACGTGTTCGTCACGTAGAACATGCTGTCGAGCAGCGGCTGCAGGGATTGCGCCATGGCCGAAACGTCCTCCGACGTATTCGAGCCGTCGCCCGCCCACACCAGCAGATCACGGACACTCAACATGTCGTTCGACATGCTGCTGAGATAAACCTCGTTCTGCGTCAGACGGCTTTGCAGGGCGGAGATGTTGTCGCGATACTGATCCAGCGCTGCTTCCTCGCGATACAGACGCGACAAGCGCACCGTCGTCACCGGATGCTCGGACGGCAACGAGTATTTCTCGCCGCTGGCCATCTTTTGCAGAATGTCCTCCAGCCGGTAGGACGCCTTCTGCAAGGCCGAATTCATCGTGGTGTGGTACTGCGTGCTGGAGATGCGCATCATGACGTATTAACCCAAGAGCGCGAGCGTGCTGTCGAACAGCTCGTTGGCCACTGCGATGACTTTCATGTTGGCCTGATACATCTGCTGGTACTGCATCAGGTTGATGGCTTCTTCGTCGGTGTTGACGCCGCTGGTGGACTTCCAGCTCTCCTCCGCCTGGTTGCGCACGGTGCGCGCGGTATCCATGGCGGCCTGATTCTGCTGACTGTCCATG
Organism: Steroidobacter cummioxidans; assembly: GCF_003104955.1. Classification (NCBI taxonomy): domain Bacteria; kingdom Pseudomonadati; phylum Pseudomonadota; class Gammaproteobacteria; order Steroidobacterales; family Steroidobacteraceae; genus Steroidobacter; species Steroidobacter cummioxidans. The sequence goes on along the minus strand of NZ_LSRW01000037.1, from coordinate 30,188 downwards.
CCGAGCTTGGCGACCAGCTGAGTCGACGCGTCGGACAGCGTCACCGCGCCGAGGCCCGGCAAAGTCACCGTCGAGGAGCGCAAGGCGATCAACGCCAACAGGTTCTCGCTGTTGCCGCCGGCGGTGGCCGATGTCGAGAATGCAAGGTCACTGCCCTGCACGCCCGGACGAATACGGAGCATCCCGGTGGCGGTCGAAGAATCGTATTCGAACAACGGTGTACCCGGTGTGCCGTCGGGCGAGAAGCCCGCGACCAGCCGTGCGTTGACGGCGTCGGCCAGCTGCTCCGCCATGTCGCCGATCGACTCGATCATCGGCATCAGCGTCTTGGTCTCGTAATCTTCCAAGCCGCCGAGCTCGCCGCCCAATCCCGTTTTCGGCAGGATGAAGGCTTCTGAGGCGAAGGCCACTCGTAACGTCTGCGAGCCATCGGGATTGGTGGTCGCACTCATGGTCGCGGCACGGCCACCGACGACCAGCGGCTGACCACCCCGCAACGAAACGCTGCGCGTGCCGTCGGGCTGCTCCACCACCTGCACCGCCACCAGGCCGGCGAGCGCATCGATCTTGTTGTCACGAGCATCGATGAGCGCCGACGGATTCACGCCGGTTCCCTGCGTGGCGGCAATCTGTTTGTTCAGTTCGGCGATGTCGTTCGACAGACCATTGATCTGAGTGATCGTGATGTTGCGCTGTTGCACGATCGCCGAGCGCTGGTTCGACAGGACCTGCGTCAGGCCGTTGAAGCGCTGCGCGAGTGCGTCGGCGGCGGTAATGATCTGTTGACGCAACGGGCTCGACGTGGGATCGACGCTCGCCGCGTTCAGCGCGCCGAAGAATGCATCGAGTCCGCTATTGATGCCGGACGTCTCATCGCCCATGACTTGCTCGAGCTGCGTGAGATAGGGCTGCGCCGTCGTGCGCTGACCCAACTCGGAAGCGGCGCTCCACATCTGGAGGCTCTTGTAGCCGTCGCTGAAGCGGATCAGCGACGGCACTGCGACGCCAGCTCCAGCGCTCAATTGACCTGCCTGATACGGCGCGATCGCCGCGAGCAGAACACCCTGACGCGTATAACCCGGCGTCATGACGTTGGCGACGTTCTGACTGGTGGCAGCCAGGCCGGCCTGCGCCGCCATCGCTCCCGACAATGCGTTATAGATGATGCTCATGCTGGAATGGAAAGCGACCAGCGCCGCTCAGAACTTAAATGGTGTCATTTGTTCGGCAACAGCTGACGCACGATCACGTCGGCGATGCCAAATGCGCGCTGCTGAGCCATCGCGTCGGCGACCGCGGTGTCGGCATAGTCGAGCATGTCGCTGTTGGTTTTCTTGCTGTAGATGCTGTCTTCGCCGGCAATCTCCTTGGTCGCGCTGCGCATCTGACGCAGCATCTGCGAGATGAAGAAGCTTTCGAACTGCTCGGCCGCGTGCTGCACTTTGGCGCGATAGACAGTGTCTTCGGTGGCTGGTGCCGATGAAATGCCAGTGACGTTCACGACGATATTCCTCAGATGACCGTCAGCTCGCCTTCGATCGCGCCGACCTGATCCAGCGCCTGCAGAATGGCCATCAGGTCATCCGGCGTCGCGCCCGTGCTGTTGACTGTATCGATGATGGCCTGGAGGCTCACGCCATCGGGCCATTGGAACATGCGGCCCTCATCCTGCGTCACCGACACATCGGACTGGGGCGTGACCACGGTGCGACCCTGGCTCAGCGGGTTGGGCTGGCTCACCTGCGGATTCTCGCTGATGATGACTTTCAAGCCACCGTGAGAGATCGCCGCCGAGCGCACTCGCACGCCTTCGGAAATGACCACCGTACCGGTGCGCGAATTGAATACCACCTTGGGCAACTGCGTGCCCACGTCGACCGGCAGCGATTCCAAACCCGCGACAAACGCGACTCGTTGCGTCGGATCCATCGGAGCCATGACTTCAACGCTCGTGGCGTTGCGCGTTGTGGCAACAGCCCCGTAACGCGTGTTGATCGCCTGCACGATGTTGGTCGCGGTCTGGAAGCTCGGGAGCTTGAGACTCAGCAGCACGGTCGGCCGCGTGTCGAAGTCGGTTTCGATCTCACGTTCGACCGTCGCGCCGTTGGGCACGCGCCCCGAGGTCGGTGAGTTCACCGTGACGCTCGAGCCACTCGCGCCTTGAGCGGAAAGACCGCCGACGACCAGATTGCCCTGCGCCAGTGCATAGACTTCAGAATCAGCGGCACGCAGCGGCGTCAGCAACAACATGCCGCCGCGCAGGCTCTTCGCGTCGCCCATCGATGAAACGGTCACGTCGATCTTCTGGCCACGACGATAACCCGGCGGGAACACGGCACTGACCATGACGGTCGCGACGTTGCGCAGTCGAGGATCGGTGCCTTCCGGCAACTTCACGCCGAACTGCTTGAGCATGTTGGCGACCGACTGGCCGGCGAACTTCACCTGCATGCCGTCGCCGGTGCCCTGCAAGCCAACCACGAGGCCATAACCCAGCAACTGGTTCTCACGCACACCTTCGACGCTGACCAGCGAGCGCAACGGCTTGGTCGACGACAGCGGCATGTTCGCCGTCGCCTGCGCGCTCGCAGCGCTGATCAGCAACGCCAGCGTCAACCCGCGGAAAATTCGTTGTCCAAGATTTCGTCGCACAGCCATGAACCAGGTCCTTAGAACGGCATCCAGGGGCTGTTGAAGAAGCGTGTCAGCCAGCCCGCCTGATTGGAATCGGCCAAGCTGCCCCGACCTGTATAGGCAATGCGTGCATTTGCCACGCGCTGTGACGAAATTCGGTTCTCGGCGTCGATGTCCTCGGGGCGCACGAAGCCAGACACCCGCAGGAACTCTTCGCCCTGATTCAAATTCAGATTCTTCTGGCCATGCACGCGCAGCAGACCGTTTGGCAGGACTTCCTGCACGATGACCGTCAACGCGCCCTGCAAGGCATTCTGCTGGGTGCTGATCGCGCCACCCTTGAAGCCGCGATCCGCCGAGATGCTGGTGTTCGCATCGATGCTGCTGTTGCCGATCGTGAAGTTTGGAATGTCGACGCTGCTGCTCTTGTTGATATTGGTGTCGGCGCTCTTGCGAGCCTGGGTCGTTTCCAGCAACACCACCGTCAAGACATCGCCCGGACGGAACGCACGCACGTCGGCCACCAACGCCCACGGCCGCACCGTGGTGAACACGCCACCTGAGCTGCCCCTCGGCAACGCGGTGAACTCCGGCACAGCGGGCTCTTCGTCCGCCGGCTGCTGACGCGGCAGCATCGAGCAACCCGACAGCAGCAGCGTCGCAGTGATGACGCAGAACAGCGTGCGAACGTTCATGATCATTACCGGACGGCAGCCGCCAGGTACTGCAGCATGTTGTCGGCCGAGCTCAGCACCTTGGTGTTCATTTCGTAGGTGCGCTGAGCCGCGATCATGTCGACCATCTCTTCGACGACCTGCACGTTCGAGCCTTCCAGCGAGCCCTGCTTGAGCTTGCCCAGCGCGTCCAGACCCGGCGTCCCTTCGATCGGCACGCCGCTCGCGACAGTTTCCCGATACAGGTTGTCGCCGAGCGCGAGCAGACCGGCCGGATTCATGAAATTCACCAGCGTGATCTGACCGACCTGCACCGGCTCGGTCTGGTTGGGAAGATTCGCGGACACTTGACCATCCTGACCGATGATGACGTTGGTGGCGTTCATGGGAATGGTCACTTCCGGCGCCAGGGGCATGCCCTGCGCGGTGGTCAGACGACCTTGGTCGTTGACGCTCAACGCGCCAGCACGCGTATAGGCAAGCTCGCCGTTCGCTTGCTCCACCTGGAAGAAGCCCTGGCCTTCGATGGCCACGTCGTAGATCTGACCCGTGGTCTGAATATTGCCAGTCGTGAACACCTTCTGCGTGCCGACCAGGCGCGTGCCATTACCAAGCTGCACACCCGACGGCGACACGGTGTTGTCGTCGTTGCGCGCGCCCGGCGGACGCTCGACCTGATAGAACAAATCGGCGAACACCGCGCGGTCGCGCTTGAAGCCAACCGTATTCACGTTGGCGAGGTTGTTCGCAATGGCCTGCAACTTGGCGTCCTGCGCCTGCACGCCCGTCTTGCTGATCCACATTGCTGGATTCATAGGAGCTCCAAAACTGATCTATCAGGCGCCGACCAGACGGTTGCCGCTCTCGGCCATGCCATCGGCAGCGCGATATAACTTCATCTGAATCTCGAACTCGCGCGTGAGATTCATGACGGCAATCATTTCCTCGATGGCAGACACGTTGCTGCCTTCGAGATGGCCACTGCGCACAGTGACCGTTTCATCGCCCGCGAACGGCTGACCGTTGCGTGCGACGATCAAACCTGCGGGATTCTTGGTGACTGCAGCGGGATCTGGCTTTACCAGCCGCAAGCGATCGACCTGCTGCATGTCCGGAGTGCCGGGCGCCTGAATGGAAATTACGCCGTCGCTCGCGATCTGCACACGCGTGAACTGCGGCAGAACGATCGGGCCACCGTCACCCAGGACCGCGCGGCCGTCGAGCATCAGCTGACCATCCTGATCGACGATGAAGTGGCCGGCGCGCGTATACGCCTCGCCCTCACCGAATTGCACGGCGAAGTAGCCTTGCCCGGAGATGGCGACGTCGAGATCCTGACCCGTCTGGCGCAACACACCTTCGCGCGACGCCACCGAGTTGGCCTGCAGCTGGCTCATGTGACGAGCGTCGTAACCGTAGCCATTCACCGCCTTGCTGGTCGCCAGCTCCAGATCGGCGCGAAAGCCGCCGGTCTCCAGATTGGCGAGATTGTTGGCGTGAATCTGCTGAGCGCGCATGCCGCGCTCGGCGCCGCTCATCAATGTAAAGATCAACGCGTCCATCTATCAGATCGCCTGCATCAGCGACTGCATCATCTCGTTTTGTGCCGCGATGACTTTGGAGTTCGCCTGATAGTTACGCTGCGAGTTCATCAGCTGCACCAGCTGCGAGGTCATGTCGACGTTGGACTGCTCCAGCGTGCCCGGCGTCAAGCCGCCGGCCATGCCGACGCCCGGCGTGGAGTACAACGGCGCACCCGAAGCGCTCGAGGTCGTCCAGGCCGTGTCGCTGACCTGGATCAGCGCACCTTCCGCGGGGAAGGTTGCGACGGCCAGGGTGCCGATACGCTGCTTCTCGCCGTTGCTGTACTGAGCAAAGACGCCGCCATCTTCGGCGAGCTGCAGGCCGAGGTACGTGCCCGCCGCGTAGCCGTTGCTGGCGTTGGTCGTGGTTGTAGTTTCACCCGCGGATTGCGTCGTACCGGAGTAATTCACGTTGAGGACCAGCGGAGCCGCGCCGGTCGGAGTTCCCAGTGCAAGTGCCACCGCCCCTGCCGGCGCAGTGAGCTGACCGTTCGTGTTGAAGTCGAGCACCGTGGTCGTCGGCAGCGCCGTGCCATCGGTGGTGTAATGCACCGTGATCTGGTTGGTGCCGGTCTTCACGAAATACTGCGTGACGCTGTGCTGAACGCCGAGCGAGTCGTACACGACCGACACCATCGAGCCGTTGAACGACTGCGGATCGGCGGGATCGAAGGGCGCCACTGTGGGAGCAGTCCAGTCGGCGGACAGGTTGCCGACGTAGTTCAGCGTCGTGCTGGCCTGCGCAGGAATCTGACCGGTCGACACTCGCAGATCGCCGAATGCGCCGAGCGCGGTGCTGTTGGCGAGCGCCGCGTAACCCTGCACGCGACGGCCGAAGCTGTCCGAGAGATACCCGTCTTTGTCGACCGAGAAGATGCCGACGCGCGTATAAACTTCAGCGCCCGATGTATCGCGCGTGACGAAGAAGCCGCGGCCCTGCAATGACGCATCGAGGCTGCGACCGGTCGTGAGAATGCCGCCGCCGACATCGATGCTCTGCGTCAGCGACGATGCTTCGGTACCCATCGCCTGCGAGCCGGCATACATCGCGGCGAAGTTGGCGCGGCTGGACTTGAAACCATACGTGCCCGCGTTGGCGATGTTGTTGCTGATGGCATCCAGCTCAGTGTTGATGGCGTTGATGCCCGACAGTGCAATGTTGAAGCTCATGGGCGCTCCTGAAGAAAAAACTTATTGAGGCCGGCCGTTGAAGGCGGTGATGGCGCTGGCACCGATGCTGCCCAGGTTGCTGACCTGGAGCACCGCGCCGTGGGTTGCGGAGATACGCACGCTCTGCAAGGTACCCTGCACTTCGACGGCGGGCGTTTCCTTTGCAGACGTCTCCACTCGGATGGAATACTTGCCGGGCTCCAGACCCAGCGATTCCGGATCGATCTTGAAAGTGACTTCGCCAGGCTTGTGCGTCCCCAGCTGGATACGACTCTGCTGACCCGCGGAATCTTCCAGCACGACAGTGACCGTGCTGTTGGCGGATTCGAGCCCGAAGCGCCCGTGCACCACGCTCTCACCGATGACCACTTGATCGGTCACCGCCGTCACATCCGAACCGACCTGAGCACCGAGCGCCATCACTTGCATGCTCTGGAGCATCGATGCGCTGGCATTGGTCTGCGCGACCAGCTGTTGCATGGACTCGACTTGCGACAGCTGCGTCAGCTGGCTCACGAATTGGGCCGGATCGGTGGGCTCGAGCGGATTCTGATTCTTGATCTGCGCGATCAGCAGCCTGGTGAACAGCTGCGTCATGTCGCCATTGCCGGTGATCGAATTGGTCGCGTTCGAAGCGTTCGCGGCGGAATCGACGCCGTTGGTGCCGATGGTCATGCTTACTCCTCACCCAGCCGCAGCAGCGCCGACTGCATGGACTTGAGGCGGCTCAGCACCTCGACATTGGTCTCGAAGGCGCGCGAGGCGGACATCATGTCGGTCATCTCGGCGACGGAATTCACATTGGGGTAGAACACCACGCCTTCGGCGTTGGCGAGCGGATTGTCCGGCTCATATGCTTCACGCACCGGCTCGGTGCTCTGTACGACATCGAGCACCTGCACTTTTGCGCCAGCCACTCCGGTTGCATCGATGCCCTTCTGCTCGAACACAGCGGCGAATACCGGCTTGCGAGCGCGATACGCATCGACCTCCGAGCTGGCCGCGGTATCCGCATTAGCCAGGTTGCTCGCGATGGTATTGAGCCGCACACTCTGTGCGTTCATCGCGGAGCCGGCGATATTGGCGATATCACGAAATGACATTTACTAACCCTCGATGGCCTTCGCCAGACCGCGCAGCTTCATGCCGATGAAGGTCAGGGAGGTTTGGAAGTCGGAGGCATTCTGCGAGAATACGGCCTGCTCCACGCCCAGCTCGACGGTGTTGCCGTCGGCCGAGGGGTGATTGGGCACGCGATACTTCATGTCGGGCGCACCAGTGTCGAGCGCGAGGCCACCCTCGTCGCTGGCCGCCGTGGCACGAGCCAGGCTGGCGGCGAAGTCGATGTCGCGAGCCTGATAGCCGGGCGTGCTCTCGTTCGCGAGATTCGACGCCAGGACTTTAGTGCGCTCGGCGCGCAGACGCAGAGCGTCGGCGTGAATGCCCAGAGCTTTGTCGAAGTTGATGGCCATGGTCGTTACTATGAAACCGTGTCACTCGTTACTGTTGTTGCTGCTGCCCGCATCCGGTGCGTGGTCGGCAAGCGCGCTCGAAAGCTCTGTCGAACGCGTCGCGCGAGAACACATCAATCGATACGCCGAATCCATCGGCTGGGCGCAGCCACAACTTAAGCTCAAATTGACTACAGGGAATCTCGGTGGGTGTCCCGCCGACGCGCGTATAGAAACAATCGACGTCCGACAACCGTCACGCATGCGCTTCGCGGCGCTATGCAATGGCGAGAAGCGTGAGGTCGTGGTTCGAGCAACCATTGCTGCTGACGTGGTCGTTCTGGTGCACGACCAGAAAGCCGGCGTGCCCATTGACGAGTCCGCATTGAAACTGGAGCGGCGCGATGTCACGGCCACACCGGGCGCCGTCGCAAACATCGATGATGTCGCTGGCAAAACCAGTCGACGCGCCTTACGTGCCGGACAGTTGGTCGATCGCCGCTGGCTGAACGAGAGCGTGCTGGTGAAGCGCAACGCCAAGGTCACCATCGTCGCACGCAATGCAGGCGTCGAAGTGCATGTGGCCGCAGAAGCCATGCAACCCGGCCGTCGCGGCGAAATCATCTCGGTGAAGAACTCGGCGAATGGCACCGTCATACGAGCACGCGTCATCGGGCCCGACGCGGTCGAGCCGCTCGAGATTCCGTCGGGTACGACTCGATAGTCGTCAGGCCGGCGCATACGTTCCACCGCCGTCCGCCTGCAGCACTCGCTGCAGAATCTCGTGCTGATTCATCAGCAGATCGCAATTGCGCTGATTCAGGCGCTTGCACTCTTGCACCAGCTTCTCGAGCGACTGCCACCACTCGTCGAACGCCGGACGTGCGTTGGCGGGCAGGCGCGCGGACACTGCGGAGATCGTGACATTGCTCTGCTTGCCGACCAGCACCTTGGCCAGCGCCACACGCTCGGCACGACGCTTCTCCAACTGGGCAGTCAACGCGGAGATGCGCTCGGCGATGTCGCTGATCACGGCGGACCGATGCTTGAGCGCAGCTTCGAACTGCACATCCAGCAACTCGCGCAGCGTGCGGTAGTCGCCGAGATCGGCATGCACGCCTTTGATCAGACGGCCGAGCGCCTCACGCACTGTCATCTGCCACTCCGGTGATAGCGATCGATCAACGCCGCCAGCTTGGCGGGATTGAACGGCAGCTCGCCGCGCTCCAACGCCGTCTTCAAAGCCGCGACCTTTTCATGGTCGATATCGGGCATCTCGCTCATCGCCGCCATCGCGGGCTGCAGCACGCTCGACTGCAATTTCGACGGCGCGCTGGTCGCCGCGGTCGCGGGCGTGCGGATTTCAGCGGCTGGGGCGATTCCCGCCACCGGCGTGGCAGCGGCGCCCGGAACGACCTTCATGTTGGATCCTCGAGACTTGGTACGCATGACTCACATGTCCCTGTTGTGCAACTGGCCGCGCAGCTCATCCAGAGCGGCGCTATCGGGCAAACTGGTGCTCACGCCATCCAGCAGCGGCAGAGTGTCTGTCGGCGCACCGAACATCCGAGCGATGCTCTGCGCCTGGCCGCGAGTGAGAATGAGCAATTCGATGCGACGGTTTTCGGAAGCCGTCGTGTCGTCAGTATTGATCGGTGCGGTGTCGGCCTGGCCAACCACCTGCAACACGCTTTTGGTCGGCATGCCGCCGGCGAGCAGATAGCTGCGAGCCGCCATCGCGCGCTCGCTCGACAGGGTCCAGTTCGAGAACGCGGTGTAGCTCTGATCCGCGTACTGCAACGAATCGGTATGGCCGACGATCAACAGCTGATTGTCGATCTGCTCGAACAACGGGCCGAGATTCTTCAACAAGCGACGGAAGCGCTCGTTCGGCGCCGAGCTGCCGCGCTGGAACATGCCCTGCTTGTCCGTGTCATGCATCAGCACGCGCAGACCGTACGGAGTGATGATCGTGCGGACGTTGCTCGACAGGCCGACTTCCGCACCGAGCGCCGCCAACACCTGGGCCAGCTCGACCATGTCTGCATGCGACTCATAGTGCACCTTCGACAAGCGCATGCCCTCGCCCGGACCGGCCGGATCACGCTCGCCCGAGCTGACTGCACGCTTGGACAGCGTGTCGCCGTTACTCGGCAACGGATTGCGATCGATCAAACTGCCGCGCGGTCCGCCGAGCGACATGGACACTTTGCCGCGACCTTCGTCGATCAGACTGCCGCCGGCCGCCTTCAACAGGTCCTGCAGGTGTTCCGCCTGGCGCGAAGCCATCAGCCACATCACCAGGAACAGCGCCAACAACGCGAGACAAAAGTCCGCGAACGCGACTTTCCAAGCCGCGCTGCCGTGCCCGCCATCGCCATGACCGCGGGAGACGCGCTTGACGATGGTCTGATTGCCCTTGTCAGGCTGCTTGGCCACGTAAGTCTCCCTTACGACGCCGCGGCGTGGCCGGCTCTTCCTCGGCCTCGTCGGGATTGCGCAGCTTGTCGATCCAGCTTTCCAGACGCGCGAAGCTGGGCTTGGTATTCAACTGCACGAGGCGACGGCCAGCGTCGATCGCAAGCAGCGGCGGCTTGCCGGCCACGTGCGTCACCAGCACGACTTTCACCGAGTCCAGTGCCTGGCGCTCGTCGTCGACCAGCTGACGCATGCGATTGGAAATGGGGTCGAGCACGCCGTAGCACATGAAGATGCCGATGAACGTACCGACCATCGCTGCCGCCACGGCCATCGCCACTTCGCCCGTATCCGCGCCAGCGGCCACCGAGTTCATCGCCATTACGATGCCAAGCACCGCGGCCAGAATGCCGAAGCCCGGCATGGCGTCGCCGACTTTGCCGAGCGAGCGCGCCGGCTGCGACAGTTCTTCGTGAATCGCTTCGATTTCCTGTTCCAGCACGCCTTCCAGCTCGTGCGCGCTGATCTTGCCCATGGCCATCAAGCGGAAATTGTCGACGATGAAGTGCAACAGCTTCGGGTCGTTCAGGATCATCGGATAACGCTTGAACAGCTCGCTCTCGTGCGGCGCCTCGACGTGCGCGTCCAGCGCCTTCAGACCGCCGGCGGCCGTCTGCAGCAGTTCATACATCAGCAACAGCAGTTGGCGCTGAAACTCCTCGCCGTCCTTGCGACGACCGAGCACGTGCTTCACCTGCAGCCACATCTCGCTGAGCACGTGACGCGGATTGCCGAGGATGATGGTGCCCGCGCCGGCGCCGATGATGATTACCAGCTCCACCGGCTGCCAGATGACGCCCAGGTCTCCGCCGTGCAGCGCGAAGCCGCCGAACACGCACAGCAAAATGGTGGCTATACCAATGAGCGACTGCATCGATCTATCCTCGCTGCTACTGCAGCAGCTCCCGTAACTTCTTCAACGCCAGCTTGTTGATCTGGCACACCCTCGCCTCGGTCAGATCCAACACGCGGGCAATCTCTTTCAAGCTCAAGTCGAACTCGTAGTACAGCTGCACGACGCGCTGTTCACGATCGTTCAAACGCCGCAGCGCCTGCTCGATGCTGCGTTGGAGCAGCAGATGCGACTCCGGCGAATGCCGGCGGTCACCGGACTGCTCGGTGAGCTGCTGTAACAGCTCATCGAAATTGGCCAACTGCTCGGCGCTCTGCGCGAGCTGATATTCCTGGTACTGCTCGACCGTCAGCCCCAGCGCCTGCTGTGTTTCAGCAGCGGTCGGCTCGCGACCCAGCTTCCTCGCCAGCTCGCGGACGCCATCGCGCACCTTGTGCGTTTCCTGACGCACCGTGCGCGGGCGCCAGTCCTGCCGGCGCAGCTCATCGAGAATCGCTCCTCGCACGCGCACCGAGGCGTACGCAGGAAATTTCTCATCGGGCGTGCCGTAGCGACGCAGCGCGTCCAGCAGGCCCATCAAGCCAATCTGCTGCAAGTCGTCGCGATCGATACCGCCACCGGTCTGCAGCTCCAGCTGCTTGACCACGCGCTTCACGAGCGGCGCGTATGTCACCAGCAGACGCTGCTCGTCGGCTGCGCTCAACGGCGCGGCGACGAACTCATCTACTACTGCGTATCCAGCTTGCATGCTCGTGTTCAACTGGTGCGGCTATTCGACGATGAGCTTGCCGATCATCACGTCGACGAACGGACGCTCCTGCCGATCGCGGGCGTACCGATCCGAGAACGCCTTGTTCATCGTGGCAGTGAGCTCTTCCACCGTCATCTTGCCGGCGCGATCCATGGTCAGCGTCGACAGCTCTTTGACCGCGACACTACGCAGCAGCGGCATCTGTTCGCGCGCAATGCGCTCCTGCTTCTCTGGGGTTTTGAACACCAGATCGAGGGCGAGATAGTGAGGCGCCGGCTCGCCTTCCACACCCCGCAACATCACGATGACCTTTTCCAAGCTCACATATTTATAGATGCGGTCGTCGACCGGGGGCAGTTCCTCCTCCGGCACGGGCGCCGCCTCGGCTGACGCGATCGCGCTGCCGCCTTTCATCAGCCACCAGGTGGCGCCGACCCCGATGCCGACGGCGACGACCGCCACTCCCACCAGCGCGGCTACGATCTTTCCAAAACTCATGCGCCACGCTCCTCATCCACCGCGAGCGTGAATGACTTGGTTGATTCTTCGTTGCCTTCGGACAGCGCACGACCCGGCGTTTCGCGCTGTGCTTGAGACTGGCGCTGTCCCTGCTGGCTGGCGCTGTGCTCGCGCGAGCTATCCGATACGTGCACGGAGACGTCGCCGTTCTGACGATTGATCAAATCCTGACGCAGCGAGTCGCCGATACCGTGCAACTGACGCGCGACTTCAGCGTTGGTGGCGCGCAAATGAACCTGGATGTTGCCGCCTTCACGTTGAATTACGATCTCGATCGTGCCCATGGAAGGCGGATCGAGGCGAATCACCGCATGCTCGCTGCGCTGAGTGATCTGCAGGTGCAGACGGTCGCCCAGTGCAGCCTCCAGGGCCGAGCGCGGCGCATTCAGCGGCTGTGCGGGTTGCGTCGATACCGGAGCCAACACGCCGGGCTGCTGGTTGAAGCCTTCGACCAGAGCCTGCGCCAGTCCGGCATTGGTCAACGACGCGAGCTGCGTCACCGGCAGCGGCGACTGATTGTCCGTGAACACTGCGCCAGCGTTGCCTTTGGCCGCCATCGATAGCGCGGGCGCATTGATCGTGAGCGCGCCAAGCGCCGATGTTTCAGGCACTGCGGCCAGTACGCTCAACAATGTTTGCTCTCGCGGACCAGCCGACTGAGTCGGCAGCGATACCGGCGCGATCGGCTGTTGATTCTGCAGGTGTGGCTGCTGCGAGAAGCCCGTTGAGCGCTGCGCGTATTCCAGCGGCACAGTCACCGGCTGCGTGAATGTAATCAGGCCCGGGAATGCCGGCTGCACGTCGGTCGCATCTTCGGACAAATCCTCCGACGGCTCGCCGGACTCCGCATCGAACTTCGGCTGCTCCAGCAACCGCGGAGTGACGTTCAAGGTCGCGAGCGCATCGGCACCCAGCGATTGACGCAACTGTTCACCGAAGCGAATCGGCGTTACCGGCAGCGCGGGCGTCGGCAATCCCGGCGCCTGAGCAACCGACAGCAGCGGCAACCCGGGTTGTGCCCCCGCCGCCGACGCGTCAGCGCCGATGAGAGCGTTGCCGAATGCAATCGCGGTCATGGCCGCTCCTCGGCGACTTCGCCATTCATCGCATAGGCCAACCAGCCGGCCTTGTGCTCGCGCATCTGCCCGAGTCGAGCGTGCATGGCTTGCGTCTCGGCAACGCAGAGCTCGCGCGCCTGTTCATGAGCGCGCTGCACGGTGGCGAGCGCCATCATTTCCTGCTGTGACCACTGCCCCCACTCGGTCCGACGCATCAGCAGTTCGGCGAGCTGGCGATCGACGCTTTCGAGCAGCGTCCAGTCGCCGCGCTGAGAAGCGCTCAGCAGGTTGCGAGCAATGCTCATGAGTTGTGCGTATCGATCCATGACATCAACCCAGGCGCTGCTGCATGCCTTGCCAGCCGCGACGCAAGGTGGTCAGCAGCCCGGACACTTCATCGATGAGGGCCGGATCCAGATTGATACCGGCGCGATACAGACGATCGGCGCAGTATTCGTACAGCTGGCCCAGGTTCTGGCACACCTCACCTCCCTGCTCGAAATCCAGCGCACTCGACAGGCCATTCAACATGTCGACGCAACGGTCCAGGCTGCGGGCCTTCAACTCGTAACGCCGATGCTCGATGTGCGCACGGGCGCGCACCAGCTCTTCGAGCAGGCCGTCGGTCAACAACAACACCAGTTTCACTGGCGAGGCATGCGCGACCTGCGCGCCCAGGTTGACGCTGTGATAGCTGCGGTAGGCTTCTTGATTCACGGTCTTGTCTGCTCCTTGGATATCGCGCGCGTGTTAGCGGAACATGCTCACTTGCGCGAACAAGCCCGACGTCTGCTCCATCCGCGCCTGCAAGGTCGCCAGTTGCGTGAACTGCTGCAGGTAGCGCTGGTAGTAGCTGTCGTATTGGGCATCGAGGCGCGTCTGACGCGCCGAAAGATTCTTCTGCAGGATCTGAATGCTGTCCTGACGGGCGGCGATCTGACCGCTGCCGCTGGTGGTCCACTGACTCAGATACGTGCCCATGCTGCCCAACAAACCGGTGGGCGCGGACAGGCTGGTTTTGCCGAACACCTTGTCGAGCGCCGCCGGATCGGCGAGCAATGCTTTCTCCAGCCGATCCTTGTCGAGCGACAACTGGCCGTTGCGATCGGCCTTCACGCCCAGCTCCGTCAAGCTGATGCCGTCGTATTCAGCGCGCAGCAGGCTGTTGAGTTTGCTACTCAGCGCGCGGATGCCTGCATCGGAAGCGAACACGGCACCGGCCGAGTTCTCGCCGCCCGCCTTGGTGAGCGAATCGAGCGCCGTGCGCAGCGTGTTGTAAGCCTTGACGAAGCTCTCGACGTTGCTGGCTGTGCCGGACTTGTCGTCCGTAACCGTCAGCGTTAGCGGCGCGTCGGTCGCCGCCATGGCGCGGGTGAACGTGAGGCTCACGCCTTCGATGTTGTTGAACGTGTTGGTCGCCTGCTGCATGCGAACGCCGCCCTGACCACCGAGCCACACCACAGCATCCTGAGCTGCAGTGAGCTGGCGAGAGGTACTGAGCGCGTCCTGCAACGCGCCCCCCGGCAGGCCGCTGGCGTCAATGGTGATCGCGCCGTCCTCGCCCGTCTTGCTCGAGGTCAATAGCAGCTGGGTCTGACCATTGCTGGTGACTACCGACGCCACCACCTTGCCCTGATTGTCATTCGCCTGGTTGATGGCGCGTGCAATCTCGGCTTGTGAGATCGTGCCGTCGTTATCGCTGTCCGCGGCCACCAGATTCACATTGAACGAGCTGCCATCCTGCAGCTGCACGGTGATCGGTCCACCCATCGCCACCGGCACTGCGGGCAGATCTTCGAACACGATCTGATGCGCAGTCGCGAGCCGCTCGACGTGGAACTGATAGCTGCCGGCCTGCGCCTTGGACGTGGTGGTCGCGCTGGCAATGCCCTCGCTGCTGAAGGCCGCGGCAAACTGCTTCAGGCCCTTGCTGGAGGACAGCGTGTTGAGCGCGGTATTGAACGTACTCAGCGCCGAGCGCAGCGTGTTCAACGCGGTCGACTTCTTCTGCGCAGCCTGCGCCTGAGCCGTCAGTTGCTTCTGCATCGGCTGCGTGTACGCGGTTGCCAGCTGCGTAGCGGTGGTGACTGGATCGAGTGTGGCCATAAATTCGTCCTCGCAAGCAGAGTCCTTCAGTCGTGGAAAGGCGACAGAAACCGCGAGGAAATTAAGTGCTTCGTCGGATTTATTTACTTGTTACGCCACCAGACCTGCGACGCCAGCTCGTCCTGATGTTTCTGCTCCTTCACCTTTGTGACGTGGCGCACATTCGAGTGCTCACGCTGCAGTACTTGATCCAGCGCTTCGTGACGGCGCGCAGCATCGGCCAGCTCGCGCTGTGACAAGGCGAGCTGCGATTCGTGCAATGACAAATCGAGCCGGTGGGTGGCGGCCATTCTTAACATAGCTTGTTTGTAACCGGCGCGGTTCATGGCGAGCACGGGCGAGCCGCCGATCGGCCCGCTGCTGTGAGCCAGCTTCTCCAACGTGTTCACATTGCGCAGAAAACGCTCGCGTGTCGCACGCTTCTCGGCGACATCGGCGCTGAGCCGATCGACCTCGCGACTTTGCAGGTCGACCAGTCTTCCCAAAGAACGCAGACGCTGACGTTCGCTCATGCCATCAAACCTTCGAGTGCTGCGATGGTTTGCGTCAACGGCGCCGCTTCACGCGTGCCCTGATGCAGGAATGCTTCGATCTTCGGATACAGCTCGACTGCCTTGTCGGTCGCGGGATCGGCACCAGGCACATACGCGCCCAGCGGCAACAGATCACGAACCTGCGCGTGCTTTGCGACCATTCCGAGCAGCGCACGCGAGGCGCGCTGATGCTGCTGACTTGCCACCAGCGACATACAACGGCTGACCGATTGTGAGATGTCGATGGCTGGGTAATGACCTCGCTCGGCGAGCTGCCGAGTCAGAACAATGTGACCGTCGAGAATGGCGCGCGCCGTGTCGACGACCGGATCCTGCTGGTCATCGCCTTCTGCGAGCACGGTATAGATGGCGCTCATGCTGCCCTCCTCGCGCTCGCCGTTGCCGGCGGTCTCCACGAGTTGCGGGAGCAAACTGAACACTGAGGGTGGATAGCCACGAGTCGCCGGTGGCTCGCCCAGCGCCAGCGCAACCTCGCGTCGGGCCATCGCATAGCGCGTCAACGAGTCAACCAGCAGCAACACGTCCTTGCCCTGATCGCGAAAGTGCGCGGCGATGGAATGACAAATCTCGGTGGCACGCAGACGCATGAGTGGCGACTCATCGGCCGGCGCAACCACGACGATCGCACGCTTCATGCCCGCTTCGCCGAGCGACAGGTCGATGAACTCACGCACTTCACGGCCGCGCTCACCGATCAAGCCGACGACGACGATGTCTGCGACGGTCTGGCGTGTAATCAATCCGAGCAGCACGCTCTTACCGACGCCGCTGCCGGCCATCAAGCCGACGCGCTGCCCTTTGCCGAGGGTGAGAATGCCGTTGATGGCGCGCACGCCCACATCGAGCGCATCCTTCACCGGCTTCTTCTTGAGCGGGTTGACTCGGGGCGGCTGCATGTCCAGCACGTGCTCGCCGCCCAATCGACCGCGACCGTCAACGGGCTCTCCCAAGCCGTTGACGATCCGCCCCAGCCACGACGTGCCAATGCGCAGAGCATCGCGATCTGTCTGCGGCAACACGCGTGCGCCGGTGGCGAGCCCTTCCGGTCGCTTGAAGGGCATCAGATAAGAAACGTCCTCGCGAAAGCCGACGACCTGCGCGTCGATCCAATCGCCGTTGCCGGTCTCGACGCTGCAGCGCTGTCCGGTGCTCAACGGACAACCGCGGCTTTCCAGCAGCAGTCCGGAAGCTCCGACCAGCCGGCCGGTCGGTGTTGCAATCGGCACCGACTCCAGCTCGAGACCTCGTAAGGCGGCGCCAATCATGCGGCCACCTGATCGTCCTGGTGCGGCAACAGCCGCTCCTCGATCTGTTCCATGCATGCGGCCAGGCGCTGACTGCAACCCGCATCGGCTTCACGAGTCCCTGCCTTCACGCGACACTCGCCCGGTTCGAGCTTGTCGTCCGCCCACAGGTTCCAGCGCTCCGCCTGCCCCGGCTCGAGCTCGATGATCCGTTCGAGGTCCTCGGGATTCAGATAAACCGCAATCTCGTCGGCCGCGACGCGCGGCATGGTCGAGAGTGCTTCATCGACCAGCGTCAGCAGTTGCATCGGCTCCATCTGGATTTCTTTGCGAATGACCTGGCGCGCGACCTTGGCGACCAGCTCGATCACTTCCTTGCGCAAGGCCGTCTGATAGTCGGCCTGCATTTGTTTCAACTCTTGGAGCGCGGTGCTGACCGGCGCCGCCAAGCGCTCGAAGCGCGCCAGCGCTTCCTGCTTGCCAGCCTCGATGCCCTGCTGTTTGCCCTCTTCGCGCCCCTCGGCACGGCCCGTGTCAATGCCACTGCGCATGCCGGCTTCGTGACCTTCGCGATAACCGCGCTCCATGCCGCGCTGATAGCCATCGTGCATGGCCGATGTAACTTGCGACGGCATCGAGCCCGGTCCAGACCAGGCGTTCGGATCCGCCAGCTGCGCGAGCGCAGTGAATCGATGTGAGCGCCAGACGCGGCTCATTCCAACACCGCCTCGGCAAACAACTGCACTTCGATTTCGCCGGCATCGGCGAGCGCTTTGACCTGAGCCATGATTTCGTTGCGCGCCTGCTCGACCCGGCTGCGTGACAACGGACCGCTGCGACGCATGGTTTCTTCGAAGCTCTGCGCCTGACGACGCGGCATGGCGCGAATGATGGAGTCGCGCACCGCGGGCTCTGCGCCTTTGAGCGCGATCGCCCACTGCTCGACTGGCACGTCTTCCATGATTCGCAGCAACGTCGCCTCGGTCTGGCGCGAAAGAATGAAGAAGTCGTACATGCTGCGCTCGATCTCGGCGACCACATCGGCATCGTGACTGCGCAACACTTCGACCATCTTGGCGCGGTTGTCCGGCAGGCGATTGAGTATCTCGGCCACCTGACGCACACCGGCGACGCTCGTGCTCTGCAAGCCGAGGCTCGCAAGACAGCGCTCGACCAGCTCATCCAGCTCGACCAGCAGCTCGTGATCTACTTCGTTCAAGCGAGCGAGATTCACGAGCACCAGATCGCGAGTGCCAGCCGGCAGCGCGCCGATGACCTGGCCCGCAAGTGCGGGCGGCAGGAATGCGAGGAACACGGTCTGCATGCGCACGTGTTCCTGACTGATGCGCTCGGCGAGCCACTTCGGCGACGCCCACTGCAGGCGAGCGAGCTTCGGTCGGATGGCATCGCCGTAAATGCTGTTCAGAACGCTGTCGGCGATATCCGAGCCGAGCGCCAGATCCAGCGACCGCTTCAGATACGAGCGAGACGCGCCATGCACACCGCTCTGCTGACGATATTCATCGAAGAACCGTTGCAGCGACTGCTTGACCGCTTCGACTTTGATGCCGCTGATGCGTGACATCACCTGCGTCACTTCCAGCAACTCATCGCGCGACAAGCAGCGAAGCACAGCCGCGGCAGGCTCCTCGCCCATGCTCAGCAACACGATGGCGGCCTGCTCCAACGGCGAAGCGGCGGCCATTTGAGCGACTGCATTACTCGCGTCGGACATTCTTCTGCACCCACTGCTTCACGACTTCAGCGACACGCTCCGGCTCCTTGGCCGCGAGCGCGCGCAAATGATCAACCATCACATCGACCGGCGAGCCCGGCGGCGGCAGGTCGTAATCCTCCAGCAGCGGGCCAACCGGGATCGGTCCCTTGCTGGTATTCGCCGCCGGCAGCGCTGCCGCCACAGCGGCGCCTGCACTCGCAGCTGCCGGCATCGGCGTCGCTTCGATCTGCTGCACCGTCGGCGCCGGCAATTCCAAACGCTGCTTGACCATACGCAACAGCGGTCGAGCGATGAGCAGATAGGCGAACAGCGCAGCCAGGGCGTACGCCACATACGCGCCCATATCCACCATGCGGTCGGGCTGCTGCCACCACTCCGGCGCGACTGGCGGTTTGGGGAAGCCGAGCGCAGAAACCACCAGGCTGTCGCCGCGAGCGGTGTCGATACCGAGGCCGCTGTGCAGGATCTTGTCGATGTTGGCCAGCTCGGCTTCGCTCCAGGCGGTGCCATTGGGAGCCGCGGCATTGTTGAGCACGACCGCGACGCTCAGCTTCTTCAGACGGCCGCGACTGCGTTGAATCTGCGTGACGCTGCGGTCGTAAGCGAACTGTCGGGTCGCGGCATTGCGCTGCGTGCTGCTCTCTCTGGCAGCGCCAGCTTCGCCGTCGATGTCGACGGGACGATTGCTGAGCGAACCCGGCACACCGAGCGCCGTCGGCTCGCTGTCCAGCTCGGCACGCGTCGTTTCGTTCGTGACTTTGGGTGTGTCGCCGTACTGCTCGTGCGTCTCCTGCACTTTGTCGTTGTCGACGTCCGCCGTGACGCTGAGCTTGAAATTGTCGCTGCCGACGATGGGTGCCAGCAGATTCTGGGCGCTGCGCAGCGTGTCATCCCGATAGTGACCTGCCGCGTCGTTGACCTGCGTTGCCTCGAAACCTTCATTGAGATCGACGCGCGCGGACAACAGGTTTCCGGCCTGGTCCACCAACGTCACCTTGGCAGGATCGAGCCCGGTGGTGCTGGTGGCGACCATCTTCACGATGGCGGCAATCTGCTCGTTGGACAGCTGACGACCCGCCTTCAGGCCGAGCACCACGGAGGCAGAGCTCGGCTCGGCGGTGTTGACGACGAACGACGACGACTTGGCGATCGCGATATGCACGCGCGCCGTATCGACGGCGTCGATGGTCATGATGCTCTGAGCGAGCTCGCCTTCCAGACCGCGACGGAAGCGCACGTCCTGGACGAACTGGCTGACGCCCAACGGGTCGCTGCGATCCATGAGTTCGAGGCCGGCAGGCAGCTGCGCCACCACGCCTTTCGACGCGAGCAGCATGCGCACTTCACCGAGCCGGTTGGCAGGCACGAGCACCTGACCGGTATCGGGATGGATGCGATAAGGAATGTTGGCGCCGTCGAGCACGGACATCATGTCCGCGGCCGCGACCTTCTCGCGTGCACCAAACAGCGGCTTGAATGAAGACTGATCGCGCCACGCGAACATCAGCACCACGGCGGTGATGACGGTCGCCAGCAACACCAGTGGCATCAGGCCGCGCAACAACGCGGGCCATTCTGTGGGTGCGCTCGCCTGAGCATCAGGCGCGCTCGCAGCACCATTGCGCGGCCAGAATCTGGCCACAGCCGCTTTCAACGTATTGGTCACTGGGGCAGGCCTACAGCGGCAGCTTGATCAGATCTTCCATGGCACCGACGATTTTGTTTCGGGCCTGCATCAGCATGGAGAACGACAGACTCGCCTGTTGGCTGGCCAGCATGGCGCCCACCAGGTCGTCGCTTTGACCGGCGTCGACTGCCGCCATTCTTGCGCTGGCGTCGCGATCCTGTGCATCGACATTGTGTACGGCTTGCTCGAAGAACGAAGCAAAGCCATCGAGGCGTTGCGCTGAATCGCTGGCGCTTACCGGTGGTGGCGCGAGTTGCTGAAGTGAAGCGGCGTCTTCAGCAATGCGCGATTGAACTGCTTCGATCGCGGCCGCCATCGGGCTATGAGAAAACTGCGTTACAGGCATCGCTTAATCCTTTGACTCGTCTTGGTCGCTCAGGAACGCCGCAGTGCGCTGAGCCGTCCGTAGCCCGCAGCATCGACGCGCCCTTGCTTTGAGTTAAGTGCGCGAAATGCCTTTTGCTACGCGACGCACACTTTTCCCGGCAAATTCAGCGCATCCGCGCACACTCGTTTACGGCCAACCCTTAACGGGCAGATCAGACCGAACATGAGCGTGTCACACACCACCGGAATCGCAGGCGCTATTGCACCTGCAACGGGCGAATAGCGGCCAGACTGTGCTCGCGATTAAATTTTCGCTGCCATCTCGTGACGTGCTTCACAAGTGGCCAACACTTCGTGGTTTGCTTACTAAAGAATTTCTGGTGCACACGCGATAACCGCCTCGACGATGTTCTGTCACAAGAGCACGCACAATTTTTTCTTGAGGCGAGAGGTGGACGCGGCAACGATGAGTAACAGACAGCCCAACGTCCGCGCCCATACCGTCATCGACCCGCGCACCATGGGTCGTCCCGTGCACTTGCTCGGCGGCTTCGCCAATCAATTGCGCGACGACATTGCCGATTTTCTGCGTGCGCGCATCAATCGGCGCTACAAAGCCAGCTTTCAGATTGATGCAATCTCCTTCATCGCGGCTCCGGCAGACTCGCAACGCTGGTTGAGCTACGCAGCGGATGAAGGACGTATTCACTTTGTAATCGAGCGACCGCTGCTGTTGTGCCTGCTGCGTTATCGCTATGGCTCGCCGCTGCCCGAAATGAGTGCAGCGACTGACAGCGCTACACCGCCGCTCACGCCAGTCATCGAAGAGCCCGAGACCGCGACCGAGGAGCGCCTCGGCATCATGTTGGGTCAACAGCTCTCCGAGCTCGCCGTGCGCCGGATCGAATCCGCGCAACGCTCGCCGGCCGAGACACCTGCCGAAGTGACGTTCACCGAGGCTGCCTTGCACGGCGCGAATGACGGCGACTGGTTGTTGCGACTCACGCTCAGCGAAACCCGCTGCAATGTCAGCGGGGAATTGCTGCTAAAGATTTCCGCGGTCTGGATGAATCGCCTGCTGCAGGCGCTGGCGCCGGCTCGCGAACGCTCGAGACAAAAACAGATCACGGCAACGAAACCGTTCCCAGCACGCCTGCAGCTGACTTTGCGAGCGCGCCTGCTGGAAAAGGAGGTGTCGCTGGGGACACTGCTCGACCTACGACAGGGGGACGTACTGCCGATCAGCGTGGGCGACGCCGATGTCTTGATCGGTGACTCACGCCTTTTCACCGCCAGCGTCGCCGAACACCACGGCAAGCTGTGTCTCACTTCGTTGGCCGATGTAGATTGAACCTAGAGAAGCTCTGATTCATCGACTTCCCCGACTTCAGCAGGTTTGCAACTGGTTGCAATGCTTCGCCGATCGAAGTCGACAACGCCGATGAATGGCAATTGATCTGAAATTCCCAGGGATTGACCATAGTGAACACCCCATCGAATCCTTCCGACGACAATTTGCTGGCTGACCTCGAGGACGTACTCGAAGACGAGGCGCCTGCCGCTGCCCCGCCCGCTCCCGCCGCGCCCAAGCGCAACTTCGCGGCAATGATGCGCCGGATCCCGGTGACGCTGACTCTCGAAGTCGGCTCCGCCAAACTGTCTTTGCAGGATCTCGCCGAGATCGAGCGCAATAGCGTCATCGAGCTGGACTCTCTCGCCGGCGAGCCGCTGATCATCAAGGTCAATGGCACCGCAATCGGCCGCGCCGAGGTGGTCGTCAGCGGCGAGAACTACGGCCTCAAAGTGATCGAGCTCAGCGATCTGAACCTGGACTCGCTCACGTCATGATCTTTTCGCAAGCGCAGGCCCTCCTGCGCTGGAAGTGGCCGCGCCTGATCGCGGCCGCCGCGCTGCTGCTCGGCCTGTGCTCTGCGGCGGGCGCGGCGCCGATCGAAATCATCGGCACCAGCGCTGACGGCAACTCCACCGAATTCACGGTCAAGACGCAGGTCTTGATCATCATGACGCTGCTCGGGCTGCTGCCCGTGATGGCGCTGATGATGACCTGCTTTACGCGCTTCGTGATCATCCTGGCGTTGTTGCGTCAGGCGCTCGGTCTGCAACAGGGTCTGCCGACCCGGATCGTCACTGGGGTCGCACTGATTCTGACGTTGCTGGTCATGCGCCCCATCGGCGAACAGATCTACAGCGAAGCGCTGGTGCCATTCGACAATGAGACGATCACTTTTCAGCAGGCGCTGAAGAATGCCGAGGCGCCGCTGTCGCGCTTCATGCTGGCGCAGACTCATAAAGGCGCGCTGACACAGATGGCGCAGCTCGCCGGCGAATCGAACATCACCGATCCGACGCAGCACGGCTTTCTGGTGAAGCTGTCGGCATTCGTGCTCAGCGAGCTCAAGACCGCGTTCCAGATCGGCTGCATGCTGTTCGTACCGTTTCTGATCATCGACCTGGTGGTCTCTTCGGTGCTCATGGCCATGGGCATGATGATGTTGTCGCCGCTGGTCATCTCGCTGCCGCTGAAGCTGCTGCTGTTCGTGCTGGTGGACGGCTGGACGCTGACCGTGCAGACGCTGGTCGGCAGTGTTCAGGCCTATTAGCGAGGTTGCACCCGAATGACTGCCGATATCGCCGCCTCCCTGGTCAGCTCCGCGCTGCGACTGACGATGTTGCTGGTCAGCGTGCTGGTCGTGCCCGGCATGCTGGTCGGCCTGGTCATCGGTCTGTTCCAGGCCGCGACACAGATCAATGAGCAGACGCTGAGTTTCCTGCCGCGTCTGTTGGTCACGTTGCTGGCAATCGCGTTGGCCGGTCACTGGATGGCGGCAAAACTCATGGACTTCTGTGTCGCCGTGTTCCAAGGCGCGACGCAGTTGACGGGTTGACACCCACGCCATGGAAGCGGTGCTCCTCCAACAACTTCCGAATCTGCTGAGCGCGGTGTGGTGGCCGTTTTGCCGCGTGCTCGGCATGATCAATGCCGCGCCCATCATTGGCGAGAACATGGTGCCGATCACCGTGCGCGTGCTGTTGTCGGTCGTGCTCGCGGTGATCTTCATTCCCGTCGGGCAGCCAGTGACACCGATCGAGCCGCTCTCATTGCAGGCACTCGTGCTCACGGCGAATCAGGTACTGATCGGTTTCGGTCTCGGCCTCGCCTTTCATCTGACGATGGCCGTCATGCAGCTGCTGGGCTTCGTGGTGTCCTCGCAGATGGGCTTGTCGATGGCCATCATGAACGATCCCATGACCGGCACGTCCTCCGACGTGATCGCCACACTCTTCTATCTACTGTGCATTCTGGTGTTCTTCGGCATCGACGGACATCTGATACTGGCGCAGGTCATCGGCGCCAGCTTCCACACCTGGCCAGTGGGTGGACCGCTGGATATCGGCACTTTGCGCGATATCGCGTACAACGTTGGGTGGGTGTTCTCCGCGGCATTGTTGCTCGCCATCCCGGTCGTGTTTTCCACCATGGTGGTGCAAATGGGCTTCGGCCTGTTGAATCGCATCGCGCCGGCGTTGAATCTGTACGCGCTGGGCTTCTCGGCCATCATCATGTTCGGGCTGTTCATGCTGGGCTACGTGGCACGAGTGTTGCCCGCTCACTATTTACGACTGACGCAGCAGGTGCTCGAGCTGCTGCGCCTGAAGACGGGGTGACGCCATGTCCGAACCCCAACAAGACGACAAGAGCGAAAAAGCATCCGCCCAAAAGCTGCGCAAATCCCGCGAGAAGGGTCAGGTTGCACGCTCGAAGGACTGGACCACCGCGATCGGCATCTTTCTGTGCCTGCAGCTGGCAGTGTTCCTGCTGCCTGGCTATCTGGAAGATTTCCGCCAACTGTTCGCACGTAGCTTCGTGGCAATGCATCAGCCAGGCGATCTGGAGAACGCGAACTCCACGCTGTTCTCATCCACCATGACGCTGCTGTTCAAGATGTTGCTGCCGCTGCTGTTCCTGCCGCTGCTGGTGGCCCTCGGCTCGGTGTTTCCGGGCGGCTTCGTGGTGAGCCTGACGCCGTTGAAGCCGCGCCTCGACAAGTTCAATCCGCTCAACTACTTCAAACGTATGTTCAGCCAGCGTCATCTGATCGAGACGCTGGCCTCGATGCTCAAGGCTGCGACGCTGATCGCAACCATGTGGTGGGTCACTCGTAACAACGTCGCCGACTTCATGCAGCTGCAGTCCCGCACGCTGCCCGAAGCCATCAAGGGCGCCGCGGACCTGTGGCTCGGCGGTGTCATGTGGTTGTGCGCGGTGTTCATCGTCTTCGCCCTCATCGATCTGCCCATCCAGAGCTTCGTGTTCATGCGTGAGCAGCGCATGACCAAGCGCGAGGTCAAGGAAGAGCACAAGACCGCTGAAGGCCGACCCGAAGTCAAACAACGCATCCGTCAGATCCAGCAGAAGATGTCGCGCGGCGCCGTTCGCAAGTCGGTACCGACTGCGGATGTGGTCATCGTGAATCCCGAGCACTACGCCGTCGCGGTGAAGTACGACGAGAAGCGCGCGCACGCGCCGTTCGTCATTGCCAAGGGTGTCGACGAGATGGCGCTGTACATCAAGGCCGTCGCCATCCAGCACGACGTCGAAGTCGTCACGCTGCCGCCGCTGGCGCGCGCCATCTACAACACCAGCCAGGTGAATCAGCAGATTCCGGCGGCGTTGTACGAAGCCGTCGCCAGCGTGCTGGCGTACGTGCTGCAGATCCAGGCTTTCCGCAAGGGCCGTCGCAACGTGTTGCCGACGCTGCCCAGCGATCTTTCATTCCCACGTTTCGAAGGGTAGCCGTGCATGAGCGCCGCGCCTGACAATTTCCTGAGTCGCACCGTCCAGTCGCTCCGCCAGCATCGCGCGGCGGTGCCGGTGTTCCTGATGGCACTGCTGGCAATGATTATCTTGCCGCTGCCGCCGGTGCTGCTGGACGTGTTGTTCACGTTCAACATCGTGCTCGCGTTGATCGTGGTGCTGGTCAGCGTCACGGCGCGCCGGCCGCTGGACTTCACGGTCTTCCCGACCATCATTCTCGCCACCACGTTGATGCGACTGGCGCTGAACGTCGCGTCGACGCGCGTCGTGCTGCTACATGGTCATGAAGGCACGCACGCCGCCGGTAGCGTCATCGAAGCGTTCGGTCATGTGGTGATCGGCGGCAACTTCGTCGTCGGTCTGGTGGTGTTCATCATCTTGATGATCATCAACTTCGCGGTCGTGACCAAGGGCGCCGAGCGAATCTCCGAAGTGTCGGCGCGCTTCACGCTGGACGCGTTGCCCGGCAAGCAGATGGCCATCGACGCCGACTTGAACGCTGGCCTGATCAATCAGGAGAAGGCTCAGCTGCGACGCCGCGAAGTCGCGATGGAAGCGGACTTCTACGGCTCGATGGACGGTGCGTCGAAGTTCGTGCGCGGCGACGCCATCGCCGGCATCCTGGTGCTGCTGATCAATATGGTTGGCGGTGTGATCATCGGCTCGGTGATGCACGACCTGTCGTTCGGCGAAGCGTTCAAGCTGTATGCCCTGCTCACCATCGGTGACGGCCTGGTCGCGCAGATTCCGGCACTGCTGCTGTCGGCCGCGGCAGCGATCATCGTTACGCGTGTCAGCGACTCGGGCGATTTCGAGCAGCAGGTCGGCTCGCAGATGCTCGCGTCGCCGAGCGTGCTGTGGGGCGCGGCCGCCATGATGCTGGTGCTGGGTTTGATCCCCGGCATGCCCTGGCTGGTGTTCCTGTCGTTTGCCGCCGTGCTGGCGTTTGCCGCGTGGCGCATGACCAAACGTGCGGTGGCCAAGCCCGATGAGAATGCAGCGGCCGAAGCTGCCATCCTCGCGCAGCCGGCACCCGAACTGGACTGGCGCAGCCTGCCCTTCGTCGAGCCGCTCTCCGTCAGTGTCGGCTACAAGCTGGTGAACCTCATCGATCGTGGCCAGGGCGCACCGCTCGATGGCCGGCTCAAAGGCATTCGACAGCAGCTGAGCGAATCGATGGGCCTGCTGCTGCCGCCCATTGGCGTGCGTGACGATCTCACCTTGCCGCCCACCCAGTATTCGGTGCTGCTCAATGGCAGCGTGATCGCCGAGGCGGAGATTCAGGCTGACAAGCTGATGGCCATCGCTTCGGCGCAGGTGTACGGCACGATCGACGGTATTCCGGGCGTCGAGCCAGCGTATGGCATGCCGGTCATCTGGATCGCCGCGTCGGAGCGCGCCAATGCGCTGGGCCTGGGTTATCAGGTCGTCGATGGCGCCAGCGTGATTGCCACGCATGTGTCGAAGCTGGTGCGCGAACATCTGTCGGAGCTGGTCCGTCACGAGGACGTGCCTGCCCTGCTCGAGCGACTGGGGGCGTTGTCGCCGAAATTGTCAGCAGCGGTCGAGAAGGCGCTCACGCACAGCCAGCTGTTGAAAGTATTCCGGCTGCTGCTGGCAGAGAACGTGTCGTTGAAAGACATCGTGCCCATCGCCACGACGCTGCTGGAGAGCTCGGAGACCACCAAGGATCCGATTCTGCTCGCCGCCGAGGTGCGCTGTGCCCTGCGCCGGCAGATCGTGAGCTCGATTCTCGGCAAGGCGCCGCAGATGAAGGCCTTCAATCTCACTGGCGAGCTGGAAAACATGTTGCTCGGCTCGCTCAACCAGGCGACGCAGTCGGGCAAGGTGGCATTGGACAACTACCCGGTCGACCCGAATCTGCTGTCGCAGCTGCAGACTAACATGCCGGTGATGCGCGAGCAGATGAAGCAACAAGGCGTGCCGCCGCTGCTGCTCGTGATGCCGCAGATTCGCCCGCTCCTCGCACGATATGCCCGGTTGTTTGCTCCGGGTCTGTCGGTGCTTTCGTATAACGAGATTCCGGAGCATAGGGACATCAGCATCATCGGGTCTCTGGGCTGAGCTCCGCGCGCGGTCGCAGCTGCAGAGTCACGATCGCGGCTTCCGCCGCAGCTCGAAACAGCGACGCCGACGGCAACTCGACGATGAGATGCGGCGGCAGCATGCTCGATGAGTTCTCGTTGACGACGCTGAGCAAAGCATTGCCCTGCGTGACCTGCGCTCGTCGCAGCCGTAAGCCAGCGCGACTCAACGACGAGGCGATGCTCGGCAGCGCTTGCTGAACTGCGAGCAGACTCGAGCGCTGCTCGCAGGCAACCAACAATTCCACATCGTCTTCCGACGCTTGCACGTGCAGCACGATGCCGCCCAGTGACGGGGGCGAAAGTCCCAGCTGCAACGCCAAGGGCAAACCGCGACGTGCGGGCTTGCGACGCGCTCTGTCGATCGCGACGACCAAACGTAGCATCAACTGCATACCCGCCCACGCGTACACTGGCAGCAACCAGCGATCGTGTACGGTTGGATTCGGCGTGAACATTGTGTCGCGGAACAGGGCCGCAGTGCCTGCTCGCGCTCCAGTCGGATCGGCGCCGGCGTAACCTGGCGGACGAGTCCAATGATCTTGAGCGAGCGCTCGCCATGAAGTCGCCAGAACCGCGGGATCGGGCAATTGCCATGCGATCTGCTTGAGCACGGCTTGATCCAACTGCATGGCTCTATATTGAGTCAGCGGCGGTGCCAAGTTGCCGTTAGTCGCGTTCGCATTCGGCGCTTCGCGAAAAGCCAGCTCCAGATGCGGCTCGGTCGCCAGGACTTGCATCAGCAAGGTATCGCCGCGTCGCAGCCCTTCACCCAGCCTGTTCAATCCTACCAGGCGCAGCTCGGTGCCGTTGGCCATGGTCACGAGCAGATCGTCGCCGGCGGCATCGGCCAGTGTCAGCAGCAGCGTATCGCCGCGTGTCGGCAACTGACTGCGCTCGCCGGTATGCTGCTGCGTCACTCGCGGCTGTACGATCGCGGCGACTCTTTCCACCACAGCCATATCATCCCCTGGTATGTGGCTCGTTATAAACAAAGGGAGCCAGCCGTTATCACGGACTGGCTCCCGTGTCTCATGAGGGCCGTGCCATCAAGACCACGGCGTGCTCACTATTACTGCATCAGAGACATCACCAGCTGCGACAAGCTGCTGCTCTGCTTGAGGGCCGACGTGCCAGCCTGCAACAGCAGCTGCTTGCTGGTCGAGTTCGACGTTTCCAGGGCGTAGTCCACGTCCATGATGCGACCCTTGGAAGCGGTCGTGTTCTGGATCATGTTGCCGAGGTTGTTGTACACGTGCTCGAGGCGGTTCGAAGCAGCACCGAGCTGCGCGCGCACCGTGCCCACTTCCGTCAACGCGTCGTTGATGGTGGTGATGATGCCGTTGTCACCCGTCAATTCCGTGCCGTCCGCCGGAGTGGCGAAGCCGGCATAGTTGGCACTCACGTCGGCGAGCGCAGTGGCCAGGTCGCCGAGGCTGGTTTCCGTGTCGACTTCCATCGTTTCGTCGGCACTGGCGCCGATCTGGAACGTGATCGCCGCGGACAACAAGCCGCCGGTGCCGTCGGTGTTCGTGCCGTCCGAGAACAGACGCTGACCGCCGAACGAAGTGGTACGGAAGATGTTGCTCAGTTCCAGACCCAGCGCGTCGAATTCCGCCTGCAGCGCGGCCACGTCATCGGTCGTCGACGAGGCGTTGTACGCTTCGGTCGCCAGATCCTTCATACGCAGCAGCACGTTGGTCATTTCCGAGAACGCGCCTTCGGCGGTCTGCATCATGGAGATGCCGTTCTGCGTGTTGCGCTGAGCGACGGACATGCCGCGGGTCTGGGCGTCCAGACGGGTGGCGATCTGCAAGCCGGCGGCGTCGTCCATCGCGCTGTTGACGCGGTAGCCGGTGCCCAGGCGGGTCAAAGAGGTGGTCAGGGACTTCTGCGTGTTGCCGACCGCATTCTGCGAGGACAACGCCGCAGCGTTAGTGTGAAGAGAAAGCATTGTGAAACTCCTGGTGGTTGTCGTCTTGAGCGCGACACCAATCAATTCCTCGCGCTCTCATCCTTGAAGGCGACGGGCCGTGCGGAGTTCTTAAGCAGTGACAGCTCCGGATTTTTCGTGACGGCCATCGCAGTCGATCGCAATAAAAAGGGAGCCAACCGTTCGCACGGTTGGCTCCCTTGTCTGCATGACAGCCGCGCCACCAGGACCGCGGCGTGCTCACTATTACTGCATCAGAGACATCACCAGCTGCGACAAGCTGCTGCTCTGCTTGAGGGCCGACGTGCCAGCCTGCAACAGCAGCTGCTTGCTGGTCGAGTTCGACGTTTCCAGGGCGTAGTCCACGTCCATGATGCGACCCTTGGAAGCGGTCGTGTTCTGGATCATGTTGCCGAGGTTGTTGTACACGTGCTCGAGGCGGTTCGAAGCAGCACCGAGCTGCGCGCGCACCGTGCCCACTTCCGT
>NZ_LSRW01000036.1:0-17255 GCF_003104955.1 Steroidobacter cummioxidans | reverse complement strand
GCAGCGTCAGATGTGTATAAGAGACAGAGTCGACGATGCGCGTGGCGACGGAATTCAGGTTGACGAGGTTGAGCAGATCCGTGGTGGAGAACGACCCGACCAGCGGCGGCGGATTCTCGATCAGCGTGCCGGAGGTGGGCGGCGGCGGCGGTGGCGGTGGCTCAACCTGGCCCGTGCCGGGGCTGTCATTGTTGTCGTTGTTGCTGCACGCGGCCAGCATGAAGGCGCTGCCGAGTACTGCGAAAACTTTCAATCCCGCTGAGCTGAACGCAGACGGCATCGCATCTTCCTCGTGTTGACGTAAGTACCAATGCGTGAGAGCGGAACCTGGATCGTTGCGGCGACAAGTATTTTGTCGGCTGCTCGTGCCCACTGCCCCGTCGGGAACCTTCCGACCGTTTGTGACTTTGATAAGGTTCGGTTTTCAGTTTGAGCGCCGCGATGTCTTCGAAAGAATTACCAGCAGGTTGGGTCGACGATGTGTTGCATTTCTGGTTCGATGAGCTGAACGAGCAGGATTGGTTCCGCAGCGACAGCCGGGTGGATGAGATTTGCCGCGCGCGCTTTGGCGGGACTTACGCCGCTTTGAAGGCCGATCCGCCGGATCCCGCGAGTGCCGACGCACGCACGCTGCTCGCGGCGGTCATCGTGTTCGATCAATTTCCTCGCAATATCTTTCGCAAAACGCCGGACGCCTACGCGACCGATGACAAGGCGCTGGCGTTGGCTCGGTCCGCAGTGGCGAGTGGCAAGGATCGGTCATTGCCCCAGATGCAGCGCCACTTTCTTTATATGCCCTTCATGCACAGCGAGGACCTGGCGATGCAGGCGGAGTCGGTGCGGCTGTTCGATGCGCTGGGAATTGCGGATGGCGTGAAGTACGCGCGTCATCATCGCGGCATCGTGGAGCGATTCGGGCGGTTCCCTCATCGCAACGTCATCCTCGGGCGCCCTTCGACACCCGAGGAGTTGGCGTTCTTGAAGGACCAGCCGCCGCTGGTTTGATTGTCAGAGACCGGCAGCGGCGCGCGCTTGGTTGCCGGTCTCGATGTCCTCGCGCAGCGTCTTGGCGGCGAGGTAGTAGTGCAACGCCGACCACAGATTGATGAGCAGGGTCACGCGGATCGACCAGCGCAGACCGTCGGCGAGCGCCACCTTCTCGGCGATTCCTTGCGACACGAAGTATTCCTTGAACAGATCGCTCATCGCGCCGGTGAACATCGGCCCGAGCCCGAGGCCGATGAAGTTGAGGATGAGCAGCAGGAACGCCGAGGCGAGCGCGCGCTCGCGCAATCCGACCAGCCGATGCGTCGACGCGATGCTGGGGCCGAGATAAGCGGCCGCGAGGGCGATGTACAGCGTCAACAACAGTAACGCGACCTTGGTGTTGTCCAACGCGTACACGACCTGGCCGAACGGCACGACGATGATGAGCGTGATCGCTGGGATCCACACATACCAGCGCGGATCTTGCGTGCGTGCGTAGTAACGATCGCACCATGCGCCGCCCAGATACGTGCCAGACAAGCCCCCCAGCGCAACGACGATCGCCAGCCAGGCGCCGACATCGCCCAGGCTCATGCCATGGCTGCGCATGAAGAACGGGGAATAAAATGAGCTCAGCCCGTAGCTGACGAATGCATGCAGACCGGCAGCGAGCGATAGATGACGGAAGGATTTTTTTGCCCACAGATTGCCCATCACTTGCTTGAAGGGCGGCGGCTCGGCAAGCGCGACCGGTGTGGGCTCGGAGAAGCCGCGCGGCGGCTCTTTGACGGTCAACTTGAGAATCAGCGCGACGACCAGACCCGGCAGGCCGACGGTGAAGAACGCTGCACGCCAGCCATATTCGTGCGCGACCAGACCGCCGACGAGGAAGCCGAGAGCGCTGCCGCCATACACGCCCATCGAATAGATCGACAGCGCAGTGGCGCGCTTCTTGGGCTCGACGTAATCGCTGATGATGGAATACGCCGACGGGCTGCAGCCAGCCTCGCCGACACCGACGCCGATGCGCGCGATCAGCAGGTGCCAGAAGTTCCTGGCCATGCCCGACACGACTGTGAAGGCGCTCCAGATCACGATGGAGGCGGTGATGATGTTGACCCGATTGCGTGTGTCAGCCATGCGCGCGATCGGAATGCCGAGCGTCGAATAGAAGGCGGCGAAGGCCAGGCCGCTCAGCATGCCGAGCTGCCAGTCGTGCAGGTCGAATTCCTGCTTGATGGGCTCGAGCACGATCGACAGGATCTGCCGGTCGACGTAGTTGAACACGTAGATGACGAACAGCAGCCAGACGACGTAGTTGCGATAGGCGTTGCTGGCGCGGAATGTGCCGGTCGCGTCGCTGCCGCTCGCGCTGGCGGCTCGGTCGCCGACCGATGGTGCTTCTACTGCCATGTCATCCCCCGTCCGATGTCGTGGCATTGTGTCATCGCAACGCTCGTTTGACAGCGCGCGGCCAGTCAAGAAATGACCAAGACTGGGCCGCTGAGCGCCGCCAGTTTCGCGGTGTAGAAGCACAGCGGCCGGTTGACACTTCTTTACCCGGGCGGGGTGCCGCTAGAATGAACTCATGAACGCTTCCACACAGAATTTGCAGCCCGAAGGCGATGCCGCCGCGCTTGCTGAATCGATGCAGGGCCTGGGCCGAGCGGCCAAGCGCGCCGCTCGATCTCTGGCCCAGGCCAGCACTGAGGTCAAAAACGCCGCCTTGCAAGCGGCCGCCGCGGCGATTCGCGAGCGCTGTGCCGATTTGCTGGCCGCCAATCGCGCCGATGTCGAGCAGGCCAAACAGCGCGGCCTGTCGTCGTCGCTGCTCGACCGTCTCGTCTTGAACGAGCAACGCGTCGAAGCCATGGCCCGCGGCATCGAGGACATCATCGCTTTGCCGGATCCCATTGGCAGCGTCATCACCAGCTGGACTCGTCCGAATGGTTTGCAGATCGCGCGCGTGCGCGTGCCGCTGGGCGTCGTCGGCATCATTTACGAGAGCCGTCCCAACGTCACTGCCGACGCCGGTGCGCTTTGTTTGAAATCGGGCAACGCGGTCATCCTGCGTGGCGGCAGCGAGAGCAATCGCTCGATCAAAGCAATTCACGAATGTCTCGCCGCCGGGCTGCGCGCCGCTGGCTTGCCCGAGGCTGCCATCCAGGTCGTGCCGACGACCGATCGCGCGGCGGTGGGTTACATGCTCTCGAGCATGACCGAGTTCATCAATGTCGTGGTGCCTCGCGGCGGTCGCAGTCTGGTGGAGCGGGTGCAGAAGGAAGCACGCGTGCCGGTCATCGGCCACCTCGACGGCAATTGTCACGTGTTCGTGGATCGTGATGCCGACGTCGGCATGGCTCGCGAAGTCGTGCTCAATGCGAAGCTTCGTCGCACCGGTGTGTGCGGGGCCGCCGAGACTGTGTTGTTCGATCGCGCCGGCAATGCTGCCGCAACTGTTTTGAAGTCGCTGCTCGACGCCGGCTGCGAGGTGCGCGGCGATGAAACGTTACAGCGGCTCGACTCGCGTATCGTCCCCGCGGTCGAGGCGGACTGGAGCACGGAATATCTCGAGCCCATCATCGCCGCGAAAGTGGTCGACGGCGTCGACGATGCCATCGCGCACATTGCGAAGTACGGCTCGGCGCACACCGAGTCCATCATCACGGCCAATCAAGCCACGGCGGACCGTTTCCTCGGCGGCGTCGACAGTGCCATCGTTTTGCATAACGCATCGACCCAGTTCGCCGACGGCGGCGAATTCGGCATGGGCGCGGAAATCGGCATATCGACCGATAAATTCCATGCGCGCGGCCCGGTGGGCGCTGAGCAGCTCACCAGTTACAAGTATGTGGTGCGTGGCTCCGGCCAGATCCGGCCCTGACGTATACTGCGCGCTCAAGTTTGCATTCGGGCCCGTTGGTATGTCCCAGCTATTCGCGCTGATCGTTGTCGTGTTTCTGAGCCTCGGCGCCGCCCCGGCGTCGGCCGCCGGCAATCTCGATGCCGCTGCGCTGGCTGCCGCCGTGGAAAAAGGGCGCGCCGACCAACTCGATGTGCTTGCGCCGAAGACTTTCGCTGCGGCGGTACAGGCCAGCCAGAACGCCACCAAGGAAGCTGAACGAGGCCGTGGCACTGAAAAAATTGCTGCTCGCGTGCAGGAGGGTGAGGCGGCCCTGGAAAAGGCCCGCAGTGTCGCCGCGACTGCTCGTCAATCGTTGGCCGGCGTGATCAAGACTCGTCAGGATGCATTGGTTGCCGAAGCGCCGAAGTTTGCGGGCGATGCCTGGACCAAGGCCAACGAGCGGTTCGTGCAAGCCATGCGTGAGAACGAAAGCGGCGATGTGCCGAACGCCCAGAAGCGGGCGGCTGAGGCCGAGGTGCTGTTACGTAACGTCGAGTTGATCGGCATCAAAGGCGGCATTCTCAATGAAGCGCGCAACCTGATCGCCCAAGCCGATGCTGCCAAGGTGGAACGCTACGCGCCCCGCACGCTGCAAGCGGCGAAGCGGCATCTCGCTGAGGCCGAGCAGGAGATTCAGCGCAATCGCTACGACGTCAGTCAGCCCCGCAAGCTCGCCGCTCAAGCAGTCTACGACGCTCGGCATGCAACGTATCTGGCGCAGCAGACCCAGCGGGTCATGCAGCAGGAAAAAGACAATCAGGCCGGCGTCGAGGCGTTGGTCCTCTCCTGGGAAGAGCCGCTCCAGCGCATCGCCAAGGACATGGAGCTGGACGTCCGCTTCGACGAAGGCCATCAGGCGCCGATGAAGGAGCTGGGCGAGTACGCCCAACAGCAGACCCAGGAAGTGCGTCGCCTGAAGCAGGAGCTGCAGGATCGCGACGAGCAGATCCTCGCGCTGAACAATCAGTTGAAGCGGGTCGAGTCGCGGCTCGGTGGCGAGTCGCAGGAGCGCATCGCGCTACAGCGTCAGGTCGACGCGCAGGCACAGCTGCGTGCGAACATCGCTGCGATCGAAGCTTCGTTCACGTCGGATGAGGCACGCGTGTATCGGCAGGGCGAAGACGTCGTCATGTCATTGATGGGCATCAATTTCCCGTCGGGTCGCAGCACCATCGACGGCAGCAGTGCAGTGCTGATGAGGAAAGTGCAGCAGGCGCTGACCCGGTTCCCGGACGCTACCATCGTGGTCGAAGGTCACACGGATGCGAACGGCAGCGACTCGGCCAACCTGATCCTGTCGCAGGATCGCGCCGACGCCGTGAAGCAGTATCTCGTGAGTCAGTTCGGCGCGAACGCGGAGAAGGTCAGCTCGATCGGCTATGGCGAGGCCCGGCCGGTCGCGACCAACGAGACGCCTGCCGGTCGTGCGCGCAATCGGCGCATCGACCTGGTCATTCACGTTCAGTGATTGTGATCGTGCGCATGAGGATGCTCGTGCGCATGGTCATGACCGGGAACGGCGCAGCGCTCGCAGTTCACCCAGCCTGAGTCGCCGTTGACGTAGTGCTCCTTCTTCCAGATGGGCACGCGGTGTTTCACTTCATCGATGATGTAGCGGCACGCGGCGAAGGCTTCAGCGCGATGCTTCGAACTGACCCCCACCCAGACGGCCACGTCGCCGATGGCCAGTGAGCCGACTCGATGGACGCAGGCGGCTTTCAGCACGCCGAAACGTGCGATGGCTTCGTTGACGATGCGCTCGCCTTCCTTGTTCGCCAACGCTTCGAACGCTTCGTATTCCAGGCGAGTGACGGCGTGGCCTTCATTGTGATTGCGCACCCAGCCTTCGAAGGAAGCATAGCCGCCAGCGGCGTCGTCGCCGAGCTCACGACGGTAGGTGTCGAGAGTCAGGGGTGTGGTGCTGAAGGAAAAAGGTTTCATCCGCCTGCCACCGGAGGTATGAAGACGACGGTGTCGCCATGACGCAGCGGCGTCTGCCAGTCGCTGAATTCGGAATTGAGGGCGACTTTGAGCTGCGCTGGATTTAGCTGGAACGGATGACGCTGGCGGAGCTCATCGAAGAGCTCGGCGGGCGTCGATGCTGTGGTGTCCAATGTTTCTTCGCTGCGCCCGGCTTGTTCGCGCAGGATGGCGTAGTACTGGACGCGCAAGGTACGAGGCTTCGTGTCCTTGGTTCCTGACGCCGCAGCAGTAGCAAATTGAGACTCGCCGCGCTGGCTTGGAGAAGAGAAGGCGGCTACTGCCGAGCTGTACTCGTCCGATGTGTTCACATTGTCGAGCGCGCGGGTGTCTGGTAGATCCAGCAGCAGTGAGTCGGCATTGATCAGAAACTTGCGTGGGCACTGCTTGCCTGCCGCGACGAACGCCAGCACTGGCTCACGCGCAGCCGGTTCCCAGATCGCGCAGAGCGGCTCGGGGAGGCCATCGTGGCTGCTCTTGAACGCTGTCGCGATCTTGCGCGAGTCCCGATGCTCGACCAGATGCCGCAGCGTCTGCTCATTCAAAAACGGCAGATCGCAAGCCACGACCAGCCAAGCCGCCTTCGGATGCGCATGCAGCGCCGCCGAGATCCCGGCAATCGGCCCAATTCCCGGCTGGCGATCCACAATCTGCGGCAGTCCCGCTCGAGTCGGCTCCTCGCGTTGATCGGGCCTCACAGAAACAAACGTCGCCGCACACACGTGCGACAGCAAATGAAACGTCCAATGCAACTGCGACTGACCGTGATACTCGATCGCCGCCTTGTCCCGCTGCATGCGCGTGCTCGCGCCGCCGGCCAGCACCAGGCCGAACAAAGGTGCGTCAGCCGACATCGCTCTTGCCTCCACGCTTTTCGACCAGCCGCGTCTCCGCTATCACGATGTCGTGCGACAGCGCCTTGCACATATCGTAAATGGTGAGCGCAGCCACGCTCGCGCCGGTCAGTGCCTCCATCTCGACGCCGGTTTTGTGGTGAACCGATACCGTGCAGCGAACGATCGCCTCGTCACCTTCCATCTCGATCGCCACGTTGCATTTCTCGATGCCGAGCGGATGGCAGAACGGAATCAAATCGTGCGTGCGCTTCGCAGCCATCGTGCCCGCGATGATGGCCGTCTGAAATACCGGCCCTTTCGGCGTGTTGAACTGCTGGGTGCGCAGCGCCTCGGCGACCTCAGCCGGAAAACGCACGCGCGTCTGCGCCGTCGCCGTGCGCTTGGTCACGACCTTGTCGCTCACGTCGACCATGGTCGGTCGCGAGCTCGAGTCGATATGAGTAAACGTCGCCATCCAATCAGCCACCGATGTAATACATCTCGATCTTGCGCAACGGCTGCTCACCGTTCTTGAGCGTGGCGCGGGCCTCGCTGTAACGGTCGCCGCGCTTCAGCCAGGTGTTCGAGATCAACTGGCTCAGCTCCGCATCCGTCGCGCCCTGCCGCAAAGGTGTCCGCAGGTCGACGCCGGAGCGGGCGAAGAGACAAGTATAGAACACGCCTTCCGACGACAGCCGCGCCCGCGTGCAGTCACCGCAGAACGGATTGGTTATCGAAGAAATGAAGCCGACCTCGCCGAGCCCATCGTCGAACGCGTAACGCTCGGCGACTTCGCCGCGATAGTTCGGATCGACCGGGTGCAACGGCCAACGCTGACTGATGCGCCCCACCAGCTCGCGTGAGGGCACGACGCGCTCCAGGCTCCAATGATTGCGGTTGCCCACATCCATATATTCGATGAAGCGCACGATCACGCCGCTGCCGCGGAAGCGCTCGATCAGGTCCAGTGCCGTGTGATCGTTCAAGCCACGCTCGATCACCGAATTGATCTTGATCGGCGCGAGGCCTGCCTCCTGAGCGGCGCGAATGCCATCGAGCACGCGATCCAGATCGCCCATGCCGCCGCTCATCTCCTTGAAAATCTCCGGATCGGTCGTGTCGAGACTGACGGTGATCCGGTGCAGGCCGTTGGCCTTCAGTTCGACCGCGTGCTGAGCGAGCAGCACGCCGTTGGTCGTCAAAGCCACGTCCTGCACGCCTTCGATCGCGGTGAGGTCGCCTACCAGATCCGCCAGATTCGAGCGCAGCAGCGGCTCGCCGCCGGTGAGACGCACTTTCTTCACGCCCAGGTCGACGAACATGCGGGTCAGGCGCGTAATCTCTTCGAACGACAGCCGCTCGTTCGATTTCAGGAAACGATAGTTCTCGTGGAACGTTTCCTTCGGCATGCAGTACGGGCAGCGGAAGTTGCAGCGGTCCATTACCGAGATCCGCAAGTCGTGCAGCGGCCGGCCCAGCAGGTCGTGCGGGCGGTGCTTCACGGGCAGTTCTGTAACGGTGGATGGCATTCGGCTACCAGCGATAGAGAGGCAACGACGCGTCTTCCATAACGACTCGCGGACCGGGCGGCAGTTCCACGAATCCGACCGTACCGACCAACGACGTGAAATCCCCCGAGCCGCGCGTGGGATGCGGCGTGGCGCATTGCCCCGCGACGGTCTGCGTGAGCATCACGGGCAGGAACACGGCGAGCGAGGGCTTAACTTCGTAGCTTTGGGCAAGGCAGACCGTTTCAACGGCCCGGGGCGCGGCCCCTTGGGCTGCCTGCAATCCCGGCAGGACATAGCGCGTCAGGCAGACCAGTGTCGAAACCGGGTTGCCAGGCAATGCGTACACGGTTTGTCCGCCGCTGCCTACGCCGAACCACAACGGCTTGCCGGGGCGCTGCGCGACCTTGTGGAAGATCATGCGCACGCCGAGTTCCTGCAGCACCTGCGGAACGTAATCGAACCGGCCCATCGAGACGCCGCCGCTCAGAATCATCACGTCGTTGGCTGCAAGGTGAGATCGCAGGCGCTCGCGCAATTTGGGCAGGTCGTCGGGCACATGATCGTGCGAGAGCGCGGCATATCCGTGCCGTCGCAGCGATGCGAGCACGGCATAAACGTTGGAACGCGAGATCTGCCAATCCTGCAGCGGCTGGCCGGGCTCGACCAGTTCGTCGCCCGTGGAGATCACGACGATGCGCGGCGGCTTCGAGACCAGTGCATGTGTTTGCCCATTCGAAGCGATCACGGCAACTTCGGCGGGGCCCAGACGGCAGCCCGCAGGTAACAACAAATCGCCGCGACGCGAGTCGATGCCGCGATTGTGGATGTTGACGTTACGCACGGGAGCGGGCGCGTCGTCGCGCAATTGGGCGACGCCGTCGCTCACATCGATGTTCTCGACCGGGACGACACAGTCGCAGCCGACAGGGAGCATGGCGCCTGTCATCACTTCGATGCAGTCGCTGAGCTCGCGTAACGTCAGCGGTGCCGCACCGGCGGCTTGAGTGCCGGCGATGCGGAAACTATTCCGCCCGCGCTGCCAGCTCTCGAACGAGAACGCGATGCCGTCCATCGTGACCCGGTCGAACGGCGGCTGATCGCGGGTGGAGGTGAGGGACTCGCGCAGCACCGCGCCCGACAGCTCGGTCAGGGGCAAATGCACGGCCGGCAGCTGCGTCGCATGCTGACGAATCGCGGCTTCGGCTTCAGCGGGTGAGGGGAGTCGGCTGGACACCCGGAAAGTGTGTCACGAGCCCACCGGGGGCGCTATATCTGCTCGGAAACTGCGCAGAAATGGGCAAATCCCGGCCAGTTTCCAGCCACGATTGCGAAAGACGCGGGATGGGCGGCCGACTCCTTGGATCCACATCCGCGCGCAAGCAGGGAAACTGAGTCCGTAGCTCCCCCATGGAGCGGCTGATTCGCTCCATTCCTTGGCCTTTGGCCTGCCTCGCCGTTGGCACATCAATCCAGCGGCGCTACAGCGCCTGGGTGAGCGCGGATGCCTTTTCGAGGCGACTTAACGTCGCCTCGAACCGCGCGAACGCCGGTACACGGATGTACCGGCTGGCTGAGGTCCAAGGACGGTTACTTGCGATGACCTTCCTCGGGCTTGTCTGTCTTAGCCGCGCGCCTTGAACACACGCACCTGCTCGTTGAACAGCTTGGCCTTGGCCTGCAGCTCATCGATGGCGGCGTTGTGCTTCTTGGTCTGCATGGTCTTCAGCTGCATCAGCTGCGCGGTGCCGGCGGCCTTGCTCTTGGTCTCCTCTTCCAGGCACGCGCCGAACGCGTTCACTTCGTCGTTGTAGGCCTTGAAGGCCTGCATGGCGGCGACCATTTCCGGCTCCGAGGCGGTCTTGCCGTCCGGAATCGAGGCGGGGGCTTTCGGGAAGGCGCATTCGGCTTGGGCGGTGGCCACGCCAAAGGCGAGGGCGAAAGCAGCGCCGATGGTGAGCAACTTGCGGTTCATTATCTAATCTCCAGCTGATCCGTGAGCGTGAGCCGATGTAACGGCGGACACAGCGGGCATCGGCCCTACGAGCGTTCGCTTAAGGGTCGATTTGTTGGCACCTCGCACAACTGCGACGGCGGTCGCACTGCTTCGAGGGGTTGGCTGGAAAACGTGAAATGGGTCGCCGCGCGAGGCGCAGGACGGGCTCGTGCAAAGCCCCAATGAGGCTGTCGGGGGTTTAGCTGTCGGGGCACGCAGGTTCACATAAGCTCGTGCCCCGACACGGAAAAATCAGCTCTTTTTACCGCGCGCCTTGAATACTTTCACCTGCTCGTTGAATTGCGCGGCGGTGGATTCCAGCTCCTCGACGGCGGCGTTGTGGCGCTTGTTGTGAATGGCCTTGATCTGCTCGATCTGATCGGCCGGCGCGTCGCTGCCGGCGGCCTCGATGCGGGAATTCATTTCGGCTTCCAGGCAGCTCAGATAGGTCGTGACCAGGCCGTTGTAATCCTTGATGGCCTTCATGCCGGTGACCATTTGATCCTGGGAGGCGGTGGCCCCATCGGGCAGACCGGTCGGCGCTTTCGGATACGTGCAGTCCGCGCTGGCGGTGGCGACAGCCAGGCTGGCCAGCAGCGTGCCAGCAACGATGGTTTTGATCATGACGAATCCTCTAGCGGTGACCGGGGCATATTAAGGTGCGCCTGCGCTGCTTGGCTATGCTCAAAACGTCGACGATCGCAGCTGCCCTATACTGTCGCGATGATGCTCACCGCCGCCGAGGTGGACGCCGTCCGCCTGAGCCTGTCGATCGCCCTGCGCAGCGTGCTGTTCAGCTTGCCGCTGGCGATTCTCGTGGCGTGGCTGCTGACTCGACGCAGATTGCATGGTCAGCTGTTGCTCGATGCATTCGTGCACTTGCCGCTGGTGTTGCCGCCCGTCGTGGTTGGCTACTTGCTGCTGCTGTTGTTTGGAATGCGTGGGCCCATCGGCGGTTGGCTATATGCACACTTTGGCATCCAGCTCGTCTTTACCAGCGCGGGCGCAGCGTTGGCCACCGCGGTCATGAGTTTTCCATTGATGGTACGAGCCATTCGTATCTCGTTGGAGGGCGTCGATGCGGGCCTTGAAGATGCGGCGCGCACGCTCGGTGCAGGCGCTTGGGATCGTTTCTTTACTGTGACTTTGCCGCTGATGCTGCCGGGCATTCTGGCCGGCGCAGTCACCGCGTTCTCGGCGGGGCTCGGCGAGTTCGGCGCCGTCATCACTTTCGTTTCAAACATTCCAGGCGAGACGCGCACGCTGCCGTTGGCGCTCTACACCGCTTTGCAGACGCCAGGGGGCGACGCCATGGCGGCTCGTCTCGCGACCATTTCGTTCTCGCTCGGTCTGCTCGGATTGATCGCGGCTGAATTCATCGCGCGTCGCGTGCGCCGGATGTTGGGAAGGTAGCGGCCGCATGTTCAGTATTCGCGCCAAGAAGCGACGCGACGCCTTCGTGCTCGACGTGGCCATCGAAGTTGCATCGCCAGGCGTGGTTGCGCTGTTCGGCCGCTCCGGCTGCGGTAAGACGACACTAGCGAATATCGTTGCGGGACTGCTGCCGGCCGACGAGGCGCACATCGTGATCGACGGCGTCGCGCTCGATCAGAACGGCAGTTCGCTCCGGGCCGAGCACCGGCGCATCGGTTACGTCTTTCAGGATGCGCGATTGTTTCCTCACCTGGATGTGATGGGGAATCTGCGCTATGGAGAGAAGCGCGCGAAGGCGCATCGAGATACGCCGCGCATCACTCTCGACACAGTCGCGCCGCTGCTCGGGCTCGAGCCGCTGTTGACGCGGCGAGTGCATCAGCTGTCGGGTGGCGAACGTCAGCGCGTCGCGCTCGGCCGCGCATTATTGATGAGTCCGCGATTGTTGATTCTCGATGAACCGTTGGCGTCACTCGACGCCGCGCGTCGCGAAGAGGTCTTGCCGTATCTGGAAAAGCTGCGCGATGAGCTGGCGATTCCCATGATCTATGTGAGCCACCAGTTCGAAGAGGTGCTCCGGCTCGCGACCCATGTCGTGTTGATGGAGCAAGGCAAGGTGCTGTCCCAAGGCTCGCTGGACGAGGTGAGCCTGCATCCGGAGTTGCGGGCGATCGTGGGGCCGGAAGCCGTGGGTGCGGTAGTTCACGGCGTCGTCGAATCGGTGGATGAGGGCAGCGGCCTGGCGAGCGTTCGCATCGGGTCGAACGTGCTGCGGATTCATCTGCGAGCGGCGCGTGCAGGGGCTCACATCCGAGCGCAACTGCTCGCGCGCGATATCATTCTCGCGACCTCGCGACCCGACAACCTCAGCGTCCGCAACATCATGACTGGAACGATCGCGCGGATCGTTCCAGATGATGAGGATGCGGAGCTGGTCTATGTCGATATCGGCGGCGCGTCGGTCCTGTCGCGCGTGACGCGGGCCGCTACGACGGCATTGGGCCTGCGCGTCGGTTTGCCGGTGTGGGCGCTGGTGAAGTCCGTTTCGATTCGGGGGCACGCGTTTCTCGAAGGATCGCCCCTCAGTTCGTCGTCACTGCGAGCTTGATCTGCTGCTCGGTGCTGCCGCTGACTTGAATCACTACGGGCTGGTCCGGCGCGACATTGAACTCCACGACCTTGCGTAGCACTTTGCAGTTGCCGCTGCCGGTGTGACGCGTCGAGTCGATCAATTTGCCGCCGCTGAGCACGTCGAGCCAGGCGGCTTCGGTCGCGGTGACGCGAATGGTTCGGGCGCGAGGCGAGGTGACTTTGAGCAGGCCGGCGTACGAACCGTCGGCCACCGTCGACTTTCCAGGCGGAGTCGCGAACGACATTTTGCTTTGCTCCGCCAGGGTCACGGCGTACAGCTGATTCACATCGATCGGCGCGGCTGAGTTCACCGTGGTCGTTGCGGTCACTTCGCGAGGCTTGCTTGCGAATACCTGCAGTTCCTTGCTCACA
Organism: Steroidobacter cummioxidans; assembly: GCF_003104955.1. NCBI lineage: Bacteria > Pseudomonadati > Pseudomonadota > Gammaproteobacteria > Steroidobacterales > Steroidobacteraceae > Steroidobacter > Steroidobacter cummioxidans. The sequence continues at coordinate 4,106 of NZ_LSRW01000036.1, read as the reverse complement.
TCGAAGCGGAAACCGCTGCACGCTGGAGCGCTGTCCGCTGCCATGCCGCCGCCCAGGATGGTGAAACCCGCTTTAGTGAAGATGCCGCGAGCGGCATCGCTGCGCAGGAACTTCAGGAATGAGGCCGTCTGCGGCGAGGCGCTGGTCGTTGCCGCCACCGGATACGAGATGGGCGGGTGCGACGACTCGGGGAACAGATCGACCACCCGAACCTGCGGCTCGACGGCAGCATCGGTCGCATAGACGATGCCGAGCGGCGCTTCGCCGCGAGCCACGTACATCAGCGCGACACGAACGTTGTCCGCTCGCACGAGGCGAGGTTCGATGGCAGGCCACAGATCAAGATTGCCGAGCGCGGTCTTGGCGTACTTGCCGACCGGCACAGAGTCCGGATCGCCGGTGGACAGGCGGCCGTTCGGGCCGAGCGCGGCCAGCAAGGGGGCGCCTTTCTGCAGCTTCAACGTGACCTTGCTGTCCTTCGGTGCGATCAGCACCAGGCGATTGCCCAGCAGGTCGCTGCGCGTGTCGACGTCGATCAGCTTGCGCTCCTGCAGGTAGTTCATCCAATCCTGGTCGGCGGACAGGAACGCGTCGGCCCTCGCACCCGACTCGATCTGCTTGGCCAGTGCGGAGCTGGCGGCGAACGAGAACTTCACCGGCACGTTGGATTGCTTGGTGTACAGCTGACCGGTCTGTTGCAACACATCGGTCAGCGAGGCGGCCGCGAACACGATCAACGGCTGGCGTTGCGCTTCGGCCGCCGTGGCCGTCTGGGCCAGCAACAGGGCGGCAGTGAGAAGCTGCGCAAGGCTGCGCGCCAGGGATTTGATCATGCTGATACCTCGATGGCCGCCGGCGCTTGGATCGCGGGCGGCGCTGCGTTACTTTCCTGCTTCGCCCGCGGAGACCCACCATGAGCCGGCTCAAGATTACGTTGCGTGTGGATTTCGATTCCGACCATGCCATCGGACCGGGCAAGGTGGCGTTGCTCGAGAAAATGCGCGATTCCGGCTCGCTGTCGCAGGCGGCGCGCGATCTGGATATGAGCTACCGCCGCGCCTGGCAGTTGCTGGCCAGTCTCAATCAAACCTTCCGCGAGCCGCTGGTCCTCACCAGCACGGGCGGCTCGGGCGGCGGCGGCACGACGCTCACCGAGTTCGGCGAAGCGATCGTGGCCGCGTATCGGCAGTTCGAAAAAGAGACCAACACCCGCGCCGAGAAATACTTCGGCTCCATGCTGAAGACGGTGAGCACTCAGCGCGAGGGTACGCGTCGTTCCATCACCCGCACGCAGCGCTCGCCGGCCACGGCGGCGGCCAAGCGAGCGTCGTCTCGGTGATGGAGCTGCGTTCACTGATTAAAAGTCCAGCTTGAACTTGGCGTAGTAGGTGCGGCCCTGTTCAGGGTAACCGAACGCGAGCTGATAGTTCTTATCCAGCATATTGCGCGCGCCGAGAGCCAGCTCCCACGAGTCGCTGCCGCGATACTGCACTTGTAGATTCGCCAGCACATACTCGCCGACTTCCACGAAGCCGCCGCCGGTGCGATCGCTCCAGCGGTCATCCGCCAGCTCGACGTTCGGCATCAAGGTGAGTTGCGGGATGGGCTGATAGCTCACGAACACCAGGGCCTGATGCGTCGGTGTGCCGGTGGGGCGCAGGCCGGGTTGCAAGGCGTCGGTGATCTCGCGATGCAGATAGCTGTAGTTCGCACCGATGCGCAGCTGATCGCTGAGTTGCGAATCGGCGCTCAGTTCGATGCCGTACGCTGCGCCATCGCCGACGTTCTGCGTCTGCGTCAGCTGCGGTGACGCTTGCACGATCACCGTCTGAATCATGTTGCTGATGTCGTTGTAGAACACGGCCGCGGACAGCGTCGTGTTGTCCCACTGCGTGCCGCTGTTCCAGCCGATCTCGTAGTTGAGGCCGCGTTCCGCATCCAGGTCTGGATTGGGCACGGCGTTGCCGAAGCGCGTGCTGAAGCGCTCGAAGATGGTGGCGAACCGAGAACGCGACGAGATCGACGCGTGCAGCTGAGCGGCATCGTTGTAACGCCAGTAGATGGCGGCTTGCGCGTTGACGGCGTCGCTGTCGCCGGTCGGGTAGTTGTAGACGCCGAGGGCGGTCGAGTAATCGGTGGCTTCCTTCAGCTCGTTCTTGTCATAGCTCACGCCGACTACGGCGCTGAGCTGTGACGTGAACTGCATGGTGTCTTCCAATGCAACGGACCACGTGTGCTCACGCGTTCCAGTCCACGGCTCGGTCGTGGCGAGCGTCGGATGCGTTGGACGGTTGTAGTTGATCTCGCGATGCTCATCGACGCGATAGTGAATCGCGCCTTTGAGTGTGTTGCTTTCGCTCAGCGCCATGCCCGCTTCGATGCTGCCGCCGTAGCCTTCGTCGTCGTAGGCGCTGCGGAAGCGGCCGTTGAGTGACTGGGTCGTATAGGTCGCATCGTCATAGGCCCAGAGCGCGTTGTCGAACGTGTTGTAGAACAACCGCGTCTTCAAATAACTGCTGTCGCTGAGTTGCGTGTGAGACAGCCAGTAGATGCTGTTCGTGTCCCACCACGGCCACGTCCAATAACTGTTGGGCGGATTCGGCGGGTTGTTGAAGACTTGCAGCGGCGCGCCTTTCTGGCCTTCCTGCTTGGTGTAGCTGAGGCTGTACTCGTCGGTTTCGTTCGGCGTGTAGCCGACTTTGACGTTCACGCGCCAGTCGGTGGTGGCGGAGCCGTTGCGTTTGCCGCCGTCTTCCATGGCGGTGGGGCGGAAATCGTCGGAGAGCGACCAGTGGTCGCGGTCGAGATAGCTGCCGCTCGCCTGCACGTAATACTTGTCTTGTCGGGTGCCGAGGCTGAGCGTGCTGCTCCAGCCTTCGTAGTCGTTGTTGCCGAACATGGCGCTGCTTTGAAACGACGACTCGAATTCCTTGGTGGGTTTGCGAGTCACCAGATTGATCGCACCGCCGAGGCCGCCGGGGCCGTCCAATACCGAGGCATAGCCTTTGCGGATTTGAATCTCGGCGAGGTCCTGCGTGAGGAAACGATTGAAGTCGAGCCGATTGTCGGCGGGAAGATAGACGCGAATGCCATCGATGGACAGCGGCACCTGCCAGCGGCCGTAGCCACGCACCAGGATGTCATGTTCGTTGCGGCGACCGTTCGAGTCGAACGTGCTGGTCACGCCAGGGACGAGTTTCACGGCCTCATCGAGCGTGTTTACGTTGAAGTTCCACACTTCGTCCTGGCTGACGGTGGCGTCGCCGAGGACCGTATTCATGCGAGGTGCAACGACGGTGATCTGGCCGAGCGCAAAGACACTGCTGTCGTCGGCATGCGCGAGGCCGCTCACGCAGATTGCAGCGAGCGGCGCGCCCATCGCGAGTGTCGCTGTGCGGAAAGGTTTCTTTGCCAAGCTGGGGCTCCCTGGTGCTTTTTTTCAGTGCGCTGCTTGATGCCGCTGTCGCGGCGGGCTGCGCGATATCCGTCAGGATATAACGAGGGCAGGGCAGGGCGCTATGTCCGATCCTGCATATCGATTGCTTTTTGCTGGCGCTGACAGCGCGCTTTGCGCGCGGGAGCGGGCGTGGGTGTGTCGCTGGTTAGAGGAAGGGCGCGGCTTCGCTGGGCGCGCGTAGAAGAAGGAGCGTTGGCGGCTATGTTCCTAGCGACTCCCTGGGCGACGAAGTGTGGCTATCCGCGTGGTTACGCGGCGCGAAGCCAGGGGATGGTGCGATCGTTAGATGCTCGTCGAGGAATGGGTGAATTTAACACTCGGCGTATATGGACTCCCCCTGCAAGTAGAGACTGATCGAGTTCGACTCACGAGGATTCGCTTGCAGGCGTATATCCGGCATCTGAGGTGGGATGTGTTACGTCCCGTGCCGACATGGAGATCTGCAACACTGCGGTGCCACGCGTTTCCCCGGCGGCGGGAGCGCCAAAGAATGTACCGGCATCAAGCAGCGCGGACGCGGTCCAGTGAGCCATGATGAGCGATGAGCCTCTGAAGCAAGCGTGTGGTTGGACGCCGATGTGTTGCGAGCACTAATGCGCCAATACGAAGCTGGTACGCGCAAGTTTATAGGGTAACCGGGAGCGACTGC
>NZ_LSRW01000035.1:0-163924 GCF_003104955.1 Steroidobacter cummioxidans | reverse complement strand
GGCTCGGAGATGTGTATAAGAGACAGGGCGCGACCCAGGCGGCGCACGACTGGATCTTGTATCTCGACGCGGACGAGTATCTGTCGCCGAACTGGTCGGCGAAATGATGCGTCATCTGCCCGCCCTGCTCGCTTCGGAGAGTGCTGGCGCGACGTTGGTTCGCGCCTCCTGGTTCATGGGCGCGCCGATGCGCTGGTATCGGCCCATGGCGCGAGAAAAGATCACGCGTCTGTATCATCGACGACGTGCCCGCTGGCGCGACGTGCGTGTGCATGAATCGCTGGAATTCACCGGGCACGTCACCCGCTTTCGCGCCCCGGTCTACCACGACCACAATCCCACCCTCGTACATCGTCAATGCAAGCTGCTGCGTTATGCGGAGCTGAAGATGCTCGACTGGCGCGATCGCGGCCGACCCACGCGGCTGTGGGAATGTCCCTTCGTATTCGCGGCGATCTTCAGCAAGGACTACCTGTTGCGGCTCGCGTTTCTGGACGGCTCGCGCGGCTTCGTGGCCGCGTTCATCGAAGCGAGCTATGCAGTCTACAAGCGGCTCCGCTATTTCGAGCTGATCCGCAACCCGGCATCGGCCCACTCCTCTGCCGAGGAGTTCGGTCGGCGCAACCTGCGACTGTAGGAAACAAAGGGGCGCCGTCGGCCCTCAGCGACATCGTCAATCGCCTGAGACGATTTCGAGATGCCGGCTGGTATCGACCCGGTTCGAGAATCTGTGAAATGCGTGTCGGGACGCACCGTCTCGATGACGTAATTTGTGCGTCACTGTCATAACGCGGCCAACGCCGCTGAAGGATTTTCCCGATGAAATCTCAGCACTTGGGTATGTATCTGGCCACCTGCGTGATGGCGGTTGCGCTGACCGGTTGCGGCCGCCAGGACGCCGCCCCTGCAGCGGCCAATACGCCTGATGCGGCGGCTGCGAAGGCAGCCGAACTCGAAGCGCGAGAGCAGCAGCTCGCCCAGCGCGAGGCCGAAATCAAGACCAAGGAAGCCGAGCAGGAGGCGCAGCGCCGTGCCGAGGCTGAAGCAGCTGAACGAGAAGCGGCGAAGGTCGCGGCAGCCAAGAAAGCTGCCGATGAAGCCGCCGCAAAGCGCGCGGCCGCCAAGAAGGCCGCTGAATCACGCCCGGCTGCCGTTGCTCAGAACCCGACGCCGCCGCCGGTCACCGCACCAGTACAAGTACCCGTGGAAATTCGCGCCGGTACGCAACTCGTCGTGGCGCTTACGTCCGACGTCACTACCAAAACCGCCAAGGTTGGCGATCGATTCGAGGCGCGCCTGGCGACGGCATTGCGCAGCGGCGATCGTCTGGTTGCGCCCGAAGGCTCGCGTGTCACCGGAACGGTCACTGAAGTCGTCTCTGGCAGCAGCCAGATTGGCGCGGTGCCGGCGCTCGGCCTGCGCTTCGATCAACTCGAGCTGGCCGATGGCCGGCAGATGCCCATTCGCGGCGAGCTGCAGCAGCTGGGCGAAAGCGAGAAAGGCGCCGACGCCGCGAAGATCCTCGGTGGCGCCGCCGCTGGCGCGGTGATCGGTCATCAGATCAAGCACGGCACCAAGGGCAAGGTGATCGGCGGCATCCTGGGCGGTGCGGCCGGCGCGGTAGTGGCAAAAAATACCGGCTCGGAAGTGCTGCTGCAGGCGGGCTCGCAACTCACGATCGCGCTCGAGCAAGGGTTCGTCGTGACCCAGCCGTCGAGCTGACCTGCGGGATCCTGTAGCTGATTCGAGTCACACAAGCTGCCACAATCGGGCCCGGTAACATTCCAACCGGTGAATCGGGGTTGATCGATGCGAACGTTTCTTGTCCTGCTCGTGCTGCTCGCAGCTGGTGCCGGAGGTGTCTGGTATTACGCGGGCACCCTGCCCGGCCCGACGGTCGAAATCCTCGAGCCCACCAAGGGCGTCGGGCAAAGCGGCCAGCTGACGGTCGAGGTGGCCACGCCGCGCGAGCGCTTGCAGCAGCTGGATGTGTGGCTCGAGCAAAATGGCGAACGCAAGGCGACCTTGTTCAGCCTGAGCGACAGTGCGTCGGCTGCGCAGCTGACGCCGCTGCCGGATCGGGTCCGCGTCACTCGAACGGTGGGCAAACAGGATGTGCCCGAACTGCAGGCAGGTAACGCTCGCATCGTCGTGAGCGCCTCCGGCCCGGTGTTCTTTGGATTGCGGACCGCCTCCGGTGCGGCGGACCACGAGTTCGAGGTTCACCTGACGCCGCCGCAGATTGGCGTACAGTCGGTGCATCACTTCATCAACCAGGGCGGCTCGGAAGTGGTCGTGTATCGCACCACCGCCGGGGCGAAGTCCGGCGTGCGCGTCGGTGACAAGGAATATCCGGGGTATCCCGCCGCCGGCGCCGGAATTGCCGGTGCCAGCCCCGACCTGCATGTGGCCTTCTTCGCGCTGCTGTGGGATCAGGATCCGGCCACCCCGATCAGCCTGTTTGCGCGCGACGACTACGGCAACGAAAGCCGCGCCAGCTTCGACTACCGGGTGATCCCGAAGCGTTTCCGCCAGAGCCGCATCGGGCTGGATGACCGCTTCCTGGGCAAGGTCGTGCCTGCGATCCTGCAGAACACCGCCGACTTCAAGGTGCAGGATCCCGCCGATCTGCTCGCCTCGTTCCTGGCGATCAACCGGGACTTGCGCCGGCAGAACAATGCGACCATCACCGAGCTCGCCAGCCACTCCGCGCCGCGCGTGCTGTGGAAAGACACGTTCAAGCAGCTCGCCAATACCGCGGTCGAGGCGGGCTTCGCCGATCAACGCAGCTACATCTATCGCGACCAGTCGGTCGACCAGCAAACCCATCTCGGGTTCGATCTGGCGTCGACCTCCAATGCGCCGGTGCATGCTTCAAATGCCGGCACTGTCGTCTTCGCGGGCTGGCTGGGCATCTACGGCAACTGCGTGATCGTCGATCACGGTATGGGCTTGCAGTCGCTGTACGCGCACTTGTCCTCCATCGGCGTCAAAGTCGGCGACCCAATCACGGCGGGTCAGGACCTGGGCCGTACCGGCGCCACCGGCATGGCCGGCGGCGATCACTTGCACTTCACCATGCTGCTCAATGGCAACGCGGTGACGCCGGTGGACTGGTGGAGCAAGCAATGGATCCAGGACCGGATCATTCGCAAGTTTCGCGAAGCCGACAGCGCTGTGGCTGCCGGCGGCAACTAGACCCGAATCCAAGCCCGGCACCATAGCACTAGCTATGTGTGCCGCGGCAACGGTGGAACGACCCTCCTGAATGCGCCTTCAATTTGATCGATACGAAGGCCTGCCCCACTGCAGCTCAACAGATCTCCTCTCGTTAAGTCGTCGTCCGTACGTAACCGATTCGGCAATAGCCGGTGCCCGCATCACGAGTTGAATAGACGGTTACGTGAGCCCCGGACGCCTTGGCGGCTAGCAGCGCCGCAACGTACACATGGTAGTTTGGATTGTCCGTGTTGATGTACGCCCAAGTGGCCGTGCCGCCGCACATGGCTGGCGAGCCTTGCAGATCGATTCGGAATGCGTAACTGGGACCGTCGGCGACATCAGCTCCTGCGAGGTAACCCGCCACTGCGCCATCCCATGCCAGTGCAGTTTGCGGGAACGCTAGATAGAGGACGCAGGCAAGCGCAGTAAAGGATCTACGGCGTTGAATTCTGCACATGAGAAAACGCATGGGCGCCGAAACTACGGAAAATTCCCGGTGACTCATTCTTCTGGCCTTCCCTGGTAGCGCTGTTGAGCGTAGCTGAGGTTGCAACTTGTTTTGTATCGTGTCAAGCGAGACACCGTCGCGCAGGCTTGCAACGCCTGCCTCATGCGGGCGTAGCCAGCGACATTGGGATGCAGGCCATCTTCTGAGAACGCAGCATCGAGATGACCGGCGATATTGCTCAGCACGCGGTGGTAGTCGATGCACGCAACGAACGCGCGTCCGGCGTGACATTCAACGTATTGCGGCCCGGTGCCATCCTGACGGATCGATCGCTCGCGTCTCGATGTTCGCTGTGAGGTGTAACGGCTCAATTGACCCGCAACTGTGTCTGCACATTTCAAATCACCGCGACCTGCACGAGATCATTGGCTGGAAAAATCACACCAGCAATAACAAAAAATTGATCCTGCCAGCGCACGCATCATAAATGTTTGCAGCAGCCTCATTATCACGATGCGTTTGCTTGCAATGAAGCATCGATGCTTCCATGATCTTTGCATCCTCGGTTGCAAGCAGACGCGCTCAAGCTCGTGATGAATGAAGATGTTTCGCCGCGCAGTCGCATCGGCTTTCTGGGTCTGGGATTGATGGGACAACCGATGGCGGCGAATCTGTCGCTGTCGGGCACACCTCTCATGGTGTGGAACAGAACGTCCGGCAAGACCGAGCGCATCGTCGAGGCTGGCGCCACGGTCGCGATCGATATCGATGCAATCTTCGATGCGTGCGAGACACTCGTCATGATGCTGGCAACGCCAGCCGCCATCGACGAAGTGCTCGGTCGCGGCGGCCCGCAGTTCAAGCAGCGTCTGCAAGGCCGCCTCATCATCAACACCGGCACGGCGTCGCCTGAATATTCCAGCGCGCTGGCTGCGGACATCCGCGCTGTCGGCGGACGCTACGTGGAAGCGCCCGTATCGGGCTCTCGAAAGCCAGCGGAGGAGCGGCAGCTGGTCGCAATGGTCGCCGGCGATCCGGCGGATGTTGCTGTCGCCAGGCGGCTGCTCGGCCCGATCTGCCGCGAAACCTTCGACTGCGGTCCGGTGCCCGGCGGCCTGAGGATGAAGCTGGCAGTCAACCTGTTCATGATCGTCATGGTGACGGGCCTGGTCGAAACATTTCATTTCGCCGAGCGCGCGAACATCGACGCGAACGCTCTACGCGACGTGCTCGCCGTGACTCCCATGGCGAATCCGGTATCGCAAGTGAAGGCCGCAAAGCTCGCAGCACAGGACTGGGCGCCGCAAGCGGCGCTCGCCGACGTTTTGAAGAACGTCGATCTGATCCTGGATGAGACTGGCGCCGCAAGCGCAGCCACTCCACTCATCGAAACGTGTCGCCGCCTGTACGGCCAAGCCGTGGCACTCGATCGCGGGACCTTCGACATGGTCGCCGTGCAAGCGGCATACACTCATCTCACAGGGACTCGTCCATGAATTCGCATGTGTTGGTCGTCACGGGCGGTGGTCGCGGGATCGGGGCAGAGATCGTGCGCGGCGCGGCGGCTCGCGGCATCGCCGTCGGCTTCTCTTATCAATCGAACGAGCAGGCGGCCCTCGCGCTGGTCGAGGAGATTACCGGTGCAGGCGGAGTCGCATTTGCCGTTCGTCAGGACGTCGCCGCCCCGGAGTCAGCGCGCAGTCTGATGGATGCCATCGAAGCGCGCTTGGGTCCGGTCTCCATGGTGGTCAACAATGCCGGCATCACGGGCCCCATTGGTTCGTTCGTCGCTGCAACCGTCGATACGCTGCGACGAACCACCGAAGTCAATCTCCTGGGCACCATGTGGCTCGCTCAAGAGGCAGCGCGACGCTGGCTGGCGCGTGGCACCGCCGGCCGCATGGTCAATGTTTCTTCGATTGCCGCGACGCTCGGCGCGCCTGGTGAATACGTGCACTATGCCGCGACCAAGGCGGGGGTCGAAGCGCTAACGGTGGGTCTAGGCAAGGAGCTCGCACCCAAGGGCATCCGCATCAATGCGGTGTCGCCCGGCACCGTCTTCACCGACATCCACGCGGCTGCCGGTGAGCCCAACCGCCCCGCTCGTGTCGTCTCGCGAATCCCGAGCGGGCGTGTCGGTGAACCTGAGGAAATTGCTGCCGCTGTGCTGTGGCTGCTTTCGGACGAGGCGTCCTATGTGAATGCGACGGTGCTGCGAGTGTCGGGTGGGATCTAGTTTTAGATCCCACGCCGAATTTGCTCAGGGCAGCTTGCCTTCCAGCTCCTGATAAACCTTCGCAACCGCCACGGGGCCCTGACTGCCGCTCGCCGGCCACTTCTGATACGGACCCCAGTTCGCCTGTTCCATCGCCGGACACTCCCTCGGCGACTCGCACTTCAAACCCGCCGCGTGCAGGCGCTTCGACTCGACCATCACGGCCTCGATCGCCTTCTTGAACTCGACGAGATCCTGCTTCATCACCGCCGGACCATCGGTGAAGCCGTGACCGGGGATGTACAAGGAAACATCCATCGCCAATGCCTTGTCGATGGTCGCAATCCACTCACTCGGATAAGCGCTGCGCATCGCGGGGAACAGGCCGCGCAGATACACCTCGCTCATGAACAAAACCTTGCTGGCCGGCAGATAGACCACCAGATCGCCGCCAGTATGTGCGCGCCCCAGGTTCAGCACTTGAACCTCGGTGCCACCCAACTTGATCGTCTCGCGATCTTTCACCAACTTCGTCGGCACCGCGGCGTTCTTGTTTTTCGCAAGCGCCTCTTTCGAGAAGGCGGTTGCAACAAACACAGCATCGGGATACGCAGCCGTCAAAGCCGCGTTGCCGGCGGTATGGTCACCGTGGTCGGAGCCAACCACCACATACTTGATGGGCTGGGATGTAACTTTCTTGATCTGATCGATCAGCTGCTGGCTCTCGGGCACGCTGCCCTGGCCGTCGACCACCAGCACGCCCTGCTTCGTAATCACCACGAGCGAAACCGTGGTGAAGATGGCACCGCTGGTATCCGGAGAGTGCACGCCCTCGAAGATATAAGCGTCCGGCGCGACCTTTTGCCAGCGCGGGAAATCTTCCTTTTTCAAGCCATTGTCGGCGAGCGCCGAAGAGCGAACCGAATCCGGGCCGGCGGCCAGCGCGGGAAGGGTCAGGAGACCGGCCAGCAGGCCAGCAAGCAGACGATGAGATCTCATGCGATTCGACTCCAGCTACGCAACGATGGAACGGACATCACAACATCTGGCAGTCCGGGGCGGACGTTACCGCCCGCCCCGTCTGCGCAATCACCAGCTCTTAGAACTGGAAGCGAACACCCGCGCGATAGTAACGACCCAGACGGTCGTAATAATCGGCGTTGTCCTGGCCGTTGTAGTAACCGCCGTTGCGGGTACCGGAAACCAGCGCAGGTTCCGTGTTCAGCAGGGTTCTCGAACGAATGAAAAAGAAACAAGCTGTGCGCCCGTGTCGAGCAAGCTTTGCCGTTGAAAACGAACAAGGTCGAAGTAACCTCCGGCCATCGATGTGATTGCTGCTGATGGTCGGATTGTTCAGCGTGGACGGCGGGCAGTCCTCGGTGCAGGTGATGAACGTGTTGTTGTTGTACCTGCCCGAGCTGACACCGCGCATCGTCAGCGTCGTCGTGACCGGATCCCAGTTATAGGAAGCGGACACGAGATAACGATACTTCGGTGAGATCAGCGCGTTGCCGAAGCCGACGCCGGCGCCGCCGGCATTCATGCCGGAGCCGTCGACGGTGCGACCGTTGCTGTCCTGGGTCTCCAGCTTGTCGAAGTACGTGCCCAAAGCACGCAACTCGAGGTCGCCAGGTCCGAAGGGCAAGCGGTAGCTCATCTCGAGGTCGTAGCCAGCAGCGACCTGACCCAAGATGTTCTGCGGCTGGTTGATCACGGTGATGATCTTGTCGTCCTGCGCAGGGTCACGAATCACGTACTGGCACAGATTGGTAGCACCAGCCTCGCAGCGGTCGGCGATGTTCTGCGCACCGAGCGACGCAATCGCGCCGTTGATCTCGATATGGTAGTAGTCGAGCGACATCGTGAAGCCCGGGACGAAGCTTGGCGAGAACACCACGCCGACACCCAGGGTATCCGCCTCTTCAGGCACCAGATTCGGATTGCCGGTGGTGACGCTGGTCACCAGATACTGGCGCTCCGCCCGAGTCACCCGCGGATCGTTGAAGTTGCTGCCGCCGCTCTGGCCTGCATTGAACAGATCGCCGAGGCTGGGAGCACGGATATCGCGCGAACGAGTCACACGGAAGCGAACGTCATCGATGGGCTGCCAGGTCGCGCCCAACTTCCACGTCACCACGTCGCCGGAAGTGCTGTAGTCCGTCCAACGAGCAGCAGCGTTCAAGTCCAGCGCCTGCGCGAAGGGCAGATCTTTCGCCAACGGCACGACCGTCTCGAGGAAGGCCTCCGTCACATTGTAACTGCCGTGCGATGCATGCCAGTTGCCGGCGAAGAACTTGCTCGCCTCGTCGAGCTCGCTGGCGACGCCTTCGACCTTCTCACGACGATGCTCGGCACCGAATGCCACCGAGATCGGACCGGCCCAAGACTCGAACGGCGTGCCGCTGGCGCTGGCCGCAACCACGTCCTGCGTCAGCTCCTGCTCGGCCCAGCCCATTTCGGTGATGTAGTCGATCACCGCTTGCGAGTTCACGCCCACGCCGAACGGGTTGTACGGCAAGCACGCGGGATCGGCTGCGAGCGTAGGGTGGGGAGCGCATACGATGCGGCCCGACGCGTCACGAGTGGTGTTGATGGCACGCGAGTAGTTGTCGTTGATGCGATTGCCGGGCGCTGTCTGCAACGCCTCGGTGGTGCTGCGCTGAGCGTAGATATCCCACGACCACTCGTCGCCGCCGATTTCCAGGCTGCCTTCGGCACCGAGCGCGTAGCGCTTGAAGGTACGCGTGTTGTCGCCTTGCACCGGTGGCAGGTCGCCGTTGATCGTGCCGAACGCGAGCCGGTCATAGCCGTTAGCGTCCATGTAGTCCCGCATATCTTCCGGCAGGTACGGATTGTTGCGCGAAATCTGCAGATTGAAATCGAACGTGCGCAGCGCATGGTGGTTGATCGCGCGCGTCTTCGAATAACCCAGCTCGCCATACACTGTCGCGTTGTCGGTCACGTCGAAGCTGGCGCGGCCGAACGCGGTGCTGCGCTCCATCTGCATCGTCAGCGACTGTTCGTTGTAGGTGCGCGAACGCTCCCAATCGCCGCCCGACATGTACGGGTTGCTGATGATGTTGCCAAAGTTGAACGGCAACGGCTGGCCACCTTCGACGAAGTCAGTGCCACTCAGGCCGCAGGTCGACACAGTGTTGGAGCCCACGCCGTAGCATCCGCGGATCAAACCGCCACGCGTGGCCTGACCCAAGCCCGCGTTATACACATGGATCAGCGCCGGCTGGCCGTTGGTCGGCGTGTAAGTCGGGTTGTTGATGAGCTGATAGCCCTTGGAGTTCCACGGACGATTGTTGCCGCGGATTTCGTCGGAGCCGGTCCATTCGGCGCTGAGCAACAGGTGGCCGCGGTCATCGGCGAACGGCGTGCCCATGGCCAGCGAGTACAGCTGGCTGTCGCCGTCGTGATAGGTGCTCTGGCCGTACTGGGCCGTGCCCTTGATGCCAGTGAACTCCTTATCGAGGATGAAGTTGACCACGCCGGCCAACGCATCGGAGCCGTACACAGCGGACGCACCGCCGGTCACGATTTCCATACGTTGAATCAGTGCGGTCGGAATGGCGTTCACGTCCGGCGCGCCGGTGGCGGTGTCGCCCGTGCCCAGCGTGGCCGGGACCATGCGCTTGCCATCCAACAACACCAGCGTGCGGTTGGCGCCCAAGCCGCGCAGGTTCAAGGTGTTGATGCCGGCGGTGCCGGAGCTGACGTTACCGGAATAGTTGTGCGAGCTACGGCCACCCGACAGCGCCGGCAAACGGTTCACCGAGTCGGCGAGGTTGGTGGTAGCCATTTTCTCGAGCTGCTCCGAGCCCAGCACTGAGACTGGCGTGGGAGCTTCGTAGCCGTCACGCACGATGCGCGTGCCGGTCACAGTGACTTCTTGCAGCACACCGACGCTCTGTGCGTCCTGTGCCTCTTGTGCCATCGCTGTGCCAGCGGCCAGCGATGTAAGCGCCAGCAGCGTGCTGCCAGCAACCCCCAGCGTACGACGCACGGCGACGGCCACCGTGCAATCCTGCCGCCGCAGGATTGAGCTTCTTTCCATCATCATCGTCATTCGGACTTTCTCCCCTTAAGAGATTGGTTGGCGTCCTTGAAAAATCATTACGAACTCAAAACTCGAACCGCACGCCGCCCTCGCGGGCGCGACCGCTCGTGTCATACAGCTGTGGGTTGGTTGACATCAGCGACGGCTTCGCGCTCGCGACCAACGGTGGCTGCTCATCCAGCACATTCGCCACGTTCAAGAACAGCTGGATCTCGGTGCCCGCGATGGCCAGCTGCTTGCTGAGCGACAGGTCGTGATAGAACCGGGAAGCGATCTGGTTGTAGTCGATTGTCTGTGCCGTCGCGCTCGACGGTGGGCAATTCGTGCGCATTCTACCCGCGTTTGTCGCGGCTAGTGTCAACGGAGTGAGCGCACCGTGCGCGCTATCTCTGTTACCAACGCTCATTTCATTTCCCTGCATCGAATTCAGCCAATGTCTGATTCACAACACTGCATGCACTTTTTCCGCTTCGTCAGGCTCCGTTGACTTCGAAACACCCCGATCGGCTCGTCGCCCCCATGTTTTAGAGCAAACCGGGGGTAGGCGCCGGCTCCATAGCCGGCGCAGACATTCAATTGAGTGGGATGATTTCGTCGGCTAGCGAGACTGAGAGACAGTGATATTGGGCTCGCCGCGATCCAGATAGACTTGCACCATGTAAATGTTCACCGACGAGGAGATGGCCGTCATTTTGCCGCTCTCATCGGGATACCCGTCGGCGTGTTGCCACAGCTTGCGCCAGAAACCGGAAGGGTCGAGCTGACCGTAGGACAGGTGGTGCGTCGACCAGCCCATCACCGTGCGGTAGTAAGTATCGACATCCGCATAGCCGGCCATCAAGCCTTCCGCTCTGCCCTCCTCGGTCAGCTGCAACTTGAACTGCATGCCGCGAAACTTGTATTCGTTGGTGTTGCCGAAGAACACCGCCCACGGCCAGGTCACATCCTTCGCTTCCGTCTCCAGCACGCCGTTGACGATCTTGCCCTTGAGCGTGTTGTGGAAACGCTTGCTGAAGCGGTTGTCGACGCGCTGGGTGCCGCCCGGCATGATCTTGTCGCCGCCGGCATCGGTGAGCAGCGGGTCCAGGCCTCGCAGAATCGTCACCTGCACCGAGTCATCGTTCAGCAGACTGTCGACGCCGGTGATCTCGATGATCGAGCGGTTGTAAGTCAGCTGCCGGACCAGACGATTGCCGAACAAGCGGAACTGTCCTTCCGGCCCACGAAATTGCGGGCTGCAGCCGATCACGCGATACAACGCGTTGTCGATGCCTCGCTCGCCGCTGGGACTGGTGAAGTCGTTCGGACCGACTTTGCCGTCGAGATTCAAGCCGATCGCGATCGGTCCGCGGGCTTCCGGCATGGGAAAGTTGTCTTTCGAATCTTCCGGGTAGTACTTCAACGCTTCGCGCGCCAGGCGCGTGTCGATCTCGGTGCCGCCCTTCGGATACAGCTTGGAGAACACTTCGCGCGGGCCGTACTTGTTGAGGCCTTCGGGACACTCCGCCTTGCCATCGGGCGTCTGATAGACGCCCCAGTACATGTCGGTGGTGACGTAAGCGATGCGCCCATCCGGAGGCGCCGTGCCGTCGGCGGCGAAAGAAATCGCAGGCGCCGCCGCGAGCGTCGCCGCCGCAGTGAGCGCACGCCATCCAACCTGCATAAGGAATGAATTCTGCATCGTTCCCCCGGAATCGCTCAGGTCTCGCTGTGCGAGAAGTCGTCTCGCACCCACAGCACCGTGAACCCATTGCGCTGACCGTACATCTCACCGACCTGGTCGCCTCTCACATCGCCAGGCTCGGTGTCGTCGGCGTAGGTGTAGAGCGGACTACCACGATAGGCCCACACGCGCAGCGCACCCGATTCACCGGCAGTCGCGAGACGACCCGAGCGCGGCTCGATCTCGATCACCGACCACAATTTGCTGTCGCTCTTGGCATTCGCATCCGCGACCACGTACGGCCACCTCTTCAGGCAACGGTCGATATCGCCGCCACCGCAAATGGCGATTCGATATTCGGACGGCGAGCCGGGGTAGTCGCAGGCCAACTGATCGAATGAGTCGTCCGAGCACAAGTACGCGTACACCGCCTTGCCTTTCGCGTCCGCAACCGCAACGCCCTTTTGCGTGTCGATCAGCTGGAACGGCTTGGGCAGCGCTGCGACCTGCTGCGTGTAGACGTTGTGCCAGCCTGGTACATCGGAGCCCTGCTGGCTGTAGAGGCTGGTGTCACGGTTGTACGTGTACAGCGGCTTCTTGCGGAAAGCCCACTGACGCACGCCGGCGGCGCGCTCGACGATCGTCCACTCGCCATCGGACTTGGCCAGCGCGGGCGCCAGCATCGGCTTCCACGTGTCCTCACAACTTGCGCGGCAATTGGATTTATCCGGACCATCCTGATCGGAGACATATACCGAGTAACCATCGGCATTGACCATCAGGCGGCCATTGAACGTGGTCACGACGCTGAAGCCCGGAGGAATCTTCGGCGCCGGTCCGACCGGATAGCGGCCGGCCATTTGTTTCAATTGATCGCGGTTGGTGCCACCAAGCACATCGCCCGCCTGGCGATCGAGCACGGACGTGTACAACGCCTGCCCGTCATAGGCCCACTGGCTCGAACCGTCCGGTCGCTTGATCACGGTCCACTTGTCGACCGGCTTGGCGTCAGCGGGCGCGGTCACCGGCGGCCACATCGCAGCACAACTCGGGCGCGTGTCGAGATGCGGCAGCACCAGCCCCGGCGGATACGGACTGAACAGACCTTCGCTGGTCCTGCTCACCTTGGTCGTGCACGCGGAGCGACCCTTCTCATCGCCGACATAGCCGGCCCGCAATGACTGATAGGGCCACTTATAAAGCGTCTTGCCGTTGGCATCGGCGAACACCGGGCCTTCGAGCTCGGTGACGATGACCTGGATGCCCGGCGGCATCGGGGCGCGAACGTATTCTTCCTTGACGGCCGGCGCGGCAGGAGCAGCAGCGGACGCAGCCTCGACGCCGCACACCGCTGTGACGCCAACAGCCAGGATGGAAATGAAGTGTCGCATCGCCGCTCCTTTCTCGTTGCCGATCAGGCGAGGATCTCGCCGATCTCCTGCGAGGTGGTATTCGACTGAGTGCCCCACGACTGCACATCGACACCCATCAGTTTCAGCGCGGTGTAACCCATGCGTGTGCTCGCCGAACCCTTGCCGTCGATGTGCAGACCGGTCTTCATCTTGCCGCCCGCACGGCCCGCCGTGAGCATGGGCAGGCCATCGATGGAGTGAATCTTGGCGAACGACTGATCGGTGGTGCCGTAGATGAGGATGTTGTCCAGCAACGTGCCGTCGCCTTCCTTCACCTTGGAGAACGCTTCGACGAAGTACGCCCAGTTCTCCATCGCGCGACGCGTGAACCACGACGCGTTCGGCTGATAGCCCACGCTCTCATCGATCGGCTCTTCGTGAGTCGCCGTGTGA
This sequence comes from Steroidobacter cummioxidans, assembly GCF_003104955.1. Lineage (NCBI taxonomy): Bacteria > Pseudomonadati > Pseudomonadota > Gammaproteobacteria > Steroidobacterales > Steroidobacteraceae > Steroidobacter > Steroidobacter cummioxidans. The sequence continues at coordinate 150,505 of NZ_LSRW01000035.1, read as the reverse complement.
TGAGGCTTGTCGTAGCCATTCTTGGTGGTGCCCGAGAACGGCTTGGAGTACAGCATGTTGAACACGCGCGTTTGATCGCAGGCCACCGCCATCACCAGCAGATCGGTCATGATCTTGTGACGAGCCGCGACATGCTCCGCGTCGATGCCGGTGATCGCCTGCTCGACCGATTTCTTGGTCGGCACCACGCACGCCTCACGAGGCTCGGGCCGCGTAATTTGCAGCTCGAACTGGCGCTCCAGATCGCGCAGCGAGCTGAAGTATTGATCGAGGCGCTGCTTGTCGGCCGCGCCCACGCTCGCCTGCATCTTCTTGGCATCTTCCAGCACGCCCGACAGCGCGCTCTTGCGCACCATCGTCATCGGGTCCGGCTTGAACTCCGGTGCGTTGGGATCCTGGAAGCCCGCGCCGAACAGCTTCTCGTAAAGCGCCAGCGGCGAAGCGATCGCTGTGTTGACCGTGGTGGCGTTCTCATAGCTGAGCGTATCGCGCTCGTCGCTCGTGGCAGTCACGCTCAAGGATTGATAGCGCGTGCCGGCGGAGATCCTGCGTGCCACCGTCACATCGATGGTCTGGCCGGGGCGATCGAAGTTGGTCATCGGCGGCGTGCCGGCGCGCTGAATCACCCAGCCTGTGTAATGGCACAGGTTCGGCGCCGCGTCTCGAAAGCCATTGAAGTTGGTGAGCAGGTTGATGTGCTGACGCACCGGCTTGAAGGAGACGATCTCCTCGGGCAGGTCGTAATCCGCGCCGAGCTTCTTCGGCACGAAAATCGACTTGCTCATGCCGCAGCCCCAGGACCACGTACCAAAGCGCACCGGCAGCGGCTTGCCATCGGCCAGCGCAGTGCCATTGCCGTTGAGGAAACAATCGAGCAGCGGCAGCGCGACGCTCACCGCGGCGCCACCCAACATGCCACGCAGCACACGTCGTCTTGTGATGGGCCGTTTCATAATCATTCCCCGTAAAATCGCTGCATAATCCCAGCTCGCTCAATGCAAGGCAGTGAGCATCTCGATTTCGATCTCCTCGGTCGGCGCCGCAGGATCCTGATTCTTGCCCGGCGCCGCCGGGCCCGGAACGATTCGCGAGAACGCTTCGCTCAGCGCGATCTCGCGCAGCAGATCGACCACGCGATAACCGGCCTCGGCAAAGTCCTGTTCGAAAATCTTGAGCATCGGATCGCGATGGTTGACCGGACCGCCGGTGGCATAGCCGTACACCTGCTTCACCAGACAGGTCGGCAACGCCGGGCTGTTCCTGAGCGCCTCGCCCAAGCCCACCGCGTCTTTGAACGGCTGGCCGTCCAGCTCGCCGCTCGAGTCGATCTGCGCGCCGTTCTCGGTGGTGCGGAACTGGCCGGCGCCATCGAAGCTTTCCAGCGTCAGTCCGATCGGATCCGTGATCTTGTGACAACCCGCGCACGACGGATTGGTGCGATGGACTTCCAGCTTCTCGCGTGCGGTCTTCAAGCTCGAATCGGGATCTTCGACCGCCGAGAAGTCGACATCCGGCGGCGGTGGCGGCACCTTCTGACAGAGGAACACTTCACGCAGTGCCTTGCCACGCAAGGTCGCCGAGCTGCGCGCAGGATGCGCGTGCAACGTGAGGAAGCTGACGTGCGTCAGGATGCCAGCACGACCGCTGTCGGCAGGCAGTTCGTAAGGAGTCCATCCCGGCGCGGCACCCACGTGATACACGGGACCGAGTGCGCGTGAAATGAATGTCGAGCGAGTCGTGAACAGATCGCGATAGTCCGCGTTCTTGTGGAGCAGATGCTCTACGACGGTACGCAAGGTCTGCTCGCGGGCGTCCTGCAGCGTCGCACCGGTGATCGTTGGATATTGCTGCGGATCCTTGGTCAGCGAATCGAAATGATCGAAGCCGAACATGTCGTCGAAGAACGCACGCACGCCGTTCTCCAGACGCGGGCTGGCGAGCATTCGCTCCACTTCGCGCTTGCGGCCGCGCTTGGTGTACAGCTCGCCCTTCTCGGCGGCATCGAGCAGCTCTTCGTCAGGCACGGAATTCCACAACAGGAAACTGAGCCGCGACGCCAGTCCATAACCATCCAGGCGGCGCTGGCCGGGTCGATCCGGATCGGGCTCGGTGGAGTCCTCGATCAACAGGAACTGCGGATTGATCAGCATGCTTTCCAGCACGACCTGCAAGCCGCCGTAGAAGTCGTTGAGAGATTCCGACGCCTGATGGGCATTGCCGACCAGCTCGGCCACCTTCTGTTCGCTGAGCGGACGACGGAACAGCAACCGTCCGGCCTGGCGAACGAAGGTCGCCGCGCACTCGTCATCCGGCTGCGTCGCAGACGCTGGCTGACAGGGAACCAGTGCATCTCGATGAGAAGGAACGCCGCGATCCAGATTGCCGTCGCTCATCACCTGCGAGGCGATCGACACCGCCGCTCGCTGGAAGTCCTGCATCTGTCCCATCGTGACGCTCACCTGCGACGCATTCAGCGCCAGCAGGCCGTCGACACGCTGTAACGGAGCGAACGCCGAGCCGACATCGATGCTTGGCCCGAACATGTAATGGATGGAATTCGCGAACTGCGTGCCGGTCATCAATCTGACGCGCGCGGGACTACCGGCACTGGGCGGCAGCGAAGGCTCCCTTGTGAGGAAGACCACGGTAGCCACCGCTGCGACAGCAGCGACGCCACCCGCGATCAAAGGCCAACGCCTGGCCTTTTCCCCCTGACTCGAGTCACGCACGTATCCGTTTCTCCGGTTTCGGCTGGGTAGAGAGTCTCCGGCCAGCATATGACTTCGGAACGAATGTGACACACAAAATTTTCCAACTCAATACTTCGTGTGTCATTTAATCCGTAAATGCGACTTGCGAGGAAATTGCCTGGCGGCAGCATGCTCGCAAAGAATCTCTTCAGCGCCGGCCGTCACTCACGATAATTTTGCGCAGACCGGCCATTTGTCGCATTACTTCGGCGGACAGATGGCGGGATCGCTGCCAACACGCTGTAAATATGCAATCAGGTCGGCTCGATCCTGCGCATCGTGAAAGCCGACAAAGCCCATCATCGTGCCAGGCACATAGGAGATGGGTGAGGTGAGAAATTCGTCGAGCGTCTTCACGTCCCACGTCAGCCCGGAGCTGCGCATCGCTTCGGAGTAAGGGAAATCCGGCACGCTGGCGGCCTTGCGGCCGACCAGGCCACAGTGCATCGGCCCCGTGAAGTTCTCTTGCGCCTTGTGACAACCGGCGCACTGTGCGTACAGCGTCTCGCCTCTCGCGGCGTCTCCCTTGGGGCCACCGCCACTGCAAGCGGCCAGCAATGCAGTAGCCGCCACGGCGAAGGCGACACGGAAACCTGCCATCGGCGATGTTTTGTGTGTCATCATTTTTTGCGCGCTGGTTGTGTCGTCCACGGGGTCCAGAGCTCATTTTGAAATACCAACAACAAAACTGTCATGTCATCGGAAATTGATGCAAAGACACGCGAATTGACGACGGAATTTCGTCGCCAGCGACCACTGCGAGGCGGGTCGTTGATAATTACTATCTTCGGGGATGCGATCGCGCCGAGAGGCGGCGCCATTTCGCTGGGCAGCCTGATCAAGCTGTGCAGCCCATTCGGGATCACCGAGAGGCTGGTGCGAACCTCGGTACAACGCCTGACGCAGGACGGCTGGCTCAGTGGCATGCGTTACGGCCGGCACAGCGAGTATCGCTTGTCGGCTCGCGGCCTCGAGCGCTTTGCCGATGCAACCCGACGCATCTATGCGGCGGGCCCCGATCGCTGGCGCGGACTGTGGACCTTGGTGCTGCTGCCGCCGGGCGACACCGAGGGCAAAGAGGCCTTGCGCAAGGAGCTGTCGTGGCTGGGCTTCGGTCAGCCCATGCCGGGGATCATGACGCATCCGACACGCAGCGCTGCGAACACTCGAGATCAGCTCGCCGATACGCCGTACGCACCGCTCGCCCACATCTTCGAAGCTCGCTGCGACGATGCCGAGGCGGATCAGCGCTTCGCCGCAGAAAGCTGGGATCTACGAGAGCTCACCGAGCGATATCGCAAGATGCTCGCTGCCTTCGAGCCTATCGCAGCGGCCGCGGCTTCCTCTTCTCGCCCCGCGCCGCTGACGGCCTTCCTCATCCGCACTCTGCTGATCCACGAGTACCGCAAGATCCTGCTGCGCGATCCGGTGCTGCCGACATCGCTGCTGCCCGTCGATTGGGTCGGCACCCGAGCGTACGAGCTGTGCCGCTATCTTTACGGCTACGTCTTCGAGTCCGCGGAAATGTATCTATCGAACGAAGGCTCGCGCTTGGATGACGAGCTGCCGCGGGTCGACGAAGATGCCCTGCAGCGGTTTGGCGGCGTGCTGCAACTCGCTACATGAGCGGCAGCGAGGTCGTGTACTTGACCTCAGCCACCGACGCCATACAACGCACCTCGCACACGTGCGGCACGTGATCGAGCTTGTCGAAATGAAAGCGGTGGTAGGCATCCAGATCCGGCACGACCACCCGCAACATGAAATCGAAGGCCCCCAGAATCGCGTGGCACTCGAGCACTTCCGGCAACTCGCGGATGGCTCGCGAGAACTCCGCGAGACTGGTGGGATCCTTTCTGGCGACTCTGATGTGCACGAACAGCTGCGTGCCGACGCCGAGCTTGGTGCGATCGAGTAACGCGACCACGCCCGAAATCCAGCCGTCTCTTCTGAACTGCTGGATGCGACGCCAGCATTGCGGTTGAGACAGACCGACTTCGGACGCAATCTTGCTGCACGGGAGCGACGCATCGCTCTGCAAGAGAACGAGAATCCTGCGATCGATCTCATCGATGACGGGGGTCCCGTTCTCCATGCGCGTGCTCCGGCGATACGTTAGGTCGACGGCGGAATGAAGCCTTGAATCTGCTTCACCGCGTATTCCACCTTGAGATCGAAGGCGCGCTTGCCGAGCTTGGCGCTCGAGCGACGGCCGTCGCCGACGATGCCGTTCTTCAGCTTCGGATCGTCGGTGGCTTGCGGCCTGCCGTCTGCACCGACCGGAATGCCCACTGCGTCTTTCAGCAGCTTCTTGCGCACGTAAGTGCCGTCCGTGTCGAGGTACATCATAATGGATGTATCGGTCAGGCCGCCGTGCAGGCTGGCCGGATAGCCCTGCGCGGCGACTTCCTTATCGAACGCCGTGTTCGCCGGCATGTACACCTCGTCGCAATAGAACACGTGAATGCCCTGCGCGCTGTACTTGTCGTTCAACTTGGTCGCCACCCGACGATAGACGTTCTTGTCGCCCTCACCCTGGCCGCCGCCGTGGTCGCCCATGAGCACCACGTTCTTGAAGCCGGTCGCGATCGACTGTTCCGTCATGCGCTCCAGCACGGCTTCCAGCAGATCGGGCGTCAGACCGATCGTGCCAGGCAGCTGCGCGCTGGCATTGTTCGGCGTGAGCGGCAGCACCGGCATCGCGATGGCGTTGCCGAGCTTCTGCGCGATCGCTTTGACGATGCCGCGCGCCATCAGATTGTGGCCGCCGTTGGCGTTCTGCGGACCGCGCTGCTCGACGCCACCGGTGTAGATCAGAGCGGTCGTCTTGCCGGCAGCAAGCGCATCCCTCACTTCGGGCCAGGTCATCAGCTCGAACTCGACCAGCTGCGAAGAGGCGGCGGGCCTGGCCGCGCTGGACAGCGTCGGATTCAGTGCTGCCGTTGCCAGGAATGCGGCCGTCAGGCTTGCCTTGAGAACTTTGTGCATGTCGTTACCTTCTACTCTGAAGCGATCAGCCGGCACTCGCCGGAACCGAAACCGTTGCTGGCGGAACTTCATCGTCACGCTGTTCATCGCGATCCATCTGGCCGCCATGGCGCTTGACGAACAGGCTCGACACGAGGCCGATCAACGCCGCCGCAGTCATGAACCATGCAGGCGCGGACAACGATCCCGTCTCGCGAATCAACGCGGTTGCAGCCAGCGGCGCCGCGCCACTGAAGCAGGTCATGCTGACGTTGAGCACCAGCGCGATGCCCGTGAAGCGGATGCGCGTCGGAAACAGGTCCGCGATCAGGAAAGCAAACGACCCATTGAACAACCCGGCCGCGACGCCGCCCAACACGAGCGGCAGCCACGGATTCGAGCCACTGGCGACGATGGCGTCGTACCACGCGAAGGAGAACAGCGTGAACAGCAACGTGCCGACCGTCATGAGATGGCGCGGGGCGATGCGACTGCCGAGCCACGCCGTCGCCAGCAACGCAAAGCTGTGGACGATCAATGCTACGTTCTGAGCCACGATCGCCTTGTCGGGATCGACGCTCAAAACGGTTTTCAGATAGGCGGGCATGTAGGCGAACAGCAGACCGTTGAACGCTGCCGTGCATGCCACCAGGCCGATGCCGATCAACACCGCGCGCGGGTGAGTCCGCACCAGTTCGCGGAACGGGCTCGTCGACGTTTGTTTCTTGACGCGCTCGAACTCGGGCGATTCTTCCAGCGAGCGGCGTACCCAGAAACCCAGCAGGCCCAGTCCGCCGCCGATCCAGAACGGAATGCGCCAGCCGTACGTAGCCACCTGTTCCGGCGTCATGACGTTCTGAATCAACAGAGTGAGCAGGGTCGCGACCACGACGCCGCCCATGACACAGAAGAACACGAAGCCGCTAGTGAAAGCAGCGCGCTTCGGCGCGACTTCCACCACGTAAGTAATCGCGCCCGGCAACTCGCCGCCCAGACAGAATCCCTGCAGCAGACGCAGGAACACCATCAGCATGGGCGCCGCAAGGCCCCACGATTCGTAGGAAGGCACCAGGCCCATGCCCAGCGTCGCGCCCGACATGCCGAGCAGCGAGATGACGAAGACTTTCCGGCGACCGAAGCGATCGCCGAAATGACTCAGCACGATGCCGCCGAGCGGTCGCGCCACGTAGCCGACCGCGAAGGCGCCGAACGACGCCATCAACGAAACCAGCGAGGAAGATGCCGGGAAGATGGCGCGAGCGATTTCCGCCGCGAATATTCCGTAGATGATGAAGTCGTAGTACTCGAGCGCACCGCCGAGACTGGCGAGCAGCGTGGTACGCCTGCTCGATGCGGACATTTGGGATGTTTCCGGTGTAGCGCTCAACTCTGCCTTCCCCCTGCTCTGCAACCATGCTGAATCCATGGTGCACGCCAGACCGTCAGCTGCCCCGCGCGCTCGCGCGTGAGCCGACCATCGATATACCGTGTGGAGCTGCCGGCGGCTCGATCAGCCGCGCGGCGCCGCTTCAGCGCTTGCTCACCAGCTCCTGATCGGGACGCTGGATGAAGACCTGTGTGAATTTCACTCGCAACGCCGATGAAATCGCGGTGTTCTTGCCAGTCTTCGGATCGGGATAGCCGTCGGCGAGACGATTCATCGCCTGACGTTGCGTGATCGATGAGAACTGCCCGTAGCTCTGGTGGTGCGTGGACCAGCCCTCGTTCTTACGCAGCGTGTAGCTGTCCACATCGGCGTAGCCTGCCAGCAGGCCCTCGGCGGTTTCCGGCGTCAGCTTCAATTTGAAACGAGCGCCGCGGAACACCTGGTACTGGTACGACACACCGCGACCCCAAGGAATGAGCAGCGTGTCCATCGGCTCGGAGATCAAGGTCCCGTCGACGATCTTGCCCTTCGCCTTGCTGATGTAGCGCTTGCCCCAGCGCATGTCGATCCGCTGCGTGCCGCCGGGCACGAAGGCGTCGCCGGTGGCGTCGGTCAGCAGGTTTTCCAGGCCGCGATAGGTCGTGATCGTGACATCGTCGTCGTTGTTCAGATCGTCGATGCCGGTGATCTCGATCAGCACGCGGCTGTCTTCGCTCGACTTCATGAACAGGTTTTCGAAGTGCGCGAACGAGCCGCCTTCGCGATAGCCGGCGATGCAGCCGTTGGCGCGATACAGCTGATTGTCGATGCCCTTCTCGCCCTCGGGGCTGACGAAATCGTTGGGGCCGACTTTGCCGTCCAGGTTCAAGCCGTAGGAAATCTTGCCCTGCACGTCCTTGGTCGGCATCTTGTAGGTCGCCGTCTGCGGATGCCACTGCTCGCCTTCACGCTTGAGCTGCGTCTCGACCACCGTGCGCTGCTTGCCATCCTCGGGGAAGATCTTCTTGAACTCTTCGCGATTGCCGTCGTTGAAGCCCTGCGGACATTCTTCCTTGCCGTCCTTGGTCTCGTAGACGCCCCAGACCCTCTCGGTCATCACATAGCCGATGGTGCCATTCTGCAGCACCAGGCTTTCCTCTTTCGGAGCCGCGCTGGCGGAGCTAGCGAGGCCTGCGAGAGCCAGACCCGTTGCGACGCCGAGCGTCAGCGAAATCTGTTTGCGAGTGCATCTCATGGGGAGCCTCCGACTAGAAACTGTAGGCGCTGTTGCCGAAATCGTCCCTGAGCCAGAACGCGCGATAACCATTGCGGCGTCCATTGAACTCGCCGAAGGAATCGCAATTGGCATCGCCGGGCTGACGATCCAGCGAGCAGGTGTACACCGGCCGCTCGCGATACGCCCACACGCTCAACGCGCCCTGCTGGCCCTGCTGCGCGCGTCGGCCCGTGTTCGGGTCGATCAGCATCACGCTCCACAGCCCGCTGTCGCTCTTGGCGTTCGGCGCAGCCTGCACATACGGAAAGCTTTCCAGGCACAGCTTCGGATCGCTGTTGCCACAGATGGCCAGACGATAGGCCTGCTCGGTGTCGGGGTGATCGCAGGCGAGCTGGTCGCGCGCGTCATCGCCACAGTTATAGATGTAGACCGTCATGCCCTTGGCATCGCCCAGCACCTGCCCGGCAATCGAGTCCTGCACGGTGAAGTCCTTCGGCGGCGTGATCGCGCGCTGGGTGTAGACGTTGTGCCAGCCTGGCACATCGCTGCCGACCAGACTGCGCGTGCTCCGGTCCAACACGTAGGTGTAGAGAGGCTTCTTACGGAAGGTCCACTGCTTGATGCCCGGCGAGCGCTCGATGATGCCCCACTCGCCGTTCGGCCGGGCCGTGACGGCCGCGGTCACTGGCGTCCAGTCTTTCAGGCACTCGCGCGTGCACTTCGACTTGTTCGGCTCGTCGCCATCCCAGGTGTAGACGGAGAAACCCTTGTGATCGGTGAGCAGCCGGCCAGTCGCCGTCTGCAGCGGACCGTAACGACTCGGGTCGGCGTCGGTGCCGGCAAACTCGGGCGGAACATTCGCGGGCGGTCCCACCGGAACGCGCGCCACCGGCGAATCGCCAGGGCGCTGGATCTTGGAGCCGCCGAGCACATCGCCCTGCTTCTTATCCAGATCGGAGGTGTACAGAGGATAGCCGCCGAAGGTCCACTGCAGCTTGCCATCGGCACGCTTGATGGTGGACCACTGGTTGTGCCCCGAACCGATGGGCTTGGCATCCGCCGGCGCAATCAACGGAGGCCACACCTGCGTGCAGCTCTTGCGAGTCTCCACGTTAGGCAGCAACAGTCCGCCCGGATACGGACTCATGAGACCGGAGGTCACTTTCTGCACCTCGTCGGTACAGCTGGAGACGCCGCTGTCCTTGCGGTCGCCGGTATCGCCGTTGCGCAGATTCTTCAGTGGCCAGCTGTACAGCGTCTTGCCGTTCGCGTCGGCGAACACCGGGCCCTCGAGCTCGCTGTTGACGACCTGAATGCCCGCTGGCATCGGCACGCGCACATAGTCTTCTTTGTCCGTGCTGGAGGGCGCTTGCCAATAGTCGGCAGCAGGCTGCCCCTGCGCCATGGCAAGTGTGGCGAACGCGGTCGCCCCAACCAAAACCCCCACTGAACCCCGCAGTCGTCGCATATCTCTCTCTTATACCAAACGAGCCCTTCGATACTGCCTTCCTGCGGTCCGGCAGCGGTGACCGAAAAGAATTTGACACACAAATTCACGGCTGGCAACAAATCGTGTGTCACAAAAAATTAAGCCAACGAAAAGGCGATTCGCGCATTAATTTCTCACGCGCGTGCCACGAAATTCGCCACCGGCAGGCAACGGCTCACGCCAGGCAGAAGTCGGCGCTCGCACGAAGGCAGGGAGGATAGTTGCCGCCCAGACAATGAAGAAGCAGCCAATCTCCCAATCCGATCGGGTTGCAAGCTCTGTAGGCGGAAGTCGGTTCGCAATGAAGTCGGCGCCGGCCGGAACTCGCCAAGGGTCGGGCATTCGTCACGCCGATCCTCCATTCGTCCCATTTCGCTGGCTCCGCCTGTTCGGCCCCGCAATGCTCGATGGTCGCGGATACCGCGACTATCACCAGGGATGATCGATGGACATGCGCGCTCTGCTCGCCCTCGCCTTGATCGCCAGTTCAGCACTGGGTGCAGAAAACTCAACCCGATTCGGAGTCGGCACGACGATCGAAGCTGAAGCGCTGCGAGCCGATCGTTCCGCCGGCTATGCAATCACGCAGCACGGTTCGGACCGCTTTCTGCAATTCATCGATCGCGGCAGTCATCTTTGTTACGACGGCGTCGATCTGAGCGGCGTCAAAAGCATCGAGTATCGATACGCCAAAGGCGACGGCGAGCCGCCGCGACGCTTCGCCGTCGTTGCATTCGCCGGGCGCGACTTCGATTCGGCCACTCGCATCAACCTGGGAGAAAGAATCACCACGCTGACCGGCGGCTGGGAAACATTTCGGACCGAGCGCATCGGCCTGTCGCAACAGCTCACCGGCCTGCACCGTCTGTGCATCATCGGCATGGAAGGCGGCGGGGTCTTCAATCTCGATCGGCTCACCTTGAGCGATCAGCCCGGTCGCAACGACGGCATCACGATCGACTATCAGATGCCCATCGAGGCCCGCAGCGCCGCCGGGGAAAGATTCCGTCTGGAAAAAGTGGCTGAAGTGTCGGGCGAGTTATGGTCGATGGATTTCCTGGACCAGGACACCGTCATCGCTGCCGAGAAAAGCGGCAACTTGTGGCGCTTCGACAATGGCAAGCGTAGCGGGCCCATCACCGGCACACCGCAAGTCAGGTTCGTCGGTCAGGGCGGCCTGCACAGCGTAAAGGCGCATCCGGACTACCACAACAATGGCTGGATCTACCTGAGCTTCGCCGATCCCACGCCGCAAGGCTCGATGACTGCCATCGTGCGCGGACGAATCCGAGATAACCGCTGGGTGGATCAACAAGTCATCTACAAGGCAGCGCCGGCTTTCTATCTAAACTCCGAAGCGCACTATGGCTCGCGCCTCGCTTTCAAAGGCGACTATTTATATTTCAGCGTCGGCGACCGGTTGCAGCAGGACCAAGCCCAGGACTTGACCAGTCCGTACGGCAAGATTCATCGGATCTTCGCGGATGGACGCATCCCCAAGGACAACCCATTCGTCGCTCGGCCGGGCGCCGTGCCGACGATCTGGAGTTATGGTCATCGCAATCCTCAAGGCCTGACCATGCATCCGCAGACCGGCGAGGTCTGGGCCACTGAACACGGCCCGCGCGGCGGCGATGAGCTCAATCTCATCATCAAGGGAGCGAACTATGGATGGCCGGCTGTTACATTTGGCACCAACTACGACGGTACCATCGTCAGCACCGAGACACAGCGGGACGGCATGGAGCCGCCAAGAACCCACTGGACGCCATCGATCGGCGTGTCAGCACTCACGTTCTACAACGGCCCCCGCTTCGCCACCTGGCGCAATCAACTGCTGGTAGGCAGCCTCGCCTACCAGGAGTTGCGACTCGTACACATCGAGTCCGGCAAAGTGACTAGAGAGGATCCCGTGCTTCAGGGCATGGGGCGCATTCGCGATGTGATGCTCGGACCCGACGGCACCCCCTACGTCGTTCTGAATTTCCCGAACGGGATGATTCTGCGCCTGGTGGCATTCGACAGGACCTGATTGAGGGCCGCGAGCTCAACGCTTAGCCGCCGCGAGCGTGGTGTCGGACTCGTGTTGAATGAACACCTGAACCATAGAGAGGGTCAGCGCCGAGGAAATCGCGGTGTTGCGGCCGGACTCATCGGGATAGCCATCCGCCAACTTGCGCAACTGGGGATAAAGCGAAGGCTGTGACAGCCCGCCGTAGCTCGAATGATGTGTCGACCAGGACCGCACCAGCTGCGACGCCCATGAATCGACATCTGCATAACCACCAGCCAGTCCCTCTGCCTGGTCCGGCGTGAGCTTGAGGCTCAAGCGCAGACCCCGCATCTCATATCCGCCGGGGCGCCGGAAGAACACTGCCCAAGGCCAGTACACGTCGGCGGGCTCGGTCGTCAGAACTCCATTCTTGATCTTGCCCTTCATGTGATGAATGAAGCGTGCGCCAAAGCGCGTATCGATGCGATTGGAACCGCCCGGCATGATGTTCGCGCCGGTGGCATCCTGCATCAATCGATCTCGGCCCCGATACAGCGTGACGTTGACATCATCGTCATCGGTCAGGCTGTCGACGTCGGTCAATTCCATCAGGATGCGATTGAAGCCGAACTCCTTGACCCACATGTTCGTGAAGTGGGCATACGTGCCATCGGGAGTGCGGAACAGTCGCGTGCAGCCGATCGCACGAAACAGCTGATTGTCGACGCCCCGTTCGCCATCCGGCGAAGTGAAATCCGCCGGGCCGATCTTGCCATCGAGATTGAGACCGAGTGCCGTGGGCCCTTTGGCTTCGCGATACGCAAACTTCAGCGGCTTGTCGAGCGGATAGCGAACCATGCTTTCGTAGGCCAGCTGCGTTTTCTCCACCGAGCCGCCATTGGGGAACAACGCCTTGAACTGCTCGCGCGGTCCTTCGTTGAATCCGTCGGGGCACTCGCTCTTGCCGTCCGCCGTCTGATGAATGGCCCAGCGCGCACTGGTCAGTGCATAGCCAATCGTCCGATTGTTGATCACGCCTTCTGCGCCCGCCGTTGCCGCTGCCGCACTCACGGCAATGGACACGAGCAGCACACGCGAGACCCAAACCTTAGATGGATGTTTCACAGTTCCGCCCTCAGCTGCAACGCTCAGCTGGCGTTGTTGAAGAATTCATCGCGAAGGAAAAATGCCTGGAAGCCATTGCGGCTGCCGCCGAACTCGCCGTTGCCATCGCCTCTGATGTCACCCGGTTGCTTGTCGCCCGAGTAGGTGTACACCGGCGAGCCCAAGTACGACCACACTCGTAGCGCGCCTGGCTGTCCAGGTTTTGCGAAGTGTCCGGTGCGCGGATCGATCTCGATCACACGCCACGTGCGGCTCGTGCTTCGAGCGCCCGGTTCCGCGACCACATAAGGCCAGGTGCGCAGACATCGATCGGGATCGCCGCCGCCACAGATGGCCAGCCGATAGACCTGCGGAGCATCGGGATGGTCGCAAGCCAACTGGTCGAACGAATCATCGGCGCAGTTGTAGACGTAGACGGTTTTGCCTTTCGCATCCGCCAATACGACACCGCCTGGACTATCCTGCTTCGTGAAACCGGGCGGCGGCGACGGAGCCAGTTGCGTGTAGGCGTTGTGCCAGCCGGGCACATCGCTACCTTGCAGGCTGCCAGTGGTCGGGTCCAACACATTTGTATAGAGCGGCTTCTTGCGAAACGCCCACTGACGAATGCCGGGTGAACGTTCGAAGGTGGTCCATTCTCCCTTTGACTGCGCCGCGGCCGACGCGAGCACCGGCACCCAGGTTCGCGCACACGCGGTATCGCAGGTCGATTTCTCAGCGCCGTCCCGCTCCGACCAATAGATCGAATAGAACTTATCGGTGACGAGCTGACGACCCACTGTCGTCGTAATGACGGCAAAGCCGGGCGGAATGGCCGGCGGAGCTGTCGCAACCTCACGCGCCGCCGGACCGTCGCCGCCTGTCTTGCGCGTGGTCGCGGCGAGTACATCCCCTGGCTGCTTGTCGAGGATGGACGTGTAGAGTGCGTGCTCGTCGTAAGCCCACTGCTTTCGGCCATCCTTGCGAGTGATGATGGTGAACGCGCCCACCGGCTTTGCATCGTCGGCGGCAAACACAGGCGGCCACACGTCCGTGCAGCTCTTGCGCTTGTCCAGCTCCGGCAACTCCAGCCCCGGCGGATACGGGCTCATCAACCCGGCGGTTTTCGTCGACGGTGTATCGGTGCAGTTCGATGCATTCTTGGGATCGCCTGTCACCCCGTTGCGCATCGTCGTGTTCGGCCAGTAATACAGCGTCATTCCCTTGGCATCGGCGAACACCGGCCCGTCGACTTCGCCGATTTCCACTCGAAAGCCCGCTGGCATCGGCACGTGCTGATAAGCCTCGCGCTCGGAGGCGGCGCCCTTCGCATCGGTATTCGACGCGGAATGCGCCGCCAGCACGATCGCGCACAGGGACGCTACGCTGGCAATGCCGGCAATGTTTGTAATGTGTCGCATGGCATCTCTTCAGGTTCAGGCCAGCATTTCGCCAATCTCTTTGGACGTGCCGTTCGACTGGGCGCCCCACGAAGCATTGTCCAGCGCAAAGATTTTCATAGCCGTGTAGCCCAGGCGCGTCCCCGCCGTACCGCTGCCATCGATGTGCAGTCCGGTTTTCACGCGTCCACCGGCACGTCCCGCTGTAAACATCGGCTGGTTGTCGATGGAGTGGATGCGCGCCAGCGACTGATCGGTGCTGGCATAGATGAGCATGTTGTCCAGCAGCGTGCCGTCGCCCTCTTTGACCTTGGAGAACGCTTCGACGTAGTACGCCCAGCTCTCCATCGCTCGCCGGATGAACCACGAAGTGTTCGGCTGGTAGCCGAGCTTCGCATCGACGCCCTCCTCGTGCGATGCCGTGTGATGCGGCTTGTCGTAGCCGGACTTGCTGGTGGCCGCCGCGGACTGCGAGTAAGCCATGTTGAAGACCCGCGTCTGATCGCAGGCAATCGCCATCACCATCAGATCCGTCATCATCCGATGGCGCTGAGTGACCAGCTCGATATCCAGCCCCGCCTTCGGATCCTCTTTGGGCACAGGAGGAATCACGCAGGCCGGTCGCGGCTCCGGCTTGGTGAGCTGTTGATCGAACTGGCGCTCCAGATCTCGCAGCCCGGAGAAGTACTGGTCGAGCCTTTGGCGGTCTTCGCTCCCCACCGCTTTGCTCAGATCCTTGGCGCTGTCCATCACGCCGGAGAGCACGCTCTTGCGCAACATGACGCGCGGATTCAACTTGAACTCCGCCGCGTTCGGATCCTGGAAATCCCCGCCGAACAGCTTGGCGTAGAACTGCACCGGCGACCAGTCGGCGATATTGATGGAGTTGGCGCTCTCGTAACTGAAGCTGTCGCGCACGTTGCCGGTGGCCGTCGCGGTCAGCGTCTGAAACCGGGTGAGGCTGCCGATCTTTTTGGCGATGGTCACATCGAGCGTCTCGCCCGGCAGGTCGGTCTGAGTCATCGGCGCAATGCCGGCGCGCGCAATCACCCAACCGGTCTTGTGACAAAGGTTGGGCGCGGCATCGCGAAAGCAGTTGAAATTCGTGTACAGATTGATGTGCTTGCGCACCGGCTGCAGCGAAATGATCTCCTCGGGCAAGTCGTACTCCGCGCCAAGCTTCTTGGGCACGAAGATTTCCTTGTTCATGCCGAGCCCCCAGAACCACGTGCCGAAGCGCATTGGCAGCGGCGCGCCCGAGGCGAGCGCAGTACCGTTGTCGTTCAGGAAACAATTCAGCAGCGGCAACGCGACCGAGACCGCGACACCGTCCAGCACACCTCGCAATACGCGACGCCTAGTCAGCTTGCTCATCTGATTCACTCCCGCGCATTCAACGCAGTCACCGTGGCTCGAATCTGGGTCTCTTCGATCTGGATTTCTTCGGTCTCGCTGCGCTCGTTCGAGGAGCTCGATTGCGTACGCCGCGCAGACAGCGGTTGCGCAAAGCCCAGGGCAATCGCGCCCATCAGATCGGGCACTCGGTAGCCGCTCTTGGCGAAGCGCCCATTCAGGTAAGAAAGCACGGGGCGGTCCGGGATGGATGTGGGAGCCCCTGCACCGTAGCTGTACATGCGTTTCACCAGACAGCTGGTCAACTCAGGATGGTTGCGCAGTGCCTGCGCCAGGCCGGCAGCATCATTGAATTGCGTACCGTCGAGATTGCCGCTGCTATCGATGGGATTGCCACGCTCGTTATCGCGGAAGCGGCCAGCCCCGTCGAAGTTCTCGAGGGCCAGTCCCATCGGATCGGTCAGCTTGTGACAACCAGCGCACGCAGGCTCGTGCAGGTGTGCATTGACTCGATCGCGCTGCGTTTTGTAATCCGCCGCGGGATTCTCCAGCAGCGAAAAGTCCACGTTGGGCGGCGGCGGCGGAATGACCTGACACAGCAGCCGCTCGCGCAAGCCCTTGCCTCGCAGTGTCGGGGAGCTACGCGCCGGATGCGCGTACAACGTCAGGAAGCTGATCTGAGTAAGGAATCCGGCGCGCGCACTGCCCTCCGGAAACTCATGAGGCACCCAGCCCGGCTGAGTCGGCACCTGGTACACGGTGGCTAGCGCCGGCGAGATGAACGTTTCTCGACTGGTGAACAAATCACGGTAGTCGGCTTTGCGAGTCACCAGCTGATCGATCACCGTGCGCAGCGTCTGCTCTCGCGCATCCTTGAGGGTCGCCCCCGTGACCATGGGATACACCGATGGGTCCTTGGCGAGATTGTCGAAGCCCTCGAAACCGAACATGTCGTCGAAGAATGCCCACACACCGGCTTCCAACCGCGGGCTCGCCAGCATGGAATCAACGATGCGCTCGAGGTGGTTGCGGTCGTGAATCTCGCCGCTCTGCGCCGCGCGCAGCAGCTCATCGTCGGGCGCCGAGTTCCATAGGAAGAAACTCAAGCGCGAGGCGAGCGAATAAGCCTCGAGCCGACGCTTGGTCGAATCGTCCGGGTCGGGTTCGGTCACATCCGCGATCAACAGAAACTTCGGATCGATCAACAGGCCTTCGAGCACCGGCGCGAGGCCCGCATAGAAGTCATGCAGGTCCGTGGCTCCCTTGTGAGCTTCGGCCACCAGCGTCTTCAGTCGTTGCTGTTCCAGCGGATGCCGGAACAACAGGCGTCCGACGTGCTGAAGAAATGTCGTGGCACAGGCATCATCGGGCGCCGTCTCGTCGGCCGGCTTGCACGGCACGAGGAAATCACGTCGCGAAGGCGTCTTTTGCTCGATGCTGCCTTTGTCCAGCACTTGCGCCGCGATCACGGCAGCGCTGCGTTGAAGCTGCTGCAACTCGCCCGCCGTCACACCCGCGCTGGCCGCGCCCGCCGCGAGCAAACCATCGGTGCGTCGCAGCGGCGCGAATGGCGTGCCGACCTCGATGTCGCGGCCAAATATGTACGCGATCGTATTCTCGTACTGCTCCTGACTCATGCGACGCACGCGCGTCGGAGTGCGCTCGTAGGCGGCCGCGACCTCCGATGGCACCGACGACTTCGAGCATCCCTCCATACTCATCGCCACGCCGATCGACGCCGCGCCAATCAGCATCAAGCGACATGCCCAGCCGGTTCGAGATTCGGCATTACGATGGACTGCAAACCGCATCGGCCACACCTTTCATTTGCTCGGGACGCGCGCACAGCACCGCATCCGTCCCGATGTTAGAAGACCCTGCCTGCAAAAGGCTCATCGTTCATTGGCATGAAATCCGCCCTCGGTAGGACGAATATCACGCGAAGGGCCCGATCGCAGGCGGACCCTTCGCGTCTGCTCTCACATCTTGAAGCGCACACCCGCGTAGTAGGCACGCCCGATGGTGTCGTACAGCTGCGGGTTCGTCGGCATGTACCAGTACTGGGCGCTCGCGACCGGCGGCGGCTGCTCGTCCAGCGCATTCACCACATTCAGATAAACCTGGGCACTGGTCTGGCCCGGGGTGGCGAAGTCATAGCTGAGCGACAGGTCGTGATAGAAGCGCCCGTCGATGTGGTTGTAGTCGATGGTTTGCGCGCTCGGGATCGACACCGGACAGTTCGCCCGGCACTCGATGTAGTTGGGGTTGTATTCGCCGGAACTGAGCGAGCGCCCCGTCCACACCACCGTCAACTTCTCCAGCGCATACTTGGCCGAGAACAGCCAACGCCAGTTCAATGGCCCTTGACCGGAGTTGTCGCCGGCGAAGTCCTGCACTGGATTGACGCCGTCATCGCGACGCGACGTGATCACATGAGTGCCGAGCGCGCGCAACTCGAGGTTGCCCCGCAACGCCGACACCAGCGTGCCGAGATCCATTGCGTAGCTCGCCTCGATGTCCACGCCCTTCTGGCGCAGGTTGTTGAGGTTGATGGGCAGCGACGTGACCATCGTGATCACGCCATTGCCATCGCGCGCGATGTTGTCGCACATGTTTTGTTGGCCGAGCAGGATGCAACGGTTGAGTGTTTCCTGCGCGCCGACTGAGGCCACTGCGCCAGCAACATCGATGTCGTAGTAGTCCACCGAGGCGCTGAAGCCCCTCAGGAACGACGGCTGAAATACGATGCCGATGCCCGTCGTGTCCGCCTTCTCCGGCTGCAGGTTCGGATTGCCGACAGTCTGGTTCTGGAACGTCGGCAGCGGCGCACTGGTGACCGGATCGAGCACGCCGGGCGACTGTCCGCCCGTTCCAGCCGCGAACAGCTCGCCGAGATTCGGCGCTCTGATGTCACGCGACCGGGTGAAGCGCAGCCGCACGTCGTCGATGGGGTTGTAGGTCAGACCTGCCTTCCAGGTAACAACGTCTCCGGAAGTGCTGTATTCGGTGTATCGCACCGCTGCGTTGAAATCGAGTGCGCGTGCCAGGGAAAAAAAACATCATTTCGCCAGCGGCACGACGGTTTCCAAATATCCTTCGGTCACGTCGTACTCGCCGTTGGTGCCTTTGTAGTTGCCCGCCGTGAAGGCGGTCTGCAAACGACAGCGGATCGGGTCGACCCCACACCTCTTCCTTGCGCCACTCCACACCCGCGGCAAGCGACACCGGGCCTGCCCAACTGCTGAAAGGCTCGCCGGTAATGCCTGTCGTGAACACCGTTTGGGTCACTTCCTGCTCGAGATGCGCGAGACCTTTTGAGTAGCCGATGGCGTCCGCGCCGTTCTGTCCATAGCCGAACGGATTCCAGGGCACGCACGCAGGATCGTCGTTCTCAGTCGATGCGTCGGCGTTGACCCGGCAGACGATCTGCCCCGAAGGCGCCAGCACTGAATCGGTGGCGCGCGCGAAGTTGGCCTTGTTCATCACACGGCCGTTGATCGAGCTCTTGGCTGTGCCGCGCTGAGCGAAGACCTCCCAACGCCAATCGCTGCCAAAGGCGGCGACATTGCCCTCCAGCCCCGCCGCGTAACTGATCATCTCGCGCCTGTTGTTGGTCGTGATCAGCGGCATGTCCAGATTGAAACTGCCCATGGTGAACTGGGTCAGCCCCAGCTGATCCATGCGTGCCGCCAGCGCCGGATTCAAGAACGCGTTGTCGCGCCGGATGACGATGTTGTTGAGCGAGTCGTCGAGCTTGGAACGCGCGAACCCGGTGGAATCGCTCTGAATGATGTTGACGAAGCCCGTCACATTCTCGGTGAAATCGAAGCTGATTCGTGCAAAGGCATTCTGCCGGCGCAGGCGATTGGCCAACGACTGGTTGTAATAGTTCACATCCGACAGGCGCCAGTCGCCGCCAACGTTGAACTGGCTGTTTGCTTGCGGACCGTATTCATATGTCGTGGGTGTGCCATCGGCAGCGAACGAGGTACCCCGTAGCGGACCGCTGGTGATGAGACCGCCGGGTGCGGCCAGCAAGGTTGCAGCCTGGCCGCGAATCACGAACTGCGGGACCGACGTATTGCCGGTGGCCGCGTTGTATTCTGGGTTGGCCAGAATGTGGACGGTATCGAAGCCCCAGTTGCGTGAGGCTAGCGCGCCGAACAAGCCATCGTTGTTGGCATACTCGACGGTCGCAATGAAGTGACCGCGGTTGTCGGCGAACGGCGTGCCGAACGTCAGGTTCGCTTTGTAACTCTCATTGTCGCCGTGCGTGGTCACCCCGCCCTGCACTTCGCTCTTGAAGCCCGAGTACTCCTTGTCCAGCCCGAAGTTCACCACGCCCGCCAACGCATCCGAGCCATAGGCCGCCGAAGCGCCGCCGGTGATCACATCGACGCGATTGACCAGCGACTGCGGCAGATCGTTGATGTTCACGGCGCCATTCACGTCGCCGCTGACGATGCGATGACCGTCGAGCAACACGAGCGTACGAAACACATCGAGACCACGCAGGTTCAGATTGTTCTGCGACTGGCGCCCCTCGGAGATCTCGTTGCCACCGCTGGTCGTGCTCATGCCGCCGCCAAACGCCGGCAAGCGCGTGACGAAATCAGAAATGTGCTGAGTCGGCGCCTGTTGAATCTGCTCCACGCCGATCACCGTGACCGGCGTTGGCGCCTCATAGCCGTCGCGGATCACTCTCGATCCAGTGACCACGACTTCGTCCAGCGGCGGATTCGCTGCCGCGGCGGCGGCAGCGATGGGCACCGTCGTCTCCGTCGACATGGATTGCGCGCTCACTGTTTGCATGGTTGCCAGTGAAGCGCCCAACACCATCGTCGAAAAACTTTCGGCGCCGGTCCAGCGCTTGCCTCTGAATTCGATCATAGATGGTCCCCCTTGAATGCGGCTGCGCCGCTCTAATGTCCGTTCCGATGCTCGCCAAGCGTTGGCTTGCGAGTCGGTTCGATGCGATGATGTTTTGCGTGTCGGGTTGCGCGGAGGCGCTATGGTGGGTCAGGACATCGATGCAATGGATCTGAAGATCCTGCGAGTGCTGCAGCAGAACTCGGAATACTCGATGCAGGAGCTCGCCGAGAAAGTTGGCCTCACTCACACGCCATGCTGGCGCCGTTACAACCGCCTCAAGGAGATCGGCCTGATCGTCGCCCACACGGCCATGCTCGATCCGAAGCTGGCGGGCATCAGCGTCAATGCCATCTGCGATATCGTGCTCCAGCATCACAGCGAGGCGAGCCTGCTCGCTTTCGAGAACGCCGTGCTGGCGCATCCGGAGATCGTCGCGTGCTTCGCGATGACCGGCCCGAAGGACTACACCCTGCGCATTGCGGTGCCCAGCCTGCAGGATTACGAGCGTTTCATGAAACAAAAGCTGTTGCATTTGCCTGGCGTCGCTACTGTGAATACCAGCTTCGCGTTCAGTACCGTCAAATGGACCACCGCATTGCCGATCTGACCTAGATCGGCAATGCCACGGAGAGCTTCACCGTCTTCAGAGCAAAATTGGTGTCGATGGCATCGACACCGGGCAGGTGCAGCAGCGTCTGCTTCAGGAATTTCTCGTATTCAGCGACGCTGGCCACAGCGACGCGCAGCAGATAGTCCCGCGCGCCGCTCATGGCATAGCACTCCATGATCTCGGGACATTCGGACGCGGCGCGCTCGAAGGCAATCAGCGATTTCTCATCGTGGCGCTCGAGCACCACCGTGCACAGCGCGTTCAGTCCCTTGCCGATTTTCTCGGCATCGATCACGACCACTTTCTTCTGAATGACACCGGCCTGTCGCAAGCGCGTGTAACGCCGCCAGCACGGGGTGTGGGAGAGGCCGACGTTTTCCGCCAGCTCGTGCATCGACTGATCGGCGTTCTTCTGCAGCTCTCGCAGAATGCGCAGATCCATCGCATCCAGATGATGCATGTCGCTCCCCCGTCGCTGCCCAAGGACCTGCGTCCCAAGGACATGTTTGTTTTCGTTTTCTTATCCTAATTTCTGCGACTGACTGCGTTTGACAATGAGTGACAGCTGTTTATCCGATGGTGACAGTGGCTGCAGGGGTTTTCCGAGGCGCACGCGGTGATGCCGTGACCAGGCACCACAATGAAGCAAACAAATTGATATGGATGAGTGCGGACGGCGGTCCGCGTTAGCGTGCGCGACTGCGCCGAACAGCGGCGGAATCCCGAGCAGCTCGCTTGGCGACGTCCTGTCGCCACTGAGTTGCGGAACGTCCGAAGGTCACTTTGAACCAGCGCGAAAACGAGCTCAGGTTTTGAAAGCCCGTGACTTCAGCGGCTTCGGTGAGAGACAGGTGACTATTGGCCGCGGCGTGTTGGGCCACCTTGCAACGCGCCTGCTGCAGCAACTGTGAATAGCTTTGCCCGTCCCGCTCCAGGCGACGAGCCAGCGTACGCCGATGTACGCCGAGCGCTTCGGCGACCTCCTCGATCGTGCATGCATCCCGCGGCAACCGTTGCGCGATGATTTCGGCGACCCGCGTGGCGAAGTTCGCCGGCTCCCTGACAAACGAAGCCTCCAGGTACTGTTTGGCAAGCCGGCGCAGAAATGGAGTGGATGTCACGACGCGACGACGCAGCGTTTGTTGATCGATCACGATCCCGGAGACCCGCTGCTCGTACCAGACCGGCGCCTGAAAGAACGCTCTTTGTATCTGCGTGTGGCTCCGGTTGGCGTGCGTAAAGCACACTCGCAGCGGCCGCCAGGTCGATCCAATCAGCCAGCGAATGAGCTGCACCATGCCACAGACGCAGAACTCGGTCGCCTGCCGGGTATCGACGCTTCTCGGTGCCTGGATTCGGAACGAGATGAAGGGCTCGCTGGAGCGCACGTCGATCGCCATGTTCGTGCCGTCGCCATGCAGATGCAGCCGGGAGAGCAAAATCTGCAGCGCATCCTCGATCGATTCCGCTTCCCGCAGCAGCAGACTGACGGGCCCGAGATCCGGCACGCCACGCGCAATGGCCGCTCGCGCGCCGAAATCCAGATGACCCGAAGCAATGGCCGACAACTGCAAAATTTTTACAAACGACAGCCGTGGGATCGGCAGATCCGGCGAGTGCAGGCACTCGGGCTTCAAGCCCGCTTTCTTCAAGGTGGCATCAGCATCGAGCCCGACATCCCGAGCCGCCTTGAGATACCCCGACAACGTTGCACTACGAATGAAGTCATTGCGAATCGTCGCCATCCGGGCGCACACCGATTCATGTGATCTGCCCGCATCCTGCCCCGCCGCGAGCAACGGGCGCAACAGGCTGCATGATCTCGGCGCGAGTCGGAGGAGATTCCGTGATTTTAGCCGCGTGCCGACATGTGCTCGACCAATATCGCCGGTGGACGCGTGGCGCGGCTCGACCGTACGCCTCCACCATGATCACTTGATGAGCATGTCCAGGGACGCGATGTTGTAACCGATCAGCTCCGGCTTGCCGTTCAGGACATGGAAGGTGAAGGTTTCGGTGGCTTCGCCGCTCTCGAAGCGGCTTTGATAGACGAGCGCGACGGTAGTGACGAGATTGTGGGTATTCACATTCCAGTTCACTTGCTTGGTCTGCTGCAGCGGGCCGAGCTTGCGGTCGATGGCGGAGAACAGCTTGATGGCCATATTCTTGGGCACCGCCGACTTGAACTGCTGCCCGGTCGCGGCATACATCGCCTCGAACTCGCGCTCCTTCAGCAGGTCATGAAAACGCTTCACCTCCGGCTCGGCGGCGCTCTTGCCGCCGAGGGTGTCGCGATTGATGCAACCGCTGCCGAAGACCACGAACAGGGCCAGGAGTAAGGGCCGAATCCTCATGATGTCTGCGCATCCCTTGATTGCGATCGTGCGCGGATACTCACCTTCTTATCATTGATTTTCCGCCGAATTTGTCACAAGACCCGCTCACGAACGAGCGGCGCTCAACGATGAGCCGGACGACGCCGCGATGTCTGGTTCCCTGCGCGTAATACCTGGATCGCGCCAAGGATCGTTCTCGGGATGGACAGTATGTAAGCAATCGTCGGGGCTCTAGTGAACGCTGTCAATCCACCGGGTAGGAAGTTGAACGCACCAACTTCACCGGCCGCAGCAACCCGGACGGTGCCGGCTGGATCTTGTCCTGATCCTCTTCGCGGAAGCGCGGCCCGTAACGCAGCTCCAGCAAGCGCTTGCTCACAGGGCGTGCGGATAAAGCATTGATGGCCGTATTCATCACAACCACTTCAATCTCATTTTTACCTGGACGCAGCAGCGACGTCACATCCAGACGCCAGGGCGGCATCCAGACTGCACCTGCATCCTTGCCATTCACGCGGACCAGCGCCGCGTCACGAATTGGCGCTTCCAGCAAAGCTCGCGGTCGGTCTTGCCGAACGTCCGGCAATGCAGTGCCGTCACCAAAATCCAAGAAGAGCCGCGCCTCACTAGTTAGGGCTGCTTTGCCAAGCACGAAGCTGCGCTGATAAGTAACGCTGCCCGAGTAGTGTTGTAACTTCGGTTCATCCGTCCATGACGAGCCGGGTTGCGGCGGTGTCGCCGATGCACCTTTCGCTTGCACACGCCACGCCTTGGACAGATCCAGCACCGGCGCAACTCGATGCACGGTCGCTGGTTCGGCCTGATCGAGCCCACTCACGAACACGAGCAGCTTCGACTCATAAGGCGCCAATTGAACAGCGATGTCCCCAGCCCCCGCTGCTCTACGCTCAGCCGTCACCGGATCCCACCATTCTCCGCGACCGTTGTCGCCCGCGAAGCGCGCTCGCGTTTCGATCGGCCTTGGGCCGGTGTTAGCAATGAAATAGAGAGAACCGTTCTCCAGTCGGCGACGGATGAATCCGAACGCAGCATCCGAAGCAGCGAGCGCTACCGTAGGCTCCAACACAGATCGCAACGTTGCACCGAGCGATTCAGGCGCGACGACATGAACGCGCTGCTTTGACTCCGCTTCGAGCAATCGTCGCGCGAGCTGTTGGATCTTCTGAGCGCCCGCCGTGCCATCCATCAGCCCACCTGCATTGTTGGGCAGCGCGCCCGTGGCGATCACCCAACCTCCATTGTCGACCCAGGCAGCAATGCGCTCGAACGCTGCTGGATCGATTCGCGTGAGCCCCGGAAGTATCAGCAGTCGATGCGTCAGCTTGCCCGCAAGGATCGCGCTCGCATCGATGAAGTCGAATGTCTGTCCCGCATCGAGCACCTGCCCGACGGTGTTCGGCTCGAAACGCTGGCGCATTCCCTCATTCACCGAAGCATGTGCAGGGCGCATGTCGGCGAACGCATCCTCGGTCGGCAGATAAATCGCGACGGCGGAATCCGGCCGCCCCTCGCGCAACATCGCGCTGACTCGTTGCAGATAGCGCGTCACCGTCGGCATGACCGGGTACCAGGGATTGTGATCGTTGAGCGCGGCCGCTGCATAGAACGCCCAGCCCGGCTCCGCGACTTGCGGCGGTGAATAGGGCCAGCCATGGCCGATGATCTGATTCACCCCTTGTAGAAAGTGACGATCGGCTTCGACCTTCAGATCCAGCGGTGTCGCCGCCCACGATGGCGAGTGCAGCCACGTCCAGGTCTCCGACGAGACGACACTGCGCCCATAGATATGAGCGGCCGAACTAGCCCAAC
This sequence comes from Steroidobacter cummioxidans, assembly GCF_003104955.1. NCBI lineage: Bacteria > Pseudomonadati > Pseudomonadota > Gammaproteobacteria > Steroidobacterales > Steroidobacteraceae > Steroidobacter > Steroidobacter cummioxidans. The sequence continues at coordinate 125,198 of NZ_LSRW01000035.1, read as the reverse complement.
GCGTCGAATTGAAGCGTCGCCAGTCCGCGCCCTCACCCTCGGGCAAATCCACGAGCGCATTGCTCGACAGCGTCGGCGGCGGCAATCCGTAGACCTGCGCGCGAAAGCGAGTGCCGCGCTGATTCGCCCAAGCATTGATCGGCTTCAAGTATCTCTCATCGACGAGCTCCGACAAGGTACGCGCCCAGTCGAATCGAACTGCAGCCCCGCTGGAGCCCTCAGCGAACAGCGCCGGCAGATGATCGAGCAAGTCATAACCGCGCCGTCGTTCGAACTCCTGGGGAAGATCGTCGGTCCAGCTCGCGCCATAGGATTCGAGACTGTCGGAGAACATCGCGTACGGTTTGGTCGCGCCGTCGAAGGCACTCAGCAATCGATCACCCACCGCCGCCAGATGATTGGCGACCGCGCCGGAGCTGATGTGATCGATGACGAAGCCTTCGGCTCCCACCGCTGCTCGCTTCACCTGCTGACCGGTGCGTCCAGCAACGAATAAACAGGCCTTGCGCTCCTGCTGAACCGGACGCACGTCCAGCGCCGGTCCGTTCACCAACGGCAGTCGCGCATCATTCAGAAACAAAGCGACAGCGCGCTCCCCGGGCTCCATGACGGGCAGCGTGATCGACGAGGCGCTCGCCGGAATCGTGATCTCGACTCTGCGAATCTCGGCCGCGGCCTGGGTAATGGGAACGTGAGGGCCGCCGAACGGCCAGCCACTGCCAAGTGTTACATCCATGCGCATGCCCGATGCACGCGCCGTTTCGCTCGTGTGGCGAAGTGCTGCGAGAAATGGATCGGACAGATACGGCGTATTGACGATGCCGCTCGATGGATCATCGGTGGACAGCGCATAGACCGGCTGCACCTCGAAACCGCCGAAGCCGCCCGCCTTCATCGCAGCGATCTGCCGATCCAGCTCCACATGCGTGACCGCTGGCCCGAACCACCACCAGCGCATCATGGGTCGAGCAGCGTCTGGCGGCTGCTGAAATCTCTGCCAGAGCAGCACCGAGTCATCGCGCTCCTGTGCAAAACAAACATTGCAGAAGAGCGCGATGAGCAGGATTGTTATACGCTTCACGTGCCTGTTGCCTCCGTGGCGAGGATATCAACGTAGCAGGCGTTCGATCGATGTCATAGCCGCATCGATCAAGTCAAAACAAGCATTGAGGGACTCAATTCATGGCACGTTCGCCCCGGACTTTCGCGACGACCAGCTTGATCTGCACTCTGATGATCTGTGTGATGACCGGCACGGCGGCGGCTCAATCCACGCCCACTGAAATTCACACGTCACCCCAAGTCGATCCTGGCGTCTATTCGGGGCGACTGACGCCGAACTATCCCACTCCGTATGAACCTGCTTCCGCGCAGAGCATCGAGGCGACCTTACAACGCATCCACGCTTATCTCGAGCAAGCGAGTCCTCTGCGTGTGGTGGATGGCACGACGGGTGCGACGGTCTCCAATCTAAAGAAGCTTCCGCCGCTCGTGGCACTGGATCGAACGGATCTGCTGATTCTCACGTATGAATGGGGTGTCACCTACTCCGGCATGCTGCTCGCAGCCGACACCACTGGCGATGCGCGCTATCGCAAGTACACGCAGGAGCGACTCTCGGGGATCGCGACAGTCGCCACGCACGCGAAGAAACATCTGGCCGCCGACGGATCGGTCCCCACCGTGGCCCATGGCATGAGTCTGCGATCGATCCTGAAGCCGCGCTCGCTGGATGATTCGGGCGCCATGTGCGCAGCGATGATCAAAGCGCACCGGGTCGGCGCGGGTAACGACTTGCGACCGTGGATCGACAACTACGTGCAGTTTGTTTCGGGCACGCAATTTCGGCTCTCGGATGGAACGCTGGCACGCAATCGCCCGATGCCCGAGTCGTTGTGGCTCGATGATCTTTACATGAGCGTGCCCTGCCTGGCACAGGCGGGGAAGCTGACCGGCGACAGCAGTTACTTCGACGATGCCGCCAAACAGATACTGCAGTTCTCCGAGCGAATGTTCGTCAAAGAGCGTGGGCTGTTCATGCACGGCTGGGTGCAAGGCATGCAACCGCATCCGGTGTTTCCATGGGCACGCGCCAACGGCTGGGCCATCATGGCCATGGTCGAACTCCTCGAGGTCTTGCCCGAGGCTCATCCCGCTCGCGCCCGGATTCTGGATCTATATCGAGCGCATGCTGCCGCACTCACAGCGGCCCAGGGTCATGCTGGCCTGTGGCACCAGCTGCTGGATCGCCGCGAATCGTATGAAGAGACCTCAGCGAGCGCGATGTTCGTTTTTGCGATCGCGCGGGGAATCAATCGCGGCTGGCTCGACGCCAGGGCTTTCGGCCCAGCCGTGTCACTGGGCTGGAATGCCGTCACGACGAAAGTGAACGCGAAGGGCCAGGTGGAAGGAACCTGTGTGGGCACAGGCATGGGATGGGATCCCATGTTTTATATGTATCGGCCCGTGCACGTGCTGGCCGCGCACGGCTATGGGCCGATGTTCCTCGCGGGGGCGGAGATGCTCGCCCTGCTACGTTCGCAGGCCGACATCGTCGTCAACGACGGCGGCGTGCATTTCGGCAGGGCGCTTACCGCTCACTAGACTGTCAATTGCTCGCGGTCACGTGCGTGCGGGCCTCGCGAATCGCATTGGCGAGGTCCAGCACGGCGGTGGCGTAGAACGTCGAACGGTTGTACCGAGTGATGGCTTCGAAGTTACCGAAGCCGGCCATGTATTTCGGCGCCTTGCCCGGCGTGGGCAGCTCGATGACGGAGCACGCGCCCTCGGGCAGACGCTTGATGGAAAATCTGACGCCTTTTTCCTTCAATGCCGCAACCTCGTGCGTGCGCTCCAGACCGGTCACCAGATCGGCCGCACTGTGCGGCGGCAGCTGCACCGGCACCAACGCGGCCTCGCCGTCGGCCCAGCCGAATGCCTTGAGATAGCTGGCGATGCTGCCGATGGCGTCGGAGGTGCTGCCGATCAGGTCGACGATGCCGTCCCCATCGAAATCCACGGCGTACTTGCGCACGCTCGAGGGCATGAACTGCGGCAGACCCATGGCGCCTGCGTACGAGCCTTTGATGGTGAGCGGATCGATGCTCAGATCGCGTGCCATCAACAGCAGCTCTTTGAGCTCGTCGCGGAAATAGTCCTGGCGACGCGGTCCGTCGAAGGCGATCGTCGTCAGTGAATCGACGACGCGGAAGGAACCGGTGTTCTGCCCGAACGCAGTCTCGACGCCGAGGATGCCGAGGATGATTTCCGGTGAAACGCCAAATTCTGCCTGGGCGCGACGCAAGTCCGCTTCATGCAGGTCCCAGAATCGGGCCCCGGCGGCGATGCGTGCCTGCGTCAGAAACTTCGCGCGATACTTCGGATAGGAACGAACCGGCGGTGGCGCCGTCTTCGGCCGCTCCGGTCCGATCAAGCGGCTCACCACCGGCTGATGGCGCGCGTCGCCAAGAATGCGCTCGAGCTCGGTCGCGTCCAGGCCGTGCTCGGTGTGCATGGTCTCGATGAACTCACGCACCTCGGCTCGGGCCAGATAGCCCGTGCTCGCATTCGCCGAGTGGGCGCCCACGATCAATCCCAGCAGAACCATCCCGGCGCAACGCAAACTCATCGCTCGTTCCCGAAAAAAGTGATGCAACTCTCAGCCCGACCACCGATGGTCCGGGGTATGCCCCGTTGTCTTCTGCATCGGCCGGATGAAGCAGAACATAATGCGGTCGAGCGATTTTTAAAAGTGATCGCACTCACAATCCGCCTTGGAATTCACAGCATTACGGGAATGCCGTAGCCCGTGCTAGCTGCGTTTGCAGCCCCGGAGTACATTGCCGAGCCTCTCGCTCCGGAGATTGTGCGTGACGCGCAAAGCCTATTTGTCGACGCTGGCCGTGCTGTTCGGCGTGCTCTGGGTGGCGCTGGCCATCGCGCCGCTGCATCGGTCGGACTGGTTGCTCGAAAACGTGCTGTTACTGCTGGGCGTCGCCGGCCTCGTGGCAACGGCGCGTGTCTTTCCGCTGTCCCGCATCTCGTACACGATGCTGTTCGTGTTCATCTGCCTGCATACGATCGGTGCGCACTACACTTACGCCGAAGTCCCATACGATCAAGCAGGGCGCGCCTTACTGGGATTTTCCATCGACGAGCTGTTCGGTTGGGAGCGCAACAACTTCGATCGGGTCGTGCACTTCAGCTACGGCTTGCTGCTCGCCTACCCCATTCGCGAGGTGTTCCTGCGCATCGTCTCGGTCCGCGGCTTCTGGGGCTATTTCCTGCCGCTCGATCTGACCATGTCCACCTCCATGCTCTACGAACTGATCGAATGGGGCGCGGCGCTCAACTTCGGCGGCGACTTGGGGATGGCCTACCTTGGCACGCAAGGCGATGTTTGGGATGCTCACAAGGATATGGCACTCGCGTCATTGGGCGCGCTGATCGCCATGACGGTGACCGCCTGCATCAACATCGCCTATCAGCGCGACTTCGCTCGCGAGTGGGCCGACAGCTTTCGGGTTCGCGACCCCGAGCCACTGGGCGAGGTCGCCCTCGCCCGGATGCGCAAAGAAGCTACGCCCTGAGTTTGTTCAGCGCCGTCAGCTCGCTGTCCGAAAGCTGAATGTCGACCGCCGCGATGTTTTCCTCGAGATGTTTCACTTTCGAGGTACCCGGGATGGGCAAGGTCACCGCGCTGCGCCTGAGGATCCACGCCAGCGCGATCTGACTCGGGCCGACACGATGTTCCTTGGCGATCTTATCGAGCACCGAGCCGGAGCGCGCCAGTTCGCCGGCGGCAAGTGGATACCAGGGAATGAACCCGATGCCCTGCTGCTCGCAATACTCCAGTACAGGCTCAGCGGCACGGTTGGCGAGGTTGTACAGATTCTGCACGGTCGCGACCGGGAAGACTTTGGCAGCCGCTTTGATCTCCTCGACGGTGACTTCGCTCAGTCCCGCGAAACGAATCACGCCTTCGTCGAGCAGCTGTTTGACCGCACCGAACTGTTCTTCACGCGGCACCTTGGGATCGATCCGATGCAGCTGCCACAGATCGATGCGCTCCACACCAAGCTGCTTCAGACTGTGGCGTGCCTGCTTGAGCAAATAATCCGGCCGACCATTGGGCACCCACTCGTCCGGACCCGGACGCGTCAAGCCTGCTTTAGTCGCAACGACCAGCCCCTGATACGGATGCAGCGCCTCACGCAGCAACTGCTCCGACACGTCCGGGCCGTAGGAATCCGCTGTATCGATGAAGTTCACGCCCAGCTCGGGCAAGCGTTTCAGTACCCGCAACGCTTCGGCCTTATCTGCGGGTGGCCCCCAGATGCCTTTGCCCGTGATGCGCATCGCGCCGAAACCCAGGCGATGCACTTCAAGCTCACCGCCAATGCGAAACGTGCCCGATCGGGCTGCTGTCAGAGTTGCCATGGTGGCCTCCGGTGCTGGCTCTTCGACGAAAACCGTTGCTGGCGCGGGTTGTTCCGCGCCGGCCCGAGGTCGTCAATTTCCAGTCGGGCGCTAATATTTCAACCGATCCGAGGCCAACGCCGGCGTGTGCTGCGGCAACACGTGGGCTTTGGTCGCCTGCTCGAAGTCATAGCCGTAGCCGATCAGCTTCGCCTCGCTGTACGCCGGGCCGAAGAAGGAAATCGACACCGGCAACCCATCCGACGTCATGCCGGCAGGGATGATGAGATCGGGAAAGCCCGTCAAGTTGGCGATGGCAGTGGCCGATCCGCCGCCGGCGGTACGCTGCCCTTCCGGAGGATTGATCAGTGTTGCCGGCTCTGGCGACGTCGGATAGACAATGGCATCGAGCTTGTAATTCTCGAACACCGCGAGCATCGAAGACTTGATCAGCGGCAACCCGTGCTCTTTGCCAGCCACGTACACTGGATCCGTCTGATCGATCGCAACGGTGGCGTTGTACTGCAATCCCCAGGCCTTCTCGGGGCTGCGATACTGAGTTGCCGGATCGTTGGAGCGCGCCACGATGTCGGCATAGGACTTCGGGAACTTGGGTCCAGTCGTGGCGAGATACTCGCCGATCTGCACCTTGAAGTCGGCGTTCATGAGGGTGGTCAGCAGCGACTGCCGCACGTCCAGCAAATATTTGGGATAGCGCACGTCATCGACCACTTCGGCGCCGAGCTTTTTCAGCGTCGCGATCGCAGCTTCGGTGATGCGATCGGTCTCCTCGTTGCGGCCCATGAAGTCACGCGCGATGCCGATGCGGGCGCCCTGCAACGCGCCGGGTTTCAGAAACTGCGTGTAGTCAGTCTCGAACTTGCCGGCGCTGGTCTGTGTCAATGCGTCCGCAGCATCCACGCCAGTCATCGTGCCGAGCGAAACAGCCAGATCGTAGACGCTGCGTGCGAGTGGACCGCCTGTGTCGAAAGTTAAAGACAAAGGAACGATACCGTCGCGACTCAACAATCCATTGGTGGGCTTCAATCCCACCAAACCATTCACCGACGCAGGTCCGCGGACCGATCCACCCGTATCCGTCCCCAGGCCGACTTGAGCGAACCCAGCGGCGATCGCCGCACCGGTGCCACCGCTCGAACCGGCAGGTCCGCGCGACAAATCATGGGGATTGCGCGTCTGACCACCGGCCGAACTGAATCCATTCGGCACCGCACCTTTCTTGGCGAGCTCTGGATCGGTGGTGCCGTAAACGCCCGCGCCGCCTGCCCACTCGCTCATGTTTACTTTCGCGAGGATGATCGCACCGGCATCACGCAAGCGCTTCACCACGAAAGCATCATCCGGCGGGATCGAGCCTTCGAGCAGTTGTGAGCCGGCGGTCGTCGGCATGTCGAAAGTATCGAAGTTGTCTTTGAGCACGACCGGAATGCCGTGCAGCGGTCCACGCACCTTGCCTTTCTTACGCTCCGCGTCCAACGCTCTCGCTGTTTGCAGCGCCTTCGGATTGAGAGTGATGACGGCGTTGATCGTGGGGCCGCGCTTGTCGTAGGCCTCGATGCGTTTGAGATAGGCCGCCACGACCTTTTCAGACGTGAGCTTGCCCGTGGCATAAGCCTGACTCAGATCGGCGATGCTGGCGCTGCTGATATCCAGCACCTCGGCCTGCGTCGGTAACGCCGACCCCAGGGCAATGGCGACGGCTACAAACAAATTAACCGCAGACCGGGAGCGTGAGATGTTCAAGCGCGGACCTCCGATGATGTGGGCTCCATGCATCCTGCACACGTCGGAACGGTTACCGCAAAATTTGCATTATTGTTTCAATATATTCGCGCCGCTCGCAGCTTTTCCCGGCGTCGAGCGGCTGCCGCGATCAAACTCTCGTGCCCCAATGCGAGGCGGCGCCGGCACTAAAACTGTGCGGCGCCGCCAGCATCGTCAAGGCCGGCCGAACGGCACGAACAGCACGCTCGGATGGGCGCGGTCGTGAAAGAGCTTGACGGTGACGGGACGCGCGTCGCTCATCGACTCCGAGGAAACATCGCCGCCGCTGTTGAAATTCTTCTGGCTGTAGATGGAATGGGCCGGCCCGATGACCAGGCGCAGCCGGCTGCCTTTGGACACCATGCGCGAGGTGAATGTAAAACCGTCAAAGTCGTACTTCAGCGGCTCGCGAGTCGTAATCAGCTTCGCCTGCCGCTTGCTGTCGCGATAGCGGGCGCGTTGCTGATCGTTGCTCAACAGGATGGAGCTGGCATCCGGGCGAATCTCATGCACGGAGACCACGAAATCGGTATCGGGCTGATCGATGGCCAGCCAGGCCGACAGCTTGAAGAAGCCGCTGATCTCCGTGTCACGCTCGAACGGCGCCGTGTGATAAACGAGTTGCTTGCCCTGCTGCGCGTAGATCGTGCGCTGATCCGTGAGCGACCACGGCTCCAGATCGCGCTCGACCTCGGCGATGCTCAGATCGCGTGGATCGTAGATATATTGATCGGGCTTGCCGTTGCCTGGCGAAGTGCCGAGTGAGCCTGACGCCAGCACGTCGGCGGCATTGCTGCTCGAGTCCAGGAAATAGGAGCGCGATTGCGCGGTGACGGCTTCGAGCGAATCGGCATAGCGCCACCGATCCGCATTCATCACATAGTACGCCACGCGTTTCTGCAGAAACTCCGGCTTCTTGCCACCCTGCAGGGTCCATGAATACCAGTCGAGGTGCAGCTTCGGCAGATCGAGCAGGCTCGCCGGCCCGAATGTGAGGCCGCCGAACTGCGCCTGCGGCGTACGGGTTCCGGCGTGATCCCAGGGACCGATCACCAGATAGTGCCGTGCCTTCGCCTGGGCGCTGCCGTGCTTCATATGCTGGCGATAGTGCTCGAGCGCGCCAGGCTGATCGCCGTCGTAAGCGCCCGTGATCGTCAGGATCGGCAGCGACAGCTTGGCGTACTGCTCGGCCGTCGGGTTGTATGAGTCCCAATAGTCGTCGAGGTGGGGATGCGCCACCCATTCCTGAAACGTCGCGGACGGATTGCCGAGCTGCGTGTCGAGCTCCTTGAAGGGCCGACCCGACTCGAACCACTGACGATTCACCGTCGACCAGAACGCAATGTCGCCGAAGATGCGGTCCTGCGAGGCCTTGCCGCTGGTGTGGGTGAGCCATTGCATCTGATAAGGTCCGGCGATGTTCGCGCGCATCGGAAAGTCAGTGCCTGGATACGGCGAGGCCACCGGAACGATGGTCGCCAGAGCCGGCGGAAATTCCTTGGCCGTCACCCACTGGTCGTAGCCCGCGTACGAGCCACCCCACATCGTCACTTTGCCGTTGCAGTACGGCTGTTGCGCGAGCCACTCGACCACGTCGTGACCGTCGCGCGCCTCCTGAATCAGCGGCCGAAACTCGCCTTCAGAATTGCCTCGACCGCGGACGTCGACAGTCAGGAAGGGATAGCCATGCGCGGCGAAGTACATGCCGCGATCGTGATAGTTCTGCGAGATGTACGGCGTCAGCGTGAAGATGCAGGGCGCAGGCTCTTTCTGCTGCCGGGGCGTGTACACCGTGGCGTTCAACTTCACGCCATCGCGCAGGGGAATCTTCACACCCCACTGAAACTTGACCTGCTCCGAATGCGGCGGCGATGCCGGCTGATCGGCCCGAGCCACCACCGTGGCGAATGCTCCCAGCAAGACGATAGATATGAGAGTCGACTTCCGTTGCACGCTTTCTCTCCAAGAGCAGCCGACCGGCCGCAGAAGGACGCAATTCTATCGACTCTGCACGCTCGACCAACTCAATTAGCGATGACTGCCCCACCTTTCACGACGAAACGAATCTGCCGCAGCACGCGGACGTCCTCGGTCGGATTGCCCTCCACGGCAATGAGATCCGCCAGCAAGCCCGGCCGCACCGAGCCCACCTTGTCGTCGATGCGGAAGATTCGTGCGTTCCCCGAAGTCGCCGCGATCAACACTTCGCGGGCCGGCATGCCCGCGGCTTGCATCAATTCCAGCTCGCGAACATTGTCGCCGTGGGCGAAGACGCCAACGTCGCCGCCGGCGCAAACCGTAACTTTGGCGGCGCGAGCTGCGTTGAAACCCGAGCGTGCAAGCTGAACTGCTCTTGGCGCGGGCTCGCGCCCGTCCCAACCTTGATAGCGCGCGACGGCATCCGGCGCCGCCAACGTCGGGCACAACGCTACACCTCGCTCCTTCATGGCAGCGTAGATTTCCTTCGTCCCGCCATAACCGTGCTCGATCGTCTCGACACCAGCGGCAATCGCGCGACGCATCCCTTCTGGGGTGCTCGCATGAATGGCAACAGTTCGGCCCGCATCGTGCGCAGCGTCGGCCGCTGCTTTCAGTTCAGCGGCTGACAAAGTAGGACGACTTTCTTCTCCCGGTCGCCAGCGATAATCTGCATAGAGCTTGACGACATCCGCACCGGCCGCGATCTGGCGGCGAACCGCACGCACGACGTCCTCACCGCTCGCCTCTTCCGCACCTTGCGGAATGTGGACACCCGGCTCGAAGCCCTTCGGCCCATACGCGCCAGTCGCCACGATCGCGAGCGTCGCTACCAGCATGCGCGGTCCGGGCACGATGCCCTCATCGATCGCCTGCTTCAAACCGACGTCTGCATACCCAGCCCCTTCAGTCCCCAGATCGCGCACGGTCGTGAATCCGGCCAGGAGCGTTGCGCGAGCGGCTGTCACGGCACGCACGGTTCGTAAGGCGAGTGACTCCCGCAGCACCTGATCATCCCAACTGCGCTCGTTGTACGGATGCAGGAACAGATGGCTGTGGCCTTCGATCAAACCGGGCAGCAGCGTCTGATTGGCAAGGTTCACCTCACGCGCCCCGGTTGGTGCAGTCACATCGGCACCCGCGGCGACGATGCGATCCCCTTGGACGAGTACCCGCCAGCCTTCGTGCAGCGTGGTCCCGTCGAACACGCGGGCGGGTCGCAGCAGGAGGGTGGTATCGGAGGATTCAGCCGCCGCCGCGTTCAGGCAGAACATCGTGGCGACGAAAACAAAAGGCAATGTCAGCAGCTTCATAGCGGCGAATCCTGCAGCAGATACACCTCATCATGCAACGGCCGAGCCATCGATCGCTCCCGCCGATCGCACCACAGTAAATATAACGATGGGATCATCCGCACTGTTCAGGTGCGCAGGCTTCGACTGACACTTGGCGGTTTTGTAAATATACAAATCGATTGCCTGCGCACCGTTGTATACCGGCCGTTGCCAGCAAATGTTTGTTAGCTGTCGTTGACTTCCAAACGCGAAGCGGCTCACAGTTGCCGACAACGCACGGCCTGTGCGCCAACAACAAGAGAGGCAGGGAAATGTGTAAAGCGTCGCGCCAGCCTCGCCGCTGGCTGATCCCCGTATATTCAGTTTGTTTCGGGCTTGCCGCATCGACAGCACTGGCGCAGACGGCAGTCGAGCCCGTCCTGAAAGCGCCAGGCGAGCCGGCGCTGGCGGGCTTCACAGTAAAGGGCCGCGCCAACAGCGACGACGTGCCGCATCCGGCCGGCGAAAGGCGTCGCGAGATGCGCAAGGCGGGCCTGGAAGAAAAGGTCCGCTCCGAAGCGCAGTCCTCGAGTCAGATTTCGGGCCAGACGTTCGGGCAGGGCTCGCGCCGGGTGCACAAGATCGGCCGCGGCAAGTACCAGGGAAAATATATCGAGCTGGAGCGCGAGAGTGAGGACCTGATCTTCACCGTGCTGGGAGAATTCGGCACCCAGATTCATCCCGCGCTCGGCGGCCAGCCCGGCCCGCTGCACAATCAGATTCCCCAGCCCGACCGCACCGTGGATAACAGCACCATCTGGGCGCCGGATTTTTCGCGCCCCTATTTCGAAGAGCTGTTGTTTTCGGAAAAGCCGGGCGCGGTCTCGATGCGCAACTTCTACATCGAGCTGTCTTCGAACCGCTATACGGTCAACGGCGCGGTCACGGACTGGGTCACCGTGCCTTACAACGCCAACCGCTATGACGACGATGTCACTTACAACTGTTCATTCCCCGGCCTGCCAGGGGCTTATCCCTGCGCCGGCGTGTGGCTGTTCCTGCGTGACGCGCTGAACGGCTGGTACAACGCGCAGATCGCTGCGGGCAAGACGCCCGCGCAGATCAATGCCGAGCTGGCCAAGTTCGACGTGTGGGACCGCAATGACTACGACGGCGACGGCAATTTCAACGAGCCGGACGGCTACATCGATCACTTTCAGATCGTGCACGCCGGCATGGGCGAGGAAGTGGGTGGCGGTGCGCAGGGCGGCGCCGCAATCTGGAGCCACCGCTGGTTCGCGTACTACAACATGGAAGGCCTGCTCGGCCCTGACAACAACAGAGCCGGCGGCGTGCGCATCGGCAACAGCAATTACTGGGTCGGCGACTACACCGTCGAGCCGGAAAATGGCGGTGTCGGCGTGTTCGCGCACGAGTTCGGTCACGACCTCGATCTGCCCGATCTTTACGACACCAACGGCGGCGACAACTCGACCGGCTTCTGGACGCTGATGTCTTCGGGTTCTTATGGCAACGACGGCAAGACCGACATCGGCAGCAAGCCCGTGCACATGGGCGCGTGGGAAAAACTGCAACTCGGCTGGCTGAAGTATGAGGTGGCGCACGCGGGCAAGAAGTCGCAGCACAAGCTCGGCCCGGCGACCTACAACACCAAGCAAGCCCAAGCGCTGATCACCGTGCTGCCCGATAACGTGGTGGGACCGTATGCAGGCAACGCGTTCTATTACAGCGGCAGCGGCCCGCAGCTCGACACGACGATGTTACGCACCGTGACGCTGCCGACCGGCACGGCCACACTCAGCGCCCAGGTTCAATATGACATCGAGGCCGATTGGGACTACGCCTATCTGGTAGTCGTCGATGGTGGCACCACCACCCTCGTGCCCACGAGTCTGTCCACGACGACCAATCCCAACGGGCAGAACTTCGGCAATGGCATCACCGGTCACACCGGCTTCGAATGGGTGCCGCTCACCGCAAATCTTTCTGCCTTCGCGGGCAGGACGGTGCAGATCGGCTTCCGCTACTGGACCGACAGCTATACCAATGGCCTGGGCCTGCTGATCGATGACATTCAGATCACCGGACAGCAGACGGATGGCGGCGAAGTCACTGTGCCGTGGGTCTACAGCCCACCGGGCGGCGGCTTCCGTGCCGTGCAGGGCGACCTTGGCAGCTTCTTCAACGCCTATGTTGCCGAGTTCCGCCAATATAAGGGCTACGACAAGGGCCTACGCACCGGTCCCTATGTTTTCGGCGACCTGAATTCGCCGCAGCTGCAGGACTGGGTGACGCACTTCCCGTATCAGGAAGGCCTGCTCATTTCCTATTGGGACACCCGCTTGGGGGACAACAACACCAGCGCTCATCCTGGTGTGGGATTGATCCTGCCCATCGACGCGCATCCCACGCCGCTGACCCGCACGGACGGCGCCGCCTGGTCTTCGCGATATCAAAGCTTCGACTCGCCGTTCGGGCTCGAGAAAACCGACAAGCTGACACTGCGCCGGCTCGGCGTGGACTACGTGTATCGGTCACAACCCGGCACGGCGGTGTTCGACGATCGCGTGCAGTACTGGCGCGCCGCCACTCCGGCCGCCGGCGTGAAGAACCCCAACACCGAGACGCTGATCCGAGTGAAGTCGGTGACCGGGAACGGCGCCATGATGGAGGTCGAAGTCAAACCCGCTCGCTCTGGCCACCGCCCCAAGGAATGGTACTGGGACCACAAGCGCTGGAACTGGTGGGATTGATATAACGAGACGCTTCGATGACCAGACCCCGCACGAGCCAGGCCCGTGCGGGGTTTTCTTTTTAGTTGGGGATCGAACGCGAAACTAGCGCTCGGCCATGGTCGGCGCCACGTAACCGGCGCTGGCCAATTCGCGCTCCGCTTGTTTGAATCCGTAGGCCGGAACGATTTCGTCGGTGCGATCGCTGACCTGTTCCCACTGAGCGATCACGCGCTCGCCCGCATCGGCATCACCGCCCACATGCGCACCTTTCGTGAGCGTGACATACGCACGCGCGAAATTACCGGCGCCTGCGCACATGATCGCGCGATTCGGCGCCTGCTCTGCGACAAGTGCGAGCAATCCAGGACTGACGAGCTTTGGCTCCAGCCGCTGCAGAGCTTCCTCTGCGAGCACACCGTGCGTCATCTGCGTCGCGGCCGTGGGCGCGAGGCAGTTGACACGAATGTTGTGCTTCTCGCCTTCCAATCCCAACGTTTGCATCAGCCCGACCAGCGCCAGCTTGGCCGCGCCGTAGTTCGATTGACCAAAGTTTCCGTAGAGACCTGACGAGGACGTGGTCATCACCACGCGGCCGTACTGTTGCTGACGCATGATGTCCCACACCGCCTTGGTGCAGATGACCGAGCCCATCAAATGAACGTCCAGCACCAGGCGGAAGTCCGCGAGGCTCATCTTCGCGAACGTCTTGTCGCGCAGGATGCCGGCGTTATTGATGAGAATGTCGACGCGGCCCCAGTGCGACATCACCCCGCCGATCATGGCGGCCACCGCCGCCTCGTCGGTGACCGAAGCGGCCACGGGAATCGCATCGCCGCCCGCGGCGACGATTTCATCGGCAACCCGCTTTGCGGCCGACTGATCCATGTCGTTCACGACGACTTTGGCACCATAGCGCGCCAACAGCAGCGCATGTGCACGGCCCAGTCCACCGCCGGCTCCAGTAACGATCGCGACCCGCGACTCCAGTCTCATACCATTCCCCTTCAGATCATGAACTGCCACACACGGCCAGAAAGCCTCCGGCCATGAATCTGGCCATGCGTTTCTTCACGGCCTCGAAATCTTCCGACTGGCACAGGCCGCCGGACAACTTGTCGATACGCCCGGTGCGCGCCAGCGTCAGCAACAGCGCGCCGGTCACGAAGTGATATCCCCAAAAGATATCCTCATCGCGACAGTGCGGCAGCGCCCGCTTCAACAGCCCGATCAGCTTCAGCACCACCGGATCGAAGTGCTTGTCCATCAACTGGGCGCCCCACTCCGGGGTATTGGCGACCTGGGCGCCGAGCCGGCCATAGTTCTTCCAGCGCTTGCCGCCCTGGATATAGAGATCCAGGTCGGTGTCGAGGAACGCGTGCAGCGCACCCTCTACCGTCGGCTTGCCGTTGGTGGAAGCCTCGTACGCGTCGAGCGCATCCATTCGTCGGGTGCTGGTGACCACGGCACGCCGCCCGAACACCTCATCGAACAATTTCTTCTTGTCCTTGAAGTAATAGTTCATGAGCGTGTGATGCACGCCGATCTGCTTGGCCACGTCCTTGAGCGTGACGCCATACAAGCCGTGCTTGGAGAACAAATCCTCGGACACGTCCAGGATCTGCTCCATCATTTCGGCGCGCTGTTCGGCCTTGGTCGGGCGCTTGCCGCGCGCCTTGGCGGATTTGGCGCTGGGCGTCTTCGCCTTGCTCGACGGCTTACGCCGGCCATTCACTTTTTTCGAGGGCACATTTGCAGGCACTGTTCTCAAGCCTCCATCGTCTAGCGCACAGGCGAAGACGCTCCGGAGGCCCTCCGGGTTCGACGCTTCGCCTCAACCACCGCCGTATTCTAATCTGAGGCGCATCTTGTCGATCTTTCCAGTGGCTGCCAGCGGCATGCGCGGCAGGCGAAGCACGGCATCGGGAATCCACCAGGGCGCCACCTGGCCACGCAATGTCGTGAGCAGCGCCTCATCGGTGATTGCCCCAGGCTCCCGCAGCTCCACCAGCAGGATAGGGCGCTCGCCCCACTTCGGGTCGGTGCGGCCGATCACTGCTGCAAGCGCGACTTCGGGCAAGCGACCGACGATGGCCTCGATCTCGGCAGGGTTGATCCACTCGCCGCCCGACTTGATCAGATCCTTGGCCCGGCCGGTGATAATCAACTGACCGTCGCCATCGATACGCGCCAGGTCGCCCGTGTTGAACCAGCCGTTGGCGTCGGTTGCAGGGCGGTCGTCGCCAAAATAACGCTCGATGACGCTGGCACCGCGCACACGCAAGTACCCTTCCACACCGCGTTGCTCGGGCAGCGGGTGGCCATCGGCGTCGGTCAGCATCAGATCGACTCCCACCGCGGGGCGCCCCGAAACGGCTGCCGAGCGCTTCGGATCATTCGGCGCCGACACCGTGCCCGAGGGCGACAGCTCGGTCATGCCCCAGCTGGTTTGCAACGAAGCCCCAAGGCGTCGCTCGATCCGTTCCATCAATGCAGGCGGCAACGGCGCACCACCGACCAGGATGCGCTTCAGCGTTGGCACCTCGCCGCCTGTGGCTTCGAGATGTTCGACCAGTCCCAGCCAGACTGTCGGCACGCCCACGGCAATCGTTACACCCTCGGCTGCGATCAAACGCGCCAGACTCGCTCCGTCTGCATAGCGACCTGGCAGCACCAGCTTCGCCCCCGCTGCCGGCACTGCGAATGGCAAGCCCCACGCATTGGCATGAAACATCGGCACGACGGTGAGCACGCTATCGGCGCCAGTGATGCCGAAGACATCCGCCTGCAGCAGACGCAACGTATGGAGAAAGCTCGATCGATGGGTGTATGTCACACCTTTCGGTGCGCCCGTCGTACCCGAGGTGAAACACAGCCCGCAGGCGGATCGTTCGTCGAAGTGCCCCCACTCGACCGGGTCTTCGTTCGCGGCAATCTCGTCCTCGAGCGCGACCACCGACGGCCCATACCGCTCGCCTCGCCACGCATCCAACGGCCCATCGATGATGACGACCTTTGCGACCGTCGATGTGCGCTCGACGATCTGCTGTGCGAGCGGCGCGAGATCCGCGCTCACAATCATCACTCGGCAGGCCGACTGCGCCAGCATCGAAGCAAGCTGCGCAGCGGTGAGTCGAGGATTGAGCGTGTGACAGACCGCGCCCATGCCCATGATCGCGTACCAGGCCTCGACATGTGCTTGCGTATTCCACGCCAGCGTGGCCACGCGGTCGCCGAATCCGATGCCGAAATTCCGCAGCATCGCGGAGACACGCTGACTGCGTAATCGCAAATCCGCGTAGTCCACGCGATCGGACTTGCCGCCTTCGCGCGCCGTCACCACCTGCGCTCGCGGGTGCCACTTGGCGGCGTGATAGAGAAACTTGTCGAGAGTCAGGGGGAACTCTTGCATGGACCCTTCGATCATCGACAAGACTCCGCAGCCGGCGGCAGTCGCGGCGAGACGATTCCAAAGTTCCAGTTCCAGGATTGCCCACCGTCGGCTCGACGCCGGCACACGATCTCCTCGTTCAATTCATACATGCCCGGCATCAGATGCGTCGCTGCTCGCGGCTCGCCGGCAAAAGTCATGTACGCGCGAGTCGAACCGTAAGCCGGCCAGTTCGCCTGACCGGCAGCAGTCGGTTCGGCGGAGCGAATGAAGCTGGCCCAGTAGTCGATCATCGCGTCGGATAGTTTTGTCTCCACCGGCGTTGACGGCACTTTCGGCCAGAGCGGTGGCGTTCGCGCCGCCGTGCCGAACATATAGGGCAGCTCAGCCGCGTGAAAGGCGTGAAGGCCCGCAGCCTCCGCGGCCGGATAACCGTGATCGAACAGATAGAGAAAGCCCGCCTGACCCTGCGCAGTTTGTTTGCTCACCAGCCGCTCGGCCGTCCAGCCGTACAACGCGTCGCGGGTTGTTGCCAGGATGCTCTGCTCGAGCTGATTGCTCGGATAGAGCTTCAAGAAGCGGTCTGCCAGATCGGCATATTTGTCGCGAATCGACGCCTCGTACACGGCCGCATTGGCCGGCACCGGCGGCGCGAGGAAGCGCAACGAGCGGATCTCACCGCTGTTGAAGCCTGCAATGATGGGGACAGGCGCCTGATCCCCACGGTCGAACGCTTCGACCAGTTGGCGCGGCAAAACGCGGCCATCCACCGTGCCCAGCGGGAAGTAGCCAGTTTGCGCACCGGCCTCCATCAACTTCTGCGGATCGACCGCCCGCAGCGACGCCAGGTCCTTCGCCCCGAGCGCCGACACGAGCCGCGCCCCGATCGCCTCAGCCGGCTGCTCGCCGAAGCGCGACTCCTTCAGCTCGGGCGTGGAAATCATGTAGGCGCTCTGCGCGATTGCCTTGTGAAACAAGCCGCGCGCCGGCGGCGATGTCATCAAGTACATCACGCTCAGAGCACCGGCCGACTCACCTGCGATCGTCACATTCGACGCATCGCCGCCGAATGCGCCGATGTTTCGCTTCACCCAGCGCAGCGCCTCGATCTGGTCGAGCAGACCGTAGTTGCCCGAGAGGTTGCCGTTGGACTCGGCGCTCAGCAAAGGATGCGCGAGATAGCCGAGGACGCCGAGGCGATAGTTGATCGACACCACGACGACGCCGCGTTCGGCGAATTTCGAGCCGTCATACATCGGCTCGCTGCCAGAGCCGGTCGTGAGCGAGCCGCCATGAATCCAAACCATCACTGGCGCATTGCTGACGCCCGGCTTCGCCCACACGTTGAGGAACAGGCAGTCTTCACTCACTGCGCCGAGATCCCAAGCGTAGATGCTTCCCGAACGCGCCTTGGGTTGAATGCACGCCGCGCCGAACTTGGTTGCGTCACGCACGCCGCTCCACGTTGGCATCTCGACCGGCGGTTTCCAACGTGCAGCGCCCACCGGGGGCTGCGCGTATGGCAGTCCTTTGAACATGTTGATCCCGCCTTCGGCCTGCCCTTTCACTGCGCCGGCGGGCGCACGAACGACGGGATCCTGTGCAGCTGCAGGCACGGTAAACAAAGCTGCCGCACTCCACGCAACAAGGCGCAAACGAAATGACATCAAGGGTTGCCTCCAGTCGAGACCGACTCGCGCTTCAGCTTCCGGGCCAAGCTGAAAAACAGGAGCACCGCGAGCACGTAGAAAGGGACCAGCGTGTAAAAGGCAATTTGCAGCGAATTGCTCGGATGACTGTCGCGCAACAGATCGCTCATGGCGCCGAGATACGTCGGTCCGAGTCCCAGCCCGATGAGATTCATGACGAGCAACAACAGAGCTCCCGCCAGCACACGTTCCTGCGGCCGTACTTCCTCCTGCACGAGCGCGACGGCCGGCGAGAGATAGAAGTAGTTGAAGAAGGTCGGTCCGATGAGAAACAGCAGCGCCAGCTGCCAGGTCGGCGCCCACACGAAGCCGATGAAGAACGGAATTGCGAGCGCCAGCCCTACCGCTGGCACCATTGCATACGCCTGCTTGCCACGCGGCGCGAACTTGTCGACCAGACGGCCGGATGCATACATGCCGGCGCTGACACCGATGCCGATGAGCAGCGCGTAGTACACGGCGATCTCGCTCAGCGTCATTCCCTTCTCGCGCATCAGAAAGAGTGTCGTGAAGTTCAATGACGCATAGGTGACAAACTGCGTGGCGCCACTGGCGAGCGACACGAGTACCAACACGGGCCGCGAAAAGAACATTGCGATCGTCGGGTAGAAACCCGCCTTCTCCGTCGCCGCAGACGACGGCGCGACGGTCGGCTTGATGTCGAGACGACCCCGCTCAGGCTCTCTGACAAGCAGATAGACCAGCAGCGCTGTAACGATGCCAACGGTGCCGAGCACCACGAAGGCGCTTCGCCAGCTGTAGGCGGCTGCAATCGATGCACCGAATGCCACACCAAGCGCTTGCCCTAGCGGCGGACCCAGATTGAACAAGCCCAGCGCCGTGCCGCGCGTGCCCGGCCCGAAGTAGTCGGAAATGATTGCGTACGACGGCGGCACGCCGCCCGCCTCGCCTACGCCGACGGCCATGCGGGCGGCGACGAGCTGCGGATACGTCGAAGAGAATCCGCAGGCAACGGTCGCCGCACTCCAAAGCGCACACGCGAACGACAGCACTCGCACCCTATTGGTCCGATCCGCCAGCCAACCGACGGGGATCGAGATCAGGCAATAGAACAGCGCGAAATACAGCCCGCTGATCAGCCCGAGCTGACCATCGGTGACTCCCAGATCGTCCTGGATGGGCTTGGCCAGGATCGACAGCAACTGCCGATCCAGGAAGTTCAGCACATAGACGAAGCACAACATGCCGAGCACGAACCAGGCTCGTGCGTCGGGCCGCGCAGCTACCGTGGTCGCTACCACATTATCTCCTTAGAGATCGTAGTTGATGCGCAAGCCGATCGTCCGCGGCCGCATGGTGCCAAAGCGATTCGCCAGGAACGCCTCGGGATGGATGTACGTGACCGAATCGTCGTTCAACAGGTTCTCGACGTACGTCGTCACGATCAACTTCCCGAAGATTGCACCCAGCGTGAGATTCACGTTGCTGTAGCTATCCGTGTACCCATACGTCGCCAGGGTTTGATTCGGCGCGCCCGGGACGCGTGGGAACGAGCTCGGGAACGAGTCGACATGCTGGAACGCTGCCGAGAAGAAGCCTCGCGCGCTGTCTGTGACATCGAAGCCGTAGTTCAGATACGCCGCGCCCTGGAACTTCGGCGCCGCCAATCTGGCATCGGGCACCGCGCCGGAGATCGCCGCTTCCTGCGGAGTCAGCTTGGTTACATGCGCTCGATTGAACGAGCCACTCACGCCGATCTGCAGGTCGCGGACCGGCAGCGCCACGATCTCGAATTCGAGGCCCTTGCTGCGCGCTTCACCGATGTTGGTCGCGAACTGCACCGAGTCCGACACTCGGTTCGCCTGCACCTGAATGTCGCTCCAATCGATCAAGTAGGCAGCGAGATTGGAGGTCAGTCGGCCACCGAACCACGTCGCCTTCATGCCCAGCTCATAGTTCTGCAGCTTGTCCGTGGCGGCGCCATTCGGAATGATCAGGTCGTTGGGATCGACCAGGCTGGCACGGCCGGCAAAGCCATTGACCACCGGCGCGCGAAAACCGGTCGACACCGTCGCATAGGTAGTCACTTCCGGAATCGGCTGGAACGACGCGCTCAGCTTGTACGAGGGCCGGCGCTCCTGCGCTTTGACACCTTTGACGGGCGCAATCGGAATCATCGCCAATGGACCGGAGATGCCCAGCAGCGCATTCGTGAGATACGCGCTGTTATAGCCGCCTTCAACGTAGGCTCGAGAATCCAGGCTGGCGTAACGCAGGCCGGCGGTCAGCCAGAAACGATCATTGACGTGATAGGTCAGCTCGCCGAAGCCGGCGATTTCGTGCGAGAGCGTGTGGTTGTACTGCCGCTGATAGTACTCATCCGGCAGCCCGGTGATGCCGCGCGCCGCCAGGAACTCGGGCGACGAACGATAGAAATAATCGACATCCAGGCGCCGGTCGAGGAAGAAGCCGCCGATCACCCAGTCGAACTTGCCGCCGCCCTCCGAAGCAAGCCGCAGCTCCTCGACGAACGTGTCCTGATAGGCGTACGCATCCAGGCCGAACGCGATCGCACTGTTGAACGTGCCCGCCAGATCGACAAAGAACTTTTGATCGAACGTCGAATAGGTCGAGGAGCTGGTGAGCAAGGCACCGTCGAACTGGTACTCGATGGTGGCATTGAACGTGGTGAGCTCGCCGACGAACAGATCCGGACGATCCGAGTTGCGCTTGAAGTCGCCCAGCCTCGGATCGATCAGCGCCGAATCCTTCGGAGTGCTGTCTTCGTACGAAGCCAGCACTCGCACCGACAATGCATCGGTAGGCTTCCACAACAGGATGGCGCGACCGCCCCAATCGATCAGTGTGTTGGAGTCCTTGATGCCGGTGCCGATGTTGTCGACATAACCCTCTTCATCGCGATAGAAACCGACCAGGCGCAACGCCAGCTTGTCGTCGACCAGCGGCGTGTTGAGCATGCCGTTATAACGCTGCCGCAGCCCCCCGCCGTCGGTCACGCCAGTATCGGTCATGACCGCAGCGTCGAACGCATTCAGATCCGGACTCTTGGTGAGAATTCGCAGCGCGCCGGACAACGAGCCCGACCCGAACAGCGTGCCCTGCGGCCCGCGCAGGAACTCGATGCGCTCTACGTCGAACAGATTTGGATCGAGCACGGTGGTGTTGCCGATGGTGGAGATCGGCAACTCGTCGATGTAAATCGCCACCGTATTCTGCAGATTCGCGCCGTAGCCATTGGTGGCGATACCGCGCGCGGTGAAATTGTTGAAATTGGCCGTGGGCTTGTTGAGCACGATACCCGGCGTTTCACGCGCCAACCCTTCGTAACCGACGATGCCCTTGGCGGTCAGATCGTCCTGCGAGAACGCGGTGATGCTGAGCGGAACGTCCTGCAGCCGTTCACTACGGCGCGTAGCACTGACGATGATTTCTTCGAGCTGGGCATTGCCCTCCCCCGAAGCCTGAGCCGCCGCAATGGTGGGTAACACGAACAGTGCGACCGCCGAGGCGGACGCCAGCAAACCAGACGCCATAACTCCTCCCCCTGCAAGAAACGCCGGTCTTGGAGCCAGCGCGTGGCCGGATCATGCTATCGGCCGTGCCCCGCGTCAATACTCACTCACTTGCGTGTGAATATCTTAGAGGACAATGAGCATCCGGTGCGACCGGTGACTATCATTGGAGGATATTTACCGGGACGCCAGGGCCGGCGTCGGGCTGACGATTATTTGCCAGCTGGCTGCAGCCAGAACAAAGCTGACATCTACTTCTCAACAAGCCGCCGGGCAACCGCCTTCGCCAACGTTGCCTGATCGTCGCCCATCTCCATTCGCACTTGGATCAAATCCCCACCTTGCAAGCACAAGAGCTTCAGATCGATGTTCTTGATCTCGGACACTTCCTCCCAGCGGGAAAATTGCCGCCGCTGCAGCGTGATCCAATTCTCCTGCAAACGGCTCAGTGCAGTCATCGCGTCCTGCTCGAGTTGCAAAGGCCCAGCATCGGCAACGAGGCGGGCGATTTCTTCGTTGATAGGCTCGTACAGATCTCGCATTCTGGCCGGGTCGCAAGCAACGGCCGGCGATGCGCCACGTACCTCGATGGCATCTCTCAGTGAGTCGAGGCGAGTGATGTATGCGGTCATTCGCGTTTGCGTATCGACCAGCTTCTGGAACCAAAGACCTAGGTCCGGCTCCGCAGCCTGCGCAAACGGGGCAGAACTGATGAGTGCGGCAGCGACGAGCATCGAGCCCCCCAACAACCTCATTCTTTGCATGCTCAGCATCCTGTTATGGCCGATCGAGAATCTGGTTTACAGCGTTCCTGAACGAATTCTGATGGCCGGGGTCTCTCGAATACATGCCCGGCGTAAGATGGATGGCCTCATGTAGCATCACTCCGGACTGCGTGCGGTTATGCGCTGGCGTATCCGGCAGATTCAACGCCCTGTTCACTACACTGATCATCGCCAGGTTCAAATATTCGACCCCGTAATCATTGCGCAGATAGGCGCCAGCGTACCCTCCGGCAGTCTCTGTGGATTGGTAAGGTTTGCCATCGGACGCGTTTCCCTCCCTTGTTTCGATGTTGACTTTGGTTTCGCGCATCTTCTGCGCGAGCCGGTTACCCGACACTTCCCGCTCCGGTGCGTTCGCGAACGCTTTGACCTTGACGGTGTCGTCTCCCATTTTCATCGCTTTTTTATAGCCTTCCGTTGCGCTCTTGTCATACCTGTCGATCTTCCCCTGCATCCGATTGGAAATCATGCCGGCTTCTTTCGCCTTATCCATTGGGATACCGTTGAAATAATCGGAGGTACATCGGGCATCCACCTGCGTGTCGCCGGTGCAGATCGTGCCGGTCGGATCCGACTTGTTGACCGGATCGTTGCGCACATAGGCATACATGTTCAGATCGTCCTGCGCCCCCACCGGATCGGTCTGTAAGAAACGCCCGAAAACGGGGTCATAAACGCGAGCCTTGTAATAGTACAGCTTGGCCTCGGGCAGGATGAGTTGGCCGGTGTAACGCAAGCGGAAGCCATCCCACGATTCGTTGTTGCTCGCATCCTTGGGCTCGCCGTACGGGCCGTATTTGTAAACGGCCTGGCGGTTCCCTGCCGCATCGGCGTATGCGATCACACTGCCCTGATGGTTGGCGTACAGATAGCGTCGATCGCTATTGCCCGCCCCCTCCAGCCACAGAATCGGATCATCGGTGCCCGAACCGTGCACATATCGGCGCAGCATGACGCCACCGCTGCTGTACTCGGCCACCAGATCGGCGCCATCATAGACGAATGTGATTTCGTTCGTGCCAGAGCGATACTTGGAGATGCGCCCCTCCGGATCATAGGTCAGCGTCAGATTTGCCGACCCTCCGGTTGCGGTGAGAAGCTTGTTCTCGATGTCGTATGTAAACGAACGCACTCCGTCATTGCGCAAGTTGCCGCGCGCGTCGTAGCCATTGGCAAGCGCGGCAATCGCAGCGTCACGATTCAAACCATCGTAGCTTTTGCCGGTCGTGAGCACCGCGGACTCGACGTAGTCATATAGATCTGACGAGGTGTTCTGAGCAACCATCTGTCCAACGGGGTTATACGTCGGGAATAACCATGTGATGTCGTTCACGCTGCCCGCAAAGTTATTGACCATGCTGGACACGTAGCCGACCGGGTGATAGTCGAAGCTCGTGGTGCCGCTGCCCTTGGTCATGGTCGACAGACGCCCGAGAGCGTCAAAGCTTTGGGAATACAAGCCGGTGAGAGCATTCCAGCCGAAATTGGTAATGCGATTGGCATAATCGAGCTGATAACCAATGTAGTTGTTATCTGGATAGGTCACGCGCACCCGTCCGGATGCCTCGTTATATCCGTAGCCGAGCGTGCGACCGTTCATATCGGTGGTCGACGTTACCCGCCCCATGGCATCAGTAACGTAGGTGATGCCCGGCCCGCTGCGCGACGTGAAGCGCCGTGATGTGACGTTGCCGAGCAAATCGTAGTCAGTGTAAACGTCCTGGTCGGAGCCGCCCGGTAGATCTCTGGAAATTTGCCGGTTCTGCCCATCGTAGGCGTAGCCGATCACAGCACCATCGCGGCGGCGCCAGGTGCGACGATTGCCGCCGGGGTAGTACTCGAACTTCTCGTAGTCACCGGTGTTGTAGGCATTGGCGCTGGCGAGGGCGGATTCAGGAGTTGCTGGATTGAACGCCGAGGCCCGAGTGGGCGACGGAAAATACGTCGTATCGAGGCGATCGAAACCATCGTAGGTCAGATGCGTGCGATTGCCATTGGCATCAACCCAATCCTGCGGCAGGCCGTTATCGGTGTATTTGTACGTGGCATACGTGCGCCGCAATGGAGTGCCGACACCTTGAATGACCTGTGTCAGTTCACCCGCCGCGTTGTAAACGTTCTGGGTAATCCGATCCGGCCCATAGACTCCTGCAATCGACGGTGCGCATGCATCGGTCGGCAGCGAACCATAGACCGACGGATTCATTCGAACAGCCGTGCAAAGGACCTTGCCGCGAAAGTCATGGCTGTACTGGGTGATACGCTGAGTCACGCCACCCGCGACTACAGTCTCAATGTTGGCGCGGCCGAGGTCATCGTATTGCGTGTGGATATAGCGAACGACACTCATCGCATTGAGATCCGCGAGCGTCGTGCCATTCGTCGTGCCCGCATAGACGTAGGTTGGCTGCCCATCGTCGTTATAGCTCGTCCTGGTTGCCGGACGCGGCAGGGGGCCGGCGCCGTCCGGATCGATGCCAATTTCACCGATTTTCTGACGCGCATCGTCATAGAACGAGTAAACCTTGTCGACCGCCCCAGGCAACGGCCCGTCGACTTCGATGAGGTTGCCGACCGAATCGTAGGTTTTAGTGTTCGACGAGAACACCGCTCCGGCGCCGTCTCTGATCGTCTCGGTAGTGAGCAGCAGGTTGTCATCGTACCCGTAGGTCACGATGACCTCATTGGCGGTGCCTGCGCAGCTCGTCCCCTGCTTGCATCGGGAGAATCTTGTGAGCTTCCAGATCGGCGCACCGTTGATGAAAGTGCTCGGCCCATTCTTGTATCGAGCCGATTTTTGCTCGTATGTATAGGTGAGCACTGCACGCACGCCGTCCACATCGGGAGGCAGCGTCTTGGTGTTCACGCCACCATGCTCGGCGTAGTACGTGTAATCGGTGCGATTGCCATTGGCATCGATCGTATATTCGGGTTGGTTGCAGATCTTGGTCGTGGTCGCCGTGCAAGCCGAAGTAGGCCCGTAAACTGCCCGGGCCAAGATCGTGTCGCCGCCGGATTTGGCCGTTGCGGTCGTCTGCGTCAGATTCCGGCGCTCATCGCGACCGAAAGCAAACCGATTGCCTTCCGGCTTGACGATGGTGCCGACGTCGAGTTCGATAGGACCGAAGATCGTATTGACCGACCCGGTCACATACGAGGTATCACGCCCCAGCTGATCTGTATGCAGGCCGGTCTGGAAGCGTTCGGACGCACCGTCCGGACTCGTCGAAACCACGCCGTAAACCCGCGTGTAATGACAGTCGTCGCTGCCGGGGAATGTGTAATTCCACTGCCCTGCGGCTGTTTTCGCCCACTGCAAAACGCTGCGCGTCGAGCAAGTCGTCCCGTCGGAAGTCGGAAATCTATAGGACGTAACCAGGCGCTGAAATTCGACCCAGCGGCCTTGAGGCGTCACAAAGCGAGACATCGTCGTGAATCTGTCGATGCCAGCGCCCGACGGCACCGTAGTGGTGGTCTCCGCGCTGGAAGACTCGCGATTCAAGTTATCTTTGGCTACGGTGGTCCTGGTGTTGTTGCTACTGGTGGTCGTAAATGTCGCCGACGGCCAGTTAACGGTCAGCCCCGTGCAGCTGGCGGCAAGCGGCGCGCAGTAATCCGTCTTCAGATTGATGAGCGTGACCTTGGACGGCATTCCACCGAGGTAGGGCTTGAAACTCTGAAAATGAATCATGTAGCCGGCATTGCTGGTGACGGAGCGCAACTCTCCATTGGAATAGTTGTGGGTCAACTTTTCGCCATTGGGGTAAGTCACGGATGCCACTACGCCTGTCACCCCCGGGGGCAGCGTCGCACCGCCGCCATCGCCAAACGCCCAGACCGTACCGTCCTGACGTATCAGACTCGTGCCCGACACCTTGGAGCCCTGCTCGGTATAAGGCCGCGGTGCGGTCGTCGAGGCCGGCGAGAGGAGGAAGGTTTCCGATTTGCCCTGCATCGTCCAGGTTTGGTTGTGATAAGCGCAGTTCGGCGTGCCCGCGCACTGACTGGAACTGACGCCGTAGACAGGCGTCGAACCGGAGAAAATAAAAGACGTCGACAGGATCGGAAAATCGAGCTTAGGCGCATCGACCGGACCGAGGGTCACTGTCCCGATCTGTCGAACGATCGAGCCACTCTTCAGATCGACGCCCACGTGGTCGAGCACGCTCACGGCGGGGCTCGGAGCCATATCGAGCACTTGTGCGTACGCACCGGCCGGACAGACGGCAATCACGCTCAGAGCGACCAGCACATACCGTTTCGAGGAAGCGAAATAGCGCGCCATAGAAATGCTCGCGAAGGATGAAAGACAGAGGGTTGAACGAACGACGAGCGAGTCGTGTTATCGCAGGATCAGATCCAGCACTGCCGGCAACCAGGACAGGTTCAGAATCTTGACGTTGAACTCGCTCGTGGCCGAGTCATAGTGGCCGTCGCTGTCGTAAACGGCGCGCACCGTATAAGAACCGAGCTGCATGCCCTGGAACACGATTTGCGCCATGCCGTTGATGACCGGCGCGCTGCCGGCGTACTGGCCATTGAAATAGAACGAGATCATCCCGCCAGCGAGCGGCCCTCCGACGCTGACACTGAGTGTCACGCTGTCGCCGACCTTGTTCAGGCTGGTTCCGACCGGAATGATGCCGGCGGATGCCGTGACGGTGGAGCGTTTCGTGCCGATGCGATTGTCAGCCGCATCATACTGATAAGACTGCCGCATGCTCGTTTGAGCGTTGACCACATCGACTCTGACGAGCCGACCGAGCGCATCGTAAGAGTAGTTGGTGGATGCAGCTTGCACGACACCAACGAACAGCAAAGGCATCGCCAAAAGACGTTTTCTATTGCTCAACTTGACCCCCAGAATTCCGTTTTCCTGCTTCCGGCGCGCGCAACAATTCTGCCAACGCGACCGTGCTCGGCTCACTCAAAAATATGGATGGCTAAAGGCGAAGTGCACGCGCTGCGAAAAACCGCAGATGCACTATCTCGCTCCTCGAGGGCTGTTTGTTATTTTCGCCGCTAAGCTACTCCCTGTGTCCCATCCGTGTAGGCTCGTTGCAAACGCAGGTTGCCGTTGCGCTGCAGATTCGTCAACTGTCTACAAATCCGGCGATCGTGAATCAGGGTTTTGCTGTATCCGCCGAGCAGCAGTAATGTATGCGTACGGAGTTCCGCATGGCTAAAGTCTTCATCACCGGCTCGTCTCAAGGCCTCGGCCTGATGACCGGCCAGCTGTTGGCCGAGCAAGGACACTCGGTCGTACTACACGCGCGTAATGAAGTGCGGGCGAAAGACGCACAGGCCAAGGTGCCACGGGCAGCGGGAGTTGTGATTGGCGACGTTGCGACGCTAGATGCGATGCGCGACGTTGCGGATCAGGCGAACAAACTCGGCCCGTTCGATGCAGTGATCCACAATGTCGGTATCGGCTATCGCGAACCGCGTCGGGTCGAAACGGTCGATGGGCTTTCTCAGCTGTGGGCGGTTAACGTGCTCGCCCCGTATGTGCTTACTGCGCTCATGCCGAAACCGCAGCGCCTGGTGTATCTCAGCTCAGGCATGCATCTGGGTGCCAATTCCAGTCTTGATGATATTCAATGGGCGAAGCGCCGCTGGGATGGCAGCCAGGCGTATGCCGACACCAAGCTTCAAGATGTATTGCTCACGTTCGCAGTGGCGCGGCACTGGCCCGATGTTTTTACGAACGCGGTGTCACCGGGATGGGTGCAGACGCGCATGGGCGGGCCCGGCGCAAACGATGATCTCGATCAGGCGCATCTCACTCAAGCGTGGCTCGCCGTCAGCGACGATAAAGATGCGCGCGTCAGCGGCGGATTCTTCTATCACAAGCAGCCAGGACGGTTGAATCCGGCGACGAAGGACCTCTCACTTCAAGATCGACTGCTCGAGTACTGCCGCGACGTTTCCAATGTGACTCTGCAATAGCCTCACTCGGAATCGGGCGGCCCTGGCGGAGGTTGGTCCGGAGCGCTGTCATCTGCGTACGGACGCTCCTTATCCGGGGTCGTCTCGGGCAACCGTTTGCGCTCGGACGAACTCGAGTCCATCGGGCGCCCTTCTGCGGGGCCTTCGTTATTTTTCGTCGGCTCATCCCCGGTCAGATGTCCGCCTTTGTTGCATGCAGCGAGAGCGAGGAATGCGACGGAGATGCAAAGAACCTTACGCATGCAACTGCTCTCGAGTTGGATGCGTATTCAACCGCGTGCATCAACACAAGTTCCGTGCGTTCTACGGCCGGCGCGTAGGACAGCGCCACTGCTCCGCGGCCTGAGTCTCCAACTCGATCAACGGCTCACCCGTCGCGGTCCACTTGAGTTCATCAATATGCATCGCCCGGCAGCGATCGCGATGCCCGTCCGGCAGCACATTCCAAGCGTGATATGCGATGACCATGCGGCCCTTGAATTCCAGAATCGACTGATGCCCTGGCCCAAACCAGCCAACGGGCTGCGCAGGTGTCCGCAGCAGCGGCTGCGTGCTTGCATCCTTGCACGGTCCAAGCGGGCCCTCGCAACGCGCGTAGCCGACTGAATAGCTCGGCTTGTCATAGGCATTGGCGGAATAAAACAAATAATACTTGCCGTCGCGTTTGATCATGGTCGGCGCTTCGATCACATCGCCTTCCCAAGGTTGATCGTTGCTCACGCCGAGTCGTTTCGTCTCGCCGACGGTGGCGAGTCCCGTCGAGTCCAACTCACGCGCGAAGATCCACGTGGTTCGTTTGCAGCAATTGCCGTCGTTCTTGTAGTAGAGATAAAGACGCTCGCCATCGCGAAAGGGACTCACGTCGATCACGCCTTCCGCGAACTCATCGCAGATCAGCGGCGTGTCGCTCGGAACAAAATCGCGATCGGGCCGTTCACTGACGGCTGTGCCGATGCACAAGCGGCCGGCGCCATCCGGACGCGTAACCGACGCGGAACGAGCGCTGAAGTACAGCACGTAACGCGCATTGACCTGCAGGACTTCGGGCGCCCAGACATCGGGCTTGTTGCGATCTACCCACATCGGCAGGCGCGCAAGAGCTTCGGTCGGCGATGACCAGCGCTGCAGATCGTCCGATGACGACACCTGCACACGCAGGCCGTTGGAATTGGTCGCGTACGCATAGACGCGGCCTTCGGCCTCCAACAGGAACGGATCCGGAAAGTTCTGGCGCAGCACGGGGTTACGTGCGGTCGGCGCGTCTGCGGCGGCGTTCAGCCAGAGCCCCAGCGAAATCAGGCCGGTCAGCAGCGCGGCGCCTGACCGGCGGCGATTGTATGCTCTATCCATCTTATTGATACTATAAATACGCTAAACCCGTTCTCTTTTATCATACTAATCATTATATTCACGCTAGCAGTCACCGTAGCTGCGAATAGACGGATTCAAGGGGGGCATAGTGAAACGGAAACTGGCTTTTTACACGGCGTCGGCGCTTGGTTTGCTTGGAGCGCAACTCGCGCACGCGCAATCCACCGGACCTGCACAGACCGGCGAACTGGAAGAAATCGTCGTGACGGGTATCCGCGCCAGTCTCGAGGCCGCGGCTGATATCAAGCGTTCGGCGGTACAAGTCGTCGACTCCATCGTCGCCGAGGACATCGGCAAGTTTCCTGATCCCACCACGGCCGCCGCGCTCCAGCGCGTGCCTGGCGTGCAGGTCTCGATCGGCAACAACAACGAAATCATTGGCGTGCTGATCCGCGGCCTGAACGACATCCAAACCACGCTCGACGGCCGCGAGCTGTTCTCGACCACCAGCCGCAACTTCCAGTTCCAGGATCTGCCGGCGGACGCGCTCGCGCGTGTCGACGTGATCAAGTCCACGACCGCGGATCTGATCGAAGGCGGCATCGCAGGCGTCACCGATCTGCGACTCCACAAGCCGTTCGACTTCAATGAGCCGGCAGTCGTGATCGGCGCGCGCGCCAACTACGCGACCAACGCTGAAGAAGTGAATCCGCAGCTGAGCGTGCTGCTGACGAATCGCTGGAACACGGGCATCGGCGAGCTCGGCGCGCTGCTCAACGTGTCGTGGAGCGAGACCGACTACAGCCGTCCGGTGACTTATGCGCCGATTCGCCGTTCCACCGAATTCCGCTTCAATCAGCCGGGCTTCATGGTTCAGAACGTCGCGGGCGGCGTGAACCACTATGGTCAGTTCGAACGTCCGCAGGCCAACGCGGCGTTCCAGCTGCAGGCAACCGACGAGCTGCAGTTCTACGCGGATGCAGTGTTCACCGGCTACCGTTCCAAGAATCAGTCGGCATTCGTCGAAACGCAGTTCTTCAATCCCGGCACGGGGCTGTCCGACCTGGGCGATCCAAGCGACTGCTTCCTCGCGCGCGTTTCACCGAGCGGCCTCAACCCGAATGCGGTCGAGCTCGCCAACGGCAACTTCACCGTTCAGAACCTTTGCAATGTCACGAACGCGACGTTCACCAACGCCACCGCGTTCGCCAGCGCGCAATCGCGGGATCAGGAGACCAACAACTATCTTGGCGCGCTGGGCACTCGCTATGAGGGCGAGCGCCTGAGCCTGAAAGGCGAAGTGTCGTTCCAGGACTCGACGTATGAGGAGGAAGTTTTCATCGTCGACATCGGCAAGCGGATTCCTGTCACGAACGCGAACTCCAACTTCAACCAGGGCGGCCTTTACGACGCGCCGGGCAATCCGCTGGGCTCGGCGGACGGCATGTACCTGCGCAACGGCTTGAACCAGAACTTCAACAAGTCCAATGGTGATCTGCTCGCGGTGGCACTCGACGGCGCTTACCAGCTCGATTCGTTCATCACCAAGTTGCAGGCCGGTGTGCGCTATGCGGACCGCGGCGCCGAGTACGATCAAGCACAAGTCAACCGCGCGGCTCCCGGCGGCGATCTGGCGACCTTGGTCAGCGCCACAGGTCTCGGTAACGAGTTCTATGCATCGATGCCGGGCATTCCGCGCATCAACGGTGGCCAATCGGTGTTGATCCCGAACCCGGACTATTTGCGCACGGCGGCCGGCCGCGACCGGCTGCGACAGATCTATGGCTTCGGCCCCGGCGACCCGGCGTATGCTCCGGAGCGTCACTTCGAGGCGACCGAAAAAACTTATGCGGCCTATGTGCAAGCCACCTACGAAGCTCACATCGGCGGCGCGCTCATCGATGGCGTGTTCGGCGCCCGTCCGACGCGTACGGAACGTACGATCAGCGGCGCAGGCGTCATCAGCAGCGTGCTCACGCCGGTGACCGCAGACACGACCGACACCGAAGTGTTGCCGAACTTCAGTGCGCGCTGGGTGATCAGCGAGGACTGGCAGGCTCGCTTCAACTATGCGAAGACCATGCGGCGCCCGGGCTTCGATGCGCTCAACCCCGGCATCAACTACATCGTCTCGACCAACCCGAACGTCATCAACTCGGGCAACGCCGGCAATCCGAACCTGAAGCCGCAGATCTCCGACAGCTTCGATGCCACGCTGGAGTACTACTTCAAATCGGGCTTCCTGTCGGGCGGCGTGTACTACCGCGACATCAAGGACCGTGTCATCAACGGCGTGACCGCCGAAGTGATCGACGGCATCACCTACAACATCTCGCGTCCCCGCAACGTGTCGGCAGCCCAGCTGCAGGGCGTCGAGCTGAGCGGACAGATGTTCTTCGACTTCCTGCCGGGCGCCTGGGCCGGCTTCGGCATGTTCGGCAACTACACATGGGCCGACACGGAAGTGCAAGGGTCGGATCCGCTCAAGGGCTATGCGCTGCAGGGTGTTTCCGAACACAACTTCAACGCGGGACTGTTGTATGAGCGTTCTGGCCTGTCGGCGCGCATGGTGTACACGTATCGCTCGAAGTACTACGACGAAGACATCACTGGCGGCAACGCGCTTCGCCCCATCGAAGCGGATCGAGTGAACGATCTGACTTACAACCCGGTGTGGCTCAGCTATGTCCGCGCCGCGGGCCGCCTCGATCTCAGCGTCGGCTACGACATCACCGACACGGTGCGCGTGGATGTTGGCGGCACCAACGTGCTGGGCTCGAAGTACCGAAGCTACATGGGCGCGTCGTTCTTCAACCGCGACTACCGGTATGATGATTCGATCTACACGGTCGGCATGAGGGTGCGCTTCTGAAGCACGCTCGCTAGGAGAGAGTCCTTGGCCCTCCTCCGCTCGCGCGGCGGAGGGCTTTTTCGTTTGTGAGATGTATCCATGATTGACAACGTTTCAGCGCTTGCGCGGCGCGCTTTTGCCCTCGCCGCGCTGTTTGTTTGCAGTGTCGCTGCCGCACAGGACCGCCCGAACGTGGTGCTGTTCATCGCCGACGACCTCGGCTGGCATGACATGGGCACCTATGGGAATCGCGACGTTCGCACGCCAAACATCGACAAGTTGGCCACCGAAGGCACCAAATTCAATCGAGCTTTCGCGGCATCGCCGACCTGCGCCCCCTCTCGTTCGGCGCTGTTCACCGGCCTGTACCCGATGCGCAACGGCGCACATGCCAACCACAGCATCATCGAACCGAACGTTCGCACCTGGCCGCAGTATTTGTCCGAGCTCGGCTACCGGACCGTGATCGCCGGTAAGACGCATATCGGCCCGCGTGAGCAGTACCCATTCGAATATCTGCCGAACTCCAACGTCAGTCCCCCAGGCAAGCCGGAGGAGCTGTACACCGATCTCGGCGTGCCGGCTATCGAGAACCTGCTGAAGACGCACGATCGCAAGAAACCGCTGGCGCTGATAGTCGCTGCGCATTCACCGCACGTGTATTGGCTCGAAAACCAGGGCTACGATCCTGCGAGCTTCAC
Source organism: Steroidobacter cummioxidans (assembly GCF_003104955.1). Taxonomy (NCBI): domain Bacteria; kingdom Pseudomonadati; phylum Pseudomonadota; class Gammaproteobacteria; order Steroidobacterales; family Steroidobacteraceae; genus Steroidobacter; species Steroidobacter cummioxidans. Next base: position 91,800 of record NZ_LSRW01000035.1, on the reverse strand, counting down.
GGTGCCGCCGTATCTCGTCGACACGCCGGCCACGCGCGAGGCGATGGCGCGCTACTACACCGATGTCTCGCAGGCCGACAAGGAAGTTGGGCAAGTGCGCGCCGCCCTCGAACGTTATGGATATGCGAAGAACACGCTCTTCATGTTCACCTCCGATCAGGGCCCGCAGTTCCCGTTCGGCAAGTGGTCGCTCTATGACGCAGGCATGGGCGTACCGCTGATCGCGGTGTGGCCAGGCAAGACGCCGCGCAACGCCACCAACGACGCCATTGTGTCGCTGGTCGATGTGCTACCGACAGTGATCGAGGTGGCCGGCGGCACAGCCCCGGACAACATTGACGGTCGCAGCTTCGTAGGAGTACTGCAGGGTCGCGCCACGCGTCATCTCGATGCGGCGTTCGCGGCTCACACGGGCGACGGCAAGATGAATCGTGCGCCGATGCGTGCGATCCGCACCGAGCGATTCAAGTACATCGTCAACCTCAGCCCCGAGATTCCCTACGGCAATCACATCAGCAATGCGAACGGCAAGGACGGCCGTGATTACTGGGATACCTGGGTCGAGCTCGCCAAGACCGATCCGGCGGCCGCGCGCACGGTCCAGCGCTTCCGCGAACATCCGGCAGAGGAGTTATACGATCTCGCGCACGATCCGTTCGAGCTCGTCAATCTGGCAAGCGATCACAACTACGCTCGCACACTGCTGGATCTGCGCGGCAAGCTCGACACCTGGCGCGTGCAGCAGAGCGAACGTCTGGATTTCGTGCCGATGCCAGAAAACGCTCGCAAGGGTGAGCTGAAGTATCGGGAATGACGAATCGGGCGCGGAGCGGAATATCCCGCTCCGCGCCGGTTACTCATTGCGGCAGTGTCTTGCGCCAGCGCACCACCTTTTCGGTGAGCGACTCGGCGATCTGTGGATTGTCCTGCGCGACGTTGCGCGACTCCGACGGGTCTGTCGCGAGATTGTAGAGCTCGGCATTCGTTCCATCGCCGCGCGCCAGCAACTTCCACTCACCCGAGCGAACCGCAAACGGCGGGCTCACATCACGGTCCAGATACGGACGCGGTGACTTACCGGGCACGCCAAAACCGCCATACGCATAGTAAATATCAGGCCGGGACGCGAGCGGCTGGCCGCTCCAGGCCGACGCGAGACTGACGCCATCGATCGCTTCCGGCAGTTTCGCGCCACCGAGCTGCGCGAGTGTTGGAAACAGATCGACGCCATTCGCGATGGTCGTCGCATCTTGTTGGCCCGGCGCGATGCGCTTCGGCCAATGCACGATCAACGGCTCTCGCACACCGCCTTCGTAAAGACTGCCTTTTCGGCCGCGGAAGTGGATTGCATCGCCCGGCGGCGTAGCACCGTTCTGATAGTACTGCCCCGCTCCACTCGGGCCATTGTCGCCGGTCAGCACGATCAGCGTGTCATCCAGCTTTCCGGTTGCGCGCAATCTCTCGATGAGGCGGCCGATCTGCGCGTCCATACCCACCAGTACGGCGAAGAAACGCTCCTCATCCGCGTCGTCGCCCTTGCCAGGCGCCGCCTGCAACTGCGCTTCGTCGGGATGCCATGGATCGTGCACGTCGTCGAGCCACAGCTGCACGAACCAGGGACGGTCGGCGCTACGCTCGATGAAATCGAGCGTCTTCGAGACGTAGCGCTCGGTCAGACTGGACTTCGGCAGCCACTCGATCGGACCACGCCCGAGCGCGGCGCTCTGGGACGCGAGCTTGGCGGTGTCCTCTTTCATCAGCACGCGCGGGCCGAGCCCCTCGAACTGCGTGTAGCTTTCATCGAAGCCGTACTCGGCGGGCAGCGGTGCCTCGCCGATGTCGCGACCTCCGCCGAGATGCCATTTGCCGATGTGGGCTGTCGCATACCCCGCATCGTGAAGCGCGCGAGGCAGCGTCGGCAGCTTTGGATCGAGCCAGTTCGCCTGACCCATCTGCTCATTGTGCTTGCGGTTGCTGATGAAGCTGACGATGCGCGTCTCGGCGGAGAACTTACCGGTCATCAATGCGGCGCGCGATGCCGAACAGATCGGCGACGCCACCGTGAACTGCGTCATGAGCATGCCTTGCTGCGCGAGGCTGTCGATGTTCGGTGTCTGGACTTTTCGGTTGCCAGTGACGGAAAAATCCGCATAGCCCAGATCATCGACCAGGATGAACAGGATGTTCTTGGGCCGCTGTGCCTGCGAACTCGCCTCGGGCGTGGCGCAACTGGCCAACACCAGGCAACAGCACGCCAGCAGCGTGCCGGCCAGCGCGGATTTTCGTCCAATCATCTACGTCCCCCAGTGAATGCCAGGAACTTATCCTTGCACATTCCGGTCTTAATTATAAGATAAATACGTCTTATCAGCGGTCAGAAGGGTCGAGCGATGCCAGGGTGTAGTTGGTCCAAGGTTGCGGGCGTCGTTGCGCTATCAGCCGTCTTCGCGGGTTGCTCAGAGCCCAAAGGTGCAGCTTCCGCGCAGAGCGCGCCCACGTATACGAATCCGCTGCTGCCTTCCGGTCCCGATCCGTGGATCACGCAGGTCGATGGCGTTTATTACTACACGCACACGCTGGGCGATCGCATCGCTCTGTGGCGGACGGACAATATCGCCAAGCTGGCGCAAGCCGAGCGAGTCGATGTCTGGACCGCGCCGGAGACGGGCCCCAACGGCCATTCCATCTGGGCGCCCGAGCTCCATCGCATCGACGGCAAGTGGTTCCTCTACTACTCCGCCACCGCGAGCGGCTTCACCGATGACGCCCATCGCGGCGTGTTCGTGCTGGAGAACGCGGGCCCCGATCCCTTGCAGGGCGAGTGGATCGATCGTGGCCGCATCAACACGGCTCACGCGGGAATCGACGGCACCGTGTTCGCTTACGGCGGCAAGCGCTATTTCGCCTATTCGCCGTACACCGAAACGGATACCTCATTGGCCATCGCGCAGATGCAGGATCCCTGGACGCTGACCGGCGACGAAACGGTGATAGCACGCCCCGATCAACCCTGGGAGCAGCAAGGCGGCCGCAAAATCGTCGAAGGCCCGGAATTTCTTGCGGGACCGAAAGGCGATTTGTTTCTGACCTATTCGGCCAGCGCCTGCTGGTCGGACGACTATTCGCTCGGGCTGCTGCATGCGGCACCCGGTGCGGACCCGCTGGACGCATCAGCCTGGAAGAAATCTCCACAGCCCGTGCTCAAGAGCGCCAACGGCGTCTATGCGACTGGACACAATGGATTCTTCGTGTCGCCCGACGGCAAGGAGAATTGGATCATCTATCACGCCAATTCGGGCCCCGACATGAAATGCACCCAGAAGCGCGCGCCGCGTATTCAACGCTTCGACTGGAGCGAAGATGGCTGGCCGCAGTTCGGGGAGCCGGTGGCCACTGGGGTCGAGCTGCCCGTGCCGTCGGGCTCCCGGTAACGCGAATTACATCTGACGAAACAGGTGGAGGTAGCTGCGGCTGACTGGCAGCACCTCCTCGCGTCCCTTCAAATGAATGTCGGCGGTTTCGTTCGGGCCGCGTGTGACATGACTGATGGCGCGCAGGTTGACGACAACCGAGCGATGCACCTGCGCAAACTGCTCTGAATCGAGCTGCGTAATCAACTCCCTGAGCGGCGTGCGGATCACGGCATCACGAGGCTGCCCCGCATCGTCGCGCCACGCGACCTGCGTGTACTTCTCTTCCGAACGCAGATAGTCGATATCGTCCACCGCGATCAAGCGGACGGTCTGGCCCACGGAGGCTCGAACCCACCGCAGAGCCACCGACTGTTTGTTTCGATCGAGGCTCGCGGCGAGCTGCTGAAGCAATGCTTCGGTGTTCATTGCAGGTTGTGCGGCTCGCAGCCGTTCCTTCAGGCGAGCGACAGTTTCGGCCAGACGCGCCGGCTCGACCGGCTTCACCAGATAATCGAGCACTCCCTGCGCGAATGCCTGCACGGCGTACTGATCGTAAGCAGTAACAAACACCAGATGCGCGCGACGGCCGATATGTTGAGCAGCTTCCACGCCAGTCTTTCCCGGCATCTGCACGTCCAGAAAACAGATGTCCGGGTGATGCGCTTCGAACTGATCGATCGCTTCGCGGCCATTGCGCGCCTGAGCCACGATCTTCAGCTCGGACCATAGTTGCAAGAGCATGCGTTCGAGCGCTTCCCGCAGCAGTGGCTCGTCATCGGCAATGAGCGCCGTTGGTTGCTGAGTGCTCATGCAGACCGGCCCGGGAAGCTCAGTTCAACGCAGACGCCCTGCGGCTCGATCTCGGCAAGATTCAATTGCACGTCTCCGCCGAACGCGAGCTGCATTCGCTCGCGCAGCGTGGAAAGACCTGTACCCAGGCCGCTACCTGGCGTCTTCAGACCAACGCCCGTATCGATGACGCGCACGAGACAGCGTCCGTCACGCATCCAAACATCGACATCGATGCGTCCGCCCTGCTCACTCGGATCGATGCCATGATGTACGGCGTTCTCGACGAGTGTGAGCAGCGTCATCGGCGGACATTGCAGCTTCGCGGCAGCTGGATCGATACGCAAAGCAAACTGCAATCGATCGGGCATGCGCATCTGCATGAGTTCCAGATAGGCACGCACCAGCTCCAATTCCTGATCCAACGTCGCGGTCGCCGTCTGCATGCGTGGCACGGCGGCGCGAAGATACGCAATCAGATTTGTCAGCACCTGCGATGCCCGAGGCGAACCCGCATTCACCAGCGCCTGCACATTGGCCAGCGTGTTGAACAGGAAGTGAGGTTTCACCTGGGCTTGCAACAGACGCAGCCGCGCGTCGAGCGCCTTGCGCTCGAACTCACTGCGCTCCAGCTCGAAGGCGAGCGCCTGATCGCGGGCAAAGATATCCCGCTGTTGAAGCATTGCGCCAACCGCGATCCATGGAGCAACCAACAGGCCCTCGACCATGAGGATCATGAGCCCCCTCATTTGGGGATCCTCGTGCGCCGAGTGGATATCGATCGCCATCGAGACCGAGTGTGCGAGCAGCGCCCCGACCGGAACAGCGATCATGACCCCGATCACCTGCAACACCCACCGCGGCAGCCAAGGCGGCAACCGTACCGGCCGCTGTTCAAACAACCCGAAGGCAAGCACGGCCGTCAAAGCCACGACCACCGCATGACCGATCGTGACAAGCACCGGCGGCGACGAGGACGGCAGGCTGTTCGCCGCACCAAACACGATCGACACACTTAGCGCCAGCAGCAATCGCCGCCAGCCGAATGCGAGCGCCACGCCTCGCGGCCGAGCCTGCATGATGTGTTGCTGTCCTAGCGCTGAAGACATGGGACCACTATAGATCTTGATCGCGGCGCTCGCCCGCACTTTTCCCCGCCCGGGCACCCCACCGTCTGCCATTCGTCCGCACAGATCGTCACTCGCCGGCTCCGAATCGTCGCCCGTCGCATGCGACTCGTTTTATCTCCAGTCCGCTTTCATAGTCCGCCCGAAATCGACAGGGAGAACTCTCGTGACGACAAGAAAGCGGATCCTCCTCGGCCTGGCCGGCCTGCTCACAGTGACCATCGTATCGTTCGCAATCGTGCTGAGCCACAACGCCGCCTGCCCCGCCCCGGCGCCTTCCGTCCGAGGCACGGAAGCTACGATGCAAGCGGTCCTGCAGCGTTGTTATGGCTCGCCCGAGGTGCTCACCCTCGAAGAAATAGCCAAGCCGACCCCAGCCGATAACGAAGTGCTCGTCCGAGTGCACGCGGCCGCGGTCAATCCGCTGGACTGGCACAGCGTCGCCGGGTGGCCTTACATCATGCGCCTTGGCAGCGGAGTGGGATCGCCCAACGACCCGAGCACGGGCGTCGACTTCGCGGGAACAGTCGAATCCGTGGGCAAGCAGGTCACGCGCTTCAAGCCCGGCGATGAAGTATTCGGCGGACGCGGCGGCGCTTTTGCCGAGTACGTCGTTGTTCGAGAAGACCGCGCCATCGCACTCAAGCCCACCAATCTCACTTTCGACCAGGCAGCCGCGATTCCCCTCGCTGCCGTGACCGCCTTGCAGGCGCTTCGAAATCAAGGACACATTCAGGCGGGCCAAAAGGTACTGATCAACGGCGCCTCGGGCGGTGTCGGCACCTTCGCGGTACAGATCGCGAAATCACTGGGTGCAGAAGTCACCGGTGTTTGCAGCACGCGAAATGTGGATCTCGTGCGCTCGCTCGGCGCGGATCATGTCGTCGACTACAAGGAGGAGGACTTCACGACCTCGGACCGGCGTTATGCCGTCATCATCGACAACGTCGGCAATCATTCCCCCCTGGCGCTACGCCAGGTTCTCGAACCAAACGGCATCGTGGTCATCGTGGGCGCCCCGAAACGCGGCCCTTGGATCGGCATGCTCGGGGGCGTCATCAAAGGCATGGTGTTGTCCCGGCTGGTCGACGAGCAATTCGTGTTCTTCGTCGCGCATCTGAACCCGGACGATCTGACGTTCCTCGCCACGCTCGCCAGCGAAGGCAAGATGACACCCGTGCTCGATCGGATCTTTACGCTGCCCGAAGTGCCGGCGGCAATCGAGTATCTGGCGGGATGGCACGCTCGAGGCAAAGTCGTCGTGCGCGTCCCACCAGACCTCACTCACTCTCAGAACTTGAAGCCGACGCCGAACGTGGTCTCGAACGTGTTCAACGAATCGTCAAAGCGATCGATGACCTTGTCCAGATAGCGATAGCGCGCGTCCAGGCGCAGCGAGACAGTGTCGGTGAGGAAATATTTCGCACCGACGCCAGCGTTCAGCGTGAAGCCGCTGTCGTCATCGATGCGCGCCGGGCCCACCCCACTGACCGTTCCGACGATCGGCCGATCGAGATCTGCACTGGCGTAACCAACGCCCGCGAGCACATACGGCACGAAGCGGCTGCCGGGATTGAAGTGATAGACCGCATCGACGTCGAACGTAGTCAGGTCGAGGTCGACATCGCGCCCGGGCAAGCCCGTGACCGCGGTATTGGTCCGACCCAGCGACAATTCAAGGCCCCACGCCTCGGTAAAGTTGTAGCCATAGCGCAGGCCATAGGTCACATCGTCATCGAGCTTGGGAGTGCGCCCATTGATGCGCCGATCGCTCAAATCATCGCCGAACGCCTCACCGACATACGCATGAACTTCCTGGCTGCCCGCAGTTACCTGCGCCATCGCCGGTACGGCGGTAACAGCAAGTGCGCCCACGGTGGTCCAGCCAATCAGACTCTTCTTCAACATCATCATCTCCTGAACTCTTGTTCACCATCGCATCGTTGCGACGTGCGAGAAGAGTGCGCCCACGTGCAGGCGCGATAAATCACCCGACGCTGCACAACGTGTTGCTCGGGATTCAGCAATCTGTGGGGAACTTGCACCAGGATTCGCACTCCGCGACTGGCGCATGCAAAAACGACACGGAAGGTCGCTGGCAAGGCGCGCACGACTCTCGTGCGCGCCGAACCTCAGCCTGCCTGCTTGCCGTCCAAGGCAAGATTCAACAACAACACATTCACGCGAGGCTCGCCGAGAATTCCAAGCGTCCGGCCTTCCGTCGCCTGCTTCACCAGCGCGCGGATCTCGCTCTCCGGCCGATCGCGCACCCGAGCGACGCGAGGGACCTGATATTCAGCAGCGGCTGGAGAAATGTGAGGATCGAGGCCGCTGCCCGAGGCGGTCACCAGATCGATCGGCACGGGCGCCTCGTTGCCCGGATCCAAGGCACGCAGCGCCGTGACTCGATGGGTGATCGCCGTCGCCAGCGCCGGATTGGTTGGACCCTGATTCGAACCGCTCGACGCTGCGCCGTTATATGGCTGCGGCACGGTGGCCGAAGGACGGCCAAAGAAGTATTTCGGATCTGAGAATGGCTGGCCGATGAGACGCGAGCCGATCAAGCTATCCCCGTCGTGAATCAGACTGCCGTTGGCAGCGTTTGAGAACACGGCCTGACCAATCCCAGTGACGACCAGTGGATACACCACACCCGTCACGATCGTCAGCAACAGGAACAAAACCAATGCAGGACGAAGCTCGCTCATAGCTGCCTCAAACCAAACGGAACGCAACCAGCAGCAGATCGATGATCTTGATGCCGATGAACGGCACGACCAGACCACCGGCGCCGTAGATCAACAGATTCCGCCGCAGCAACTGCGCTGCGGACGTTGCGCGAGTCTTCACGCCTCGCAAAGCCAGCGGCACGAGAAAGACGATGACGATGGCGTTGAAGATCACTGCCGACAGAATCGCGCTTTCGGGACTTTCCAAGCGCATGACGTTGAGCGTATTCAACGCCGGATATGTCGCCGCGAACGCCGCCGGAATGATGGCGAAATACTTGGCGACGTCGTTGGCGATGGAGAACGTCGTCAACGCGCCGCGCGTGACCAGCATCTGTTTGCCGACATCGACGATCTCGATCAGCTTGGTCGGATTCGAGTCCAGATCGACCATGTTGCCCGCCTCTTTCGCGGCCTGCGTGCCCGTGTTCATGGCCACCGCCACGTCGGCCTGCGCCAGCGCGGGAGCATCGTTGGTGCCGTCGCCGCACATCGCGACCAGCCGGCCCTCGCTTTGATTGCTGCGAATCAGCGCGAGCTTGTTCTCCGGCGTCGCCTCAGCCAGAAAATCGTCGACGCCCGCTTCAGCGGCAATCGCAGCGGCCGTGAGTCGATTGTCGCCGGTCACCATGATGGTCTTGATACCCATCTGGCGCAGCTCGGCGAAGCGCTCCCGAATGCCGCCCTTCACCACGTCTCGCAGCTCGATGACGACCAACACTCGCGGCCCATCGGCCACTACGATCGGAGTAGCGCCCAGACGCGCAATCGAATCCACCGATTCGCTCAGCTTGGTCGGCCACGTGCCGCCCTGTTCTTCGACAACCTTGCGAATGGCGTCCGCTGCGCCTTTGCGCAAGGTGCGTCCTTCGATGTCGACGCCGCTCATGCGCGTTTGCGCCGAGAACTTGTGAAAGTTGTGTGAGACGGTCGCAAGATCCCGTGCACGCAACTGAAACCTCTGCTTTGCGAGCACCACGATAGAACGACCTTCCGGTGTCTCATCCGCGAGCGAGGCCAGCTGGGCCACATCCGCCAACTCTTGCTCCGTGACTCCGGGTGCCGGCACGAACGCCGACGCTTGCCGATCGCCCAAGGTGATCGTGCCCGTCTTGTCCAACAGCAGCACATCGACATCGCCGGCTGCTTCCACCGCGCGACCTGACGTCGCGATCACGTTCGCACGCACCATGCGATCCATGCCGGCAATGCCGATTGCAGACAGCAGTGCGCCAATCGTCGTCGGGATCAAGCACACCAACAGTGCGACCAGCACAGTGAGTGTCACGACCGAGCCTTTCCCGGCAGCATCCACGGCGAACTGCGAGAACGGCGCGAGCGTGCCGGTCGCAAGCAGAAACACCAAGGTGAGCATCGCCAGCAGAATCGAGAGTGCGATCTCGTTCGGCGTCTTGCCGCGCTTCGCACCTTCGACCATCGCGATCATACGATCGAGAAAGCCCTCACCTTCCCGTGCCGTGACGCGCACGATGATCCAATCGGACAGCACGCGCGTGCCGCCCGTCACCGAGGAAAAGTCGCCGCCCGCCTCGCGAAGCACGGGCGCGGATTCACCCGTGACCGCGCTCTCGTTCACCGAGGCGACGCCTTCGATGATTTCGCCGTCGGCGGGAATCGTGTCGCCAGTCTCGACCAACACCAGATCGCCACGACCCAACGTGCTCGCCTCTACTGATTTGTAGTCGGTGCGATGGGCGGCCGTGATCTTTTTGGCGTAGGTGTTCCTGCGCATCGATCGCAACGTCGCGGCCTGAGCCTTGCCGCGTCCCTCCGCCAGCGCTTCGGCGAAGTTCGCGAACAGCACGGTCAACCACAACCACACCGCGATCGCCAGCACGAATGCCGGACGCCCGGCGCCTTCGATCTGTCCAGCGGCTGCGCCGATGCCGATGATGGTCGTGAAGATGCTGCCGATGAACACCACGAACATCACAGGATTTCGTATCTGCACCCGCGGATCGAGCTTGCGAAACGAATCGATGATGGCCGAGCGCAAGATCGCACGCCGCGCGTACTTTGCCGCTGGCCGCGGCACGCCGCCACTGACTTCCCCCGCCGCTGCAGTGGCGACTGGATCCGATTTCTTTTCAGCAACGCTTGCTTGCGTAACCATGCGGCTCAACCCTTGCCAATCATCTGCAAGTGCTCGACGATGGGACCGAGCGCGAGCGAAGGCAGGAACGTCAATGCGCCAACCATCAACACCACGCCGATCAGCATCGCGACGAATAGCGGCGTGTGAGTCGGCAACGTGCCAGCGGTAATGGCTACATGGCGTTTGGCTGCGAGACTGCCGGCAATGGCGAGCACCGGAATCATCAGCCAGAAGCGCGAGATCCACATCGCCACACCGAGTGCGATGTTGTAGAACGGCGTGTTCGCGGACAACCCGCCGAACGCACTGCCGTTGTTATTTCCAGCCGAGCTGAACGCATACAGAATCTCTGAGAAGCCATGCGCACCGGGGTTGGCGACACTGCCAGTGCCCGCCGGAATCGCGCTTCCTATCGCCGTGCCGATCAGGACCACCACACAAGGCACCAGCAGCACGAGCGAAGCCATCTTCACTTCGTAGGCTTCGATCTTCTTGCCCAGATACTCCGGCGTGCGCCCCACCATCAATCCGGCGATGAACACTGCGACGATGGCGAACATCAACATTCCATACAAACCACTTCCAGCGCCGCCGAACACGACTTCACCCAATTGCATGAGCCACATCGGCACGAGGCCGCCGAGCGGCGTGTAGGAGTCATGCATCGAGTTCACGGAGCCGTTTGACGCCGCCGTGGTAGCAGCTGCCCATAACGCGGAGCTCGCGATGCCGAAGCGCGCCTCCTTGCCTTCCATGTTTCCGCCGGAGTGTGTCTCCGTGCTCACTTGATCCACACCCAAGGCGTCGAAGCGCGGATTTCCGGCCTGCTCGGCACTGAACACACCCAACGCGAGTGGTAGGAATATAATCATCATCGCCGCGTATACCGCCCATCCCTGGCGCGTATCCTTCACCATGCGGCCAAACGTATAACAGAGCGCGGCCGGAATCAGCAGGATGGCCAGGACCTCGAGGAAGTTCGTCAGCGGGGTCGGGTTCTCGAAAGGGTGCGCCGAATTCACATTGAAGAATCCGCCGCCATTGGTGCCCAATTGCTTGATCGCAATCTGGCTCGCGGCCGGGCCCAGCGGAATGGTCTGCTGCGTGACCGGCTCTTTCGCTGGCGTTTGAATGGTGAGCGGCTCGACCAGCTCCGCCGTCTTGTACTCGGAGAAATTCTGCACGACGCCCTGCGACACGAGCACCAGCGCCAACAACAGTGACAGCGGCAACAGCACGTACAGCGTGCCGCGAGTCATATCGACGTAGAAGTTACCGATCTGCTGCGCCTGACGACGTGCGAAGCCGCGAATCAATGCCACCAGCACCGCCATGCCGGATGCGGCAGATAAAAAGTTCTGCACGGTCAACGCCAGCATTTGGGTGAAGTAGCTCAGCGTCGACTCGCCGCCATAGCCCTGCCAGTTGGTGTTGCTGACAAAGCTGACGGCAGTGTTGAACGCCGACTTCGCTTCCACACCGGCGAACCCCTGGGGATTCAACGGCAGCACGCCTTGCGCAAGCTGGATGACATACACCGCGAGCAAGCCAATCAGATTGAACAGCAGCACGGCGAGCGCATAACGTTGCCACGAGGTCTCCGAGCCGGCATCGATACCGCACAACCGGTAGATGCCGTGCTCCATCGGCCCGAGCACGGGCGTGAGCCAGACGCGCTCGCCCTGAAACACTTTCGCCATGAAATTGCCCAGCGGCTTGACCAGCGCAGTGAGCAAGATCGCAAAGATCACGATCTGGATGGCGCCAGGCAGGTTCATTCGAACTTCTCCGGAAACAACAGCGCCAGGATCAGGTACACGCCCAGCGCGGCGACCAGGATCAGACCGATCCCGCTCATGACGCTCACTTGCGCAACCTCTCGTGAATCAGCTTGTGATGGACGTTGCCGCCGGCCGGTGCCGGAGCTGCAGGCTTATCGCCACGTGGCTCGAGGAATACGATCAGTTTGTAGAGCAGCCAGGTGAAGCCGACCAGCAGCAACACGGTGAGAGCGACGACTCTGTCCATGGGTGTCTCCGGGTGTTCTTGTGCAAAGGTGAACACCACGTTGCCCAGGTTAGTCAGGGCCGTGTGAGCATGACGTTAGGATTTAGGTCCGGAATCAGCGGATGGGGAAAGCGAGGTGACTTTCGCTGGCGGTTGAGCGCAGGATAGGCCTTTCACCGCGCAGCGACGGGAGACCGCCATGATCAAAGTCAGCGTGATGTACCCGAACCGGCCAGGCGCTCGTTTCGACCATGCATACTACAAAGACAAGCACATGCCTTTGGTGCAGGCCCGCATGGGGGCTGCGTGTCGGTTCTATACCGTGGACAAAGGGCTGGGCGGTGGCGCTCCCGGCGAGCCGCCAACCTACATCGGCATGTGCCACATCTATTGCGATTCGGTCGAAGCATTCCAGTCGGGCTTCGGTCCGCATGCCGAGGAAATCCTGGCGGATATTCCCAATTACACCGATCTGCAGCCGATCGTGCAGCTCAGCGAGGTCGTGGTCGGCCAGCCCTGAGCTGAGCTGGCCGCCTCGCTTCGACGATTACCAGCCCCGCACCTTGGTCCGCACGCGCACCAGGTTCTTATCCGCGGTGATATACAACGTGCTGCCGTCGTCGCCGAATGTGAGATTCGCAGTCGGCACGCCGGTAGCGAGCGTACCGAGGTGTTTGCCGGCCGGCGAATAAACGAGTATGCCGCCCGGCGCAGTGGCCCACAGCGTGCCATCACGACTGACCTTCATGCCGTCGGGCAGTCCGGGCTTCTTTTCCTTGGCCGCCTGGGTGGCGTCGAAGAACACTTTGCCCGCGCCGAGCGTGCCATCGCTCTTCACCGGATACGCCATCACGATCGCCTTGTCTGGATCGGAGTTCGCCACGTAGAGCGTCTGCTCGTCCGGTGAGAACGCGAGTCCGTTGGGCCGACTCAACTCACGCGTCAGCAGCGTAAGCTCGCCGCGGGCGTTCAATCGATACACACCCTGAAAATCCAGCTCTTTCGCCGGATCGTCCGCGCCCTTCGGCAAGCCATACGGCGGATCGGTGAAATAAAGATCGCCGTTCGACTTGAACACCAGGTCGTTCGGGCTGTTGAGCCGCTTGCCCTGATACTTGTCCGCGAGCGTGACGAACTTGTCGCCACTGAGCTTGGCGATACGACGATCGCCGTGCTGACACATGACGAGCTCGCCGGCTTTGCTGAACGTCAATCCATTCGAGCCGGGCTCGCGGCCCGTGAATGGCACGCTGCCGGTATAGCCCGACGGCTGCAGGAATTTCTTCAGCCCGCCGCTCTCCGACCATTCCCAGATCATGTTGCGTGGGATATCGGAGAACAGCAGTCGCTTGTGGGGTGCGTCCCAGATCGGGCCTTCCGACCACTCGAACTTTTTCTCGGCCAGCAGCTCGATGACGGCATTCGGCTCCAGCAGCGCGTCCAGCGCCGGATCGAGGCGCTCGATCTTGCCGAGCACTGCAACCTCTTTTGCCATCACCCCTCCTGCCGACACCAAGACGCCCAGCGCCAAGGGTAACGCAAGCCACATGCGACGGATCATCGGATCGCCCCCTCCTGGTTTGAACGGCAATGATACCGCTACCTGGAGTACTCGGTGCAATGTTAATTGCGGCCGTCAGTGCAGATTGATCGCCGGCCACTCCTGCGGCGCTGTTGGCCGGAGCGCTCCGCTGAACAGCCTGAAAAATGGTCGGCCCGTGCTGATTTCACGTAACGAGCGTCGGAACCGCGGCGACTCTGCGTCGTTTCGAATGCGGAGGTGCGCGTTTAGCAGTGAAGACCACCGTCTGGACCCTCGGTCATTCCACTCATTCATGGGATGAGTTCGTCAGCCTGTTGCACTCGTATGAGCTGCAAGCAGTTGCGGACGTGCGCCGTTTGCCTGGCTCACGGCGGCTGCCGCAATTCGACCAGGACACGATGGCGGATCAGCTGGAGCAGCTCGGCATTGCCTATCGCTGGTTTCCGAAGCTGGGCGGACGACGACGCGCTCAGAAAGATTCGCCCAACACCGGCTGGCGCAACGCCTCGTTCCGCGGCTACGCGGATCACCTGGCATCCGAGGAATTTGCAGAAGGACTCGAAGCGCTGATCGACCTCGCAAAACAAGAGCGTACGACGCTGATGTGTGCGGAAGCTGTCTGGTGGCGCTGTCACCGCCGACTCATTGCCGATGTATTGATCCTGCGCGGCTTCGAGGTCATTCACATCCTCGACGCAACGCATGCAACGCCTCACAGCCTCACGCCGCCCGCGCGCGTCGTGAATGGCAAGCTCACTTACCCAGGCTAACTGGCTTTATCCCACTGCATCGAAGTGGAGCTACCCCGCGAGCGGCTCGCGTATGCAAACTTTGCGCGCGCCAGGAATGGATACCATCGGAGGTTGCTCATGAAGAAGTCAGGAGAATGGTCGCGCCGCTATCTCATCCAGGTAGCGGCGGGAATCTGTATGGGGCTTGCGAGTTTTGCATCAGCTCGCGCGCAGACTGCCGACACAGCGACGGCGGATTTCGGCGGCCCGCAATGGATCGCGACGTGGAGTGCTCCGCCGATGCCGCAGGGCTCGACCGGAGGCAGCTCACGGTCATTCGATAACCAGACGGTCCGGCAGATTATTCCAATCACGGTCGGCGGCAGCCGGGTGCGGATCAAACTATCGAACGAATACGGTGTCGGCGCGCTCATCGTGGGTGCCGCGCACGTTGCGGTTCAGTCCACTGGAGCTTCGATCGTACGGGGGACGGATCGAACGCTTACCTTCCGTGGCCAGGCATCCGTCGTTATTCCACAAGGCGCGGTCGCACTGAGCGATCCCGTCAACTTCGCGGTGCCATCCAATACACGTCTGGCAATCAGCCTGTATCTCCCGCAGAACACCGGCTTCGCGACTTATCACGAGAACGGCAATCAAACTGTGTATACCTCCACGCCGGGCAACTTCAGCGATGCAGCCGATCTGCCGATCCTGGATACCGATTCGACGTCACGCTACTGGCTGACGTTCGTCGAAGTCCTGGCGCCGCGTAAGATCGACTCCCTGGCCATCTTCGGCGACTCCATCAGTGAAGGCGCGACTACGACGCTGAACGCAAATCGCCGCGTCAGCGATGTTCTGTCCCGCTGGTTCAACCCGCCAGTGGGCCCGGGACGCCTGGCCGTGCTGAATCAAGCCACCGGCTGCGGTCGACTGCTGTTCGATGTTTGCGGCCCGAAAGGCCTGTCGCGCTTCGACCGTGAGGTCCTGAATGCCACGGGCGTCAATCAAGTGCTGATCGAGCTCGGTTACGTCGATATCATCTTTCCGACGGCCACCGGCGCCCTCGATCAGATCGTCAGCGCCGACCAGATCATCAACGGTTTGAAACAACTGATCCGCCGCGCGCGAGCGGCCGGTCTGCGCGTTTATGGCGCGACGCTTCAGCCCAACGGCAGCAGCCCCTTCCCCGGCGTTTACACGCCCGAGAACGAAGCCAAGCGTCAGGCCGTCAATCGCTGGATCAGAACCAGCCGGCAATACGACGCCGTGGTCGATTACGATCTGGCACTGCGCGATCCGAGCAATCCCTTGCAACTGCTGCCTGCGTATGACGCGGGCGACGGCATTCACCCGAACGACGCGGGACACGAAGCACTGGCGCGGGCGATTGCGCTTTCCCTGCGCTGATTTCAAGATGGCCGCATAGCAAACGCACCAGCTCCCCGAACGGAGCCGGTGCGCCTGTGTGAGCCAACGCCAAGGAAAGCGCGTCATGGTCAAGACGGTCACACTGCCCATCCGCATCGAGCCGTCTGCCGGCCAGACGCTGCAAGAACAGATCTATTTCTGCATTCGTCGCTCCATCATCGAGGGGCTCATTCCCGCCGACAGCCGCCTGCCTTCGACCCGGGCGCTGGCGGTCGACCTGGGCGTCTCACGCACCACCGTACTGCTCGCGTTCGAGCAACTGAAGGCCGAGGGCTACATCGTGCCGAGGCAAGGCTCCGGCATTTACATTGCGAAGGAGCTGCCGGACCGGCGACCCGATCTGCGCGTCGTAACGACGGCGTCGACAATGAAACATCCACTGCTTTCAACGCGCGGCCGGTCACTGGCGCGCACCCGTTCTCTCGATCGACGTTCGCTCTTTCCGCCTCGGCCCTTTCGAGTCGGCACGCCGGCCGTCGATTTGTTTCCTGTGCGACTCTGGTCGCAGATCGCGCGTCAGTGCATACGTTCGTTGTCGCCCGCGCGACTGGATTACTCGCGCCTCGCCGGCTTGCGCCGGTTGCGCGAAGCCATCGCCGAACAAATGCGCTCGCGAGGGACGAGCTGCGATCCGGATCAAGTGCTGGTCGTCGCCGGCGCTCAACGCGGCATCGATCTGGTGTTTCACCTGCTGCTCGACGTTGGCGACGCCGTGTGGCTCGAAGACCCGGGCTACCCAGGCGCACACAGCGCCCTGCTCTCCGCCGGCGGCAAAGCCGTGTGCATGCCGGTAGATGGCGAGGGCATGATCGTCGATCGCTCAACGGCTGACAGTGGCCGCGTCCGCCTGGCGTATGTGACACCCTCGCATCAATTTCCGCTCGGCATGCCGATGAGCCTCGCGCGACGCCATGCCCTGCTCGCCTGGGCCAGCGAGTCGCTCGCGTGGATCGTGGAGGACGACTACGACTGCGTCTTCCACTACGACACTCGGCCTTTGCCCTGCCTGCACGCACTCGATCCCGACGGTCGCGTCATCTACGCGGGCTCGTTCAGCAAGACTTTGTTTCCAGCGCTGCGGCTCGGCTTCCTGATCGTGCCGAGCGATGTGGTGGACGGATTCACGACGGCGCGAGTGGCGAGCGATGTCCACCCGCCGCTGCTGGAACAGTTGATCCTCTCGGAGTTCATCACCCGCGGCCACTATCAGCGACATGTCCGTCGCATGCAGCAGGAGTACGCGGAGCGATTGCACGCACTGCGCACGTCGATCGATCGCACTGGGGCGGCTCTGCGTCTTCGACCGGTGCACTCCGGGTTGCACGCCGTTGCGGATCTGGACGGAGTGGATGCCGAGCGCGTCTGCACTGAAGCGGCCGCACGCAAGGTTGAGGTCATGCCGCTTTCCGCTTACCACTACGGCGGTGGCCCGCGTCAGAACGGATTGCTTCTGGGCTTCGGCGCATGCCGGCCCGCGGCCATTCGAGCGAGCATGTGGCAACTTGCCGCTGCGATCGACGCGGCTCAACGAGCGTGACCGCAGCGGCCCCCGACTTCAACGGGTCTTACTTGCGAATGAATTCCAGCAGGTCCGGGTTGACGATCTCCGGATGGGTCGTGCACATGCCGTGCGGCAGGCCCGGGTACACCTTCAGGGTGCCGTTCTTCACCAGCTTGGATGACAACATCGCCGAGTCCGCGATCGGCACGATCTGGTCATCGTCACCGTGCAAGATGAGCACGGGACACTCGATCTTGCGCAGGTCCTCGGTGAAGTCCGTCTCCGAGAATGCTTTGATGCAGTCATACTGCGGCTTGATGCCGCCTATCATGCCCTGACGCCACCAGTTGCCGATCACGCCCTCAATCGCTTTGACGCCGGGGCGATTGAAACCGTAGAACGGCCCGGACGGCAGTTCTCGATAGTACTGCGCACGATTCGCCGCGAGGGCGGTGCGAAAACCATCGAACACTTCCATCGGCAGTCCGCCCGGATTCTTGTCCGACTTCAGCATGACCGGCGGAACTGCACCGATCAGAACTGCCTTCGCCACCCGTCCGCCGCCGCCATAGCGCGCCACGTAGCGCGTGACTTCGCCACCGCCAGTCGAGTGGCCGATATGAATCGCACCTTTGATGCCGAGATGATCGATCAACGCAGCAACGTCGGCTGCGTATGTATCCATCTCGTTGCCTTCGTCAGTTTGCGATGACCGTCCATGACCGCGCCGGTCGTGCGCAATCACTCGATATCCCTTGTCGAGAAAGAACATCATCTGGTTGTCCCAGTCGTCCGCGCTCAGCGGCCAGCCGTGATGGAAGACCAGAGGCTGTCCTTTGCCCCAGTCCTTGTAAAAAATCGTCGTGCCGTCTTTGACCGTGAAAGTGCTCATGACGTGACTACCTTGGGCAGTGGATGGGAATAGAGGAAGCGGCGTTAGTCTGACGACCCCACCTGTGGAATTTCTTCCGATTCAGCGCAGTGCCAGCGTCGCCGCGCCAGCGACCGCGCCCTGATTCTTACGCTGCAGAATCACGGCCACCACATTAGCATCGCGTGGCAGCTCCGCGAGCGACGCGACCATCCGTTGCGGCTTCCCATTCCACGTACCCAGGCGCTGGAATGAACGAACTACATTGAAGTGCTTGAGCGTGCGATGCGCGTTCTCGCCGCCCTCGATGGTGGCAGTCGCTTCCTTCAGGTAGCTGACCAGATACACGTCCATGGATTCGCGCCAGGCCTCCAGGAAATAAATGTGCAGACTGCCGCCTTCGCGGGACAGTGACATTCGCAAGGCATCCCGATCGCCTGCCAGCGCCTGCTCCACTTTTGCTCGATTCGAGCCGACCAGACTGGTGTCGCCACTGATGACCATTTGCGGCGTGAACGCGCCCGACTTCTCCAGGCGCCGCACGTAGCCGCGCTGTCGTTGCGTGGCCTCAGGGATCGAGAACCGATCTTTCCAGCCCTGGTCGTCCCAGTAGTCCACGTGATAAGCCAACGCGATGATGTTCGGCCTGCGAGCCAGCTCGCCGAGCAGCGCCTCCGCAGGCGGACAGGAACTACAGCCTTCGGAGGTGAACAGCTCAACCACCACGGGCTGCGCGGGCACGCCGGCCGACGCGAACAGGCTCAGAAGTGCCAACCATTTGATTGCGACCTTCATGGCTCCAGTCCTACCGTTCCCAGGGCGCTCAATCGACGGCCCGGTGCCGTCGAGTACTCTACAATGCGCAGCTTGTCACCAATCGTGGCAGTTGTCCGCAGATGGCGACGGGGAACTTATCTGCCACGCCGACAACTTAAACTACTGCCTGAAATTTCGCGGAGCGCGCTGCGCGTGAAGTCGACCCAGCATCAATACAGTGCACTAGCCTCGAGGTCCGTGGAGCCTGCATCGAGCAAGCTCATTCTGGCCGCAGCGGCACTGGTAGCGTTCGGCTACGCACTGCTGGTCAGCTATCTCGACCCCGCCCTGCCCTGGCCGGTCACGTTCTCCCGCTCCGAGCCCTGGGCGTTGGTACTGCTCAATCTGGTCCCGGTCCTCATCCTGCATGTGGCGCTGCTGCTGGTGACGAGGCGGCTGCTGCTGTCGTGCTGGCTCACGGTGCTCGCGCTCGCCGCGCTGTACTTCATCAACTATATAAAGCTTCGGGAGCTGGCGACGCCGCTGCTGCCGGATGACTTTCACTTCCTGAAGGCCATCGGCGTCCACTACGCCTTTTTTGCTCAGTACCTCGCGTCGTCGCGCTTGCAGTTGCTGTTCGCGATCGGTGCCCTCGCGATCACGTTGCTGTTGTACCGCGAGCGGCCGATCGGCTCGATCAAGGGCGGCATTCGCTGGGGCGCCGCCGTGTGCACGATCGCCCTGTGGAGCACCCTGGTTCAAGGCAGCGCTCCTTGGAAAACGGTCTACTACCCCGGACAGGCGCAATTCGAGCCGTGGGCACCTCGCGATAGCGCGGCGCGCACCGGCCTGATCGCGAACATGATTCTGTTGCACTGGGAGCTGCGCGGTGGCCCGCGTCTCGAGCCAAGCATCGACACCTCGATGCAGATGCTTCGTGACTACAACCTGACTTCGCCTCGTCCAGCCGCGCCAGCGCGCGCACCGCTGCCCGACATCATCGTCGTGCAAAGCGAATCGCTGTTCGATGTCACGCGCTTGAAAGGCATCGACATCGATGTCATGCCAGTGTGGCGTGCCGCCGCAAGCCGCGGCTGGTCCGGCGAGCTGCACGTGCCGACCTTCGGCGGCGGCACGATCCGCACTGAGTTCGAGTTTCTCACGGGGTTGCCGCTCGCCGCGTTTCCGCAGATCCGATATCCCTATCTGCAGCTCGCGCATGCCCAGATCCCGAGCATCGTGCGGGAGCTGCGCTCCAACGGCTATCGCACCGTCGCCATCCATCCCAACGGCGGCGCCTTCTGGAATCGCAATCATGCATTTCGCGCCGTGGGCTTCGATCAGTTCCTCGATGCCGACGCCTTCGACGATGCACCACGCTACGGCTGGTATGTCAGCGATGCGTCGCTGGTGGATCGTGTGATCGCCGAGCTCCGCGACGACGATCAACCGCAGATGATCATGGCGATCAGCATCCAGAATCACGGCCCGTATGACACCGTGCCGCTGCCGGCATCGGATAACGCGAGATTCCTGCAAGCCAATCTGGATGCAGCGGGCACGCGCGATTTAGAAACCTACATGACGATGGTGCGAGCCTCCGATGAGGCACTCGGCCGGCTGCTCGAGTTCGTGGAAACCCGGCCGCGCGACACACTCCTGCTCGTTTACGGCGACCATCTCCCAGCGATGAATGCCGTGTACTCACAACTTGGCTTCAAGGATGAGCGCCGGCCGGACGAACAACCCGTGCCCTGGCTGCTGGTCGACAACCGCTCCCGCGAGCCGCGCGTACAGAACGGTCCGGCGTGGTTGCTGCCTACCTTGCTGATCGAAAAGACCGGCCTGGCCACGTCGCACTATTTTTCGGCACTGGCCGATGTCGGCTTTGCCGACGCGGCAAGCCGTCTGCCAGCGGATGTGCTCAAAGTGCTGGCGCAACTTCAATTCGCCGGCCGGCTCGATACCGCCGTCGCGAACGATCCCATCTGACGATCGTTGCTTGGGATGCGCGGCCCTCCGTGGCCGCTCCTCCCGACTGCGTCAGTCCAACGCTTCCATCGGGCCGAAGAATTCGAAACGAATGCGCTCGGCCGTGACGCGCAGGTCTCGCAACATCCGATTGACGTGCACCATGAACGGCTTCGGTCCCAGGAAATAAATATCCGCATCGGCCGGCGTGTACCGCTGCAGAATTTCGGGAGTCACCAGACCGCGATAGTGTGGCTCGTCGCCAGGCAGCGGTTCGCTATAGATATAAACGTGCCGCAGATTTGGATGCTGGGTCGCCAGCGAATCGATGCGATTGCGGAAAGCATGCACGGCGCTGTTGAGCGCCGCATGCACATAGATCACCTGGCGACCTTCGGCCAGCGCGCGATCCAGCATCGGCAGCGCCGGCGTCTGGCCGACGCCCGCGGTCAGCAGCACGACCGGCTTGGAATTCTCTGCCAACGTGAACTCGCCCGCCGGAGCGAACGCATCCAGCTCGAATCCCACCTGCACTCGATCGTGCAGATAGTTCGATACCAACCCGCCCGGTTCCCGCTTCACGGAGATTCGATACGTCTGTCCGTTCGGCGCATCGGACAAACTGTAATTGCGCTGAACCGCCGTGCCGTCGACGCCGAGCCGCAGGCCCAGATACTGCCCCGGCGTGAAGTCCATCAACGGACCGCCATCCGCCGCGGCCAACCAGAACGAAGTGATCACCTCGCTTTCTTCGGCTCGCTTCACGACGCGCATGCGACGCGTGCCCCGCCAGCCGCCAGTGAGAGCCGCCTTGCGTCGATATTCATTTTCTTCAGCCGCGATCAACAGATTCGCGAGCTGCCAGTAGGCAGCGGTCCACGCAGACGCGATCTCGGGCGTCACGGCATCGCCCAGCACGCGACCGATGGCGTCGAGCAGGCACTCGCCGACGATCTGATACTGCGGCGGAGTGATATTCAACGAGACATGTTTCTGCACGATCCGTTCGACAGCACCGGTCAGCGCACCGAGGTTGTCGATGTTGCTGGCGTAAGCGACGACGGCATTCGCTAGCGCACGCGGCTGCGAGCCGCCATGCTGGTGCGCCTGGTTGAAGACTTCACGGACTTGCGGATAGCGCTCGAACATCAGCGGATAGAACACACTGGTGATGCGCTCGGCGTGCTGGGCGACGACCGGCGCGGTGGCCTTGATGATGGCAATCTGGTCTGGCGTAAGCATTGAACCTCGGCAGTGTTGTCATACGACATCGATGGACACGTTGTATGAGCAACGTCCGTGCCACCTTGTAAGCCTTTGATTCGCAGAGCGCTCAGCCGCCACCGAGTCAAAATGACTCCATCACGTGCCGAGTCGATATGACATCATTCGAGTCATTATGACCACTCCACTGACCGCCGCCTGCGAGCGGGTGTTACGCGAGGCGCTGCGCGGGAATGCTTCGCCGCCCTGGCAACTTTGGCTGGAAGCGCTGACCGAAGTGACGCACGCCGACTCGTGCTCGCTGCTGCAACTTCGTGGCGCGGACCTGGTGCCACTCGCCGTTCATGGCCTGAGTCCCGATGCACTCGGCCGACGGTTTCCATTGGCGGAGCATCCACGCTTGCAAGCCATCATGCGCAGCTCCGATGTGTTGCGCTTCCCCGCCGCGAGCCCACTGCCCGATCCGTTCGACGGCCTCATTCCCAATGCCGCCGATCATCTGCATGTCCATGACTGCGCGGGCATGCCGATCAATGGCTCCAGTGGACCGGTTGGAGTGCTGACCATCGACGCCTTGCGACGGGGCACGTTCAATCAGAAATCGCTCGACGCCCTGCGCACTTGCGCGAACCTCGCCGGCGCCTGTCTCGAGATCATCGAACGGCTGTCCCGCATGCAGGACGCAATGGAGCGTCAGAACCTGGTCAGCAGCGCGCTGCTCGAAGAATTGCGACCGGATCAGCAGCTGCTCGGGCGCAGCGCTCCGATTCGCGCGCTGCTCAAGGAAATCGACACCGTCGCAGCCAGCGATCTGACCGTGCTCATCACGGGAGAAACGGGCACTGGCAAGGAGCTGGTCGCACGCGCGATCCACTATGGCTCCCATCGCAACGATCGGCCCTTGATCTCGGTGAACTGCGCCGCGCTGCCTGAATCGCTGGTGGAAAGCGAGCTGTTCGGCCACGTCGCGGGCGCGTTCTCCGGCGCGACGTCGAATCGTCGCGGCAAGTTCGAGATCGCCGACGGCGGCACGCTGTTGCTCGATGAGATCGGCGAGCTGCCAATGACGGTGCAGCCCAAGCTGCTGCGTGTATTGCAGAGTGGCGAGATTCAGCGCGTCGGCTCCGATGCGCACATCAAAGTGAACGTGCGCATCGTGGCCGCGACCAATCGCGATCTGGCTGAAGAGGTTCGCGCCGGCCGCTTCCGCGCCGATCTCTATCATCGAATCAGCATCTATCCAGTGCAGGTGCCGCCGCTGCGTCAGCGCGGGCGAGACATTCTGCTATTGGCGGGCAACGCGCTGGAGCGCAATCGAGCGAGTCTGCACTTGAGAGGCTTGCGACTGGCACCCGCTTCACAACAGGCATTGCTGTCAGCAAGCTGGCCTGGGAACGTGCGCGAACTGGAACACACGATCAGTCGTGCCGCATTGAAGGCCGCTGCTGCCGGAACCAGCAGCGATCGCATCGTGACCATCGAGCCGCCGCACCTGGACCTGGCCAAGCCGCGCTCCGATGAATCGGCGCCGATGCTCGAACAACAGCAACCGGTGCAGACCGAGGGCCTCAGCCTTGCGCAGGCGTCAGCGAAGTTTCAGCGGGGGCTCATCGAACAGGCGCTCGCCGCTCAGCAAGGAAACTGGGCCGCGGCCGCGCGAGTGTTGGGCCTGGATCGAGGCAATCTGCGCCGCCTGGCGAAGCGACTCGGCGTCGACGCTTGAGTGCATCCGTTTCTAATGGGCTCGACCGCATAATTGATGGCCGGCCCAGCAGGCGTCCCTCTATGCTCTGGGCTCGATTCCGATAACCGTCAGGTGAGCTCGTGGCCGTAGTCGAATCAGAAGGCGCCGAATCGGGTCAGAGCACGGCCGCGACGCCGAAGTTGACGAAGGCCTCGATCCTGCGATGGGGCACGCTGGCGCTGCTGGCCGTCGCTGCTCTGATCGCGTTCGTGGATCGCATCAATATTTCGGCGGCGCTCGCGGTCGAGCCGTTCAAACAGCATTTCGAGCTGTCCAACCTCGATCGCGGCTGGGTCAACTCCGCGTTCTTCTGGTCCTACGCCGTGTTCCAGATTCCCATGGGCTGGATCGTGGATCGCTACGGCGTGAAGCGTCCCTATGCGATCTGTTTCGCGGTGTGGTGCCTGGCGTCCGCGGCCATCGGCTTGATGCCCGCGCTGTGGGGTCTGGTGCTGATGCGACTCATCATCGGTGCTGCCGAAGCGGTCGTCGTGCCGGCCACCTATCGCTGGATTCGCAACAACTTTCATCCCAACGACAGCGGCACGGCGGTGGGCTTTTATACGCTGGGCTCCAAGTTCGGCCCGGCCATCGGCGCGCCGCTCGCCGCCTGGTTGATCGTCACCTCCAGCTGGCAATGGATGTTCGTAATCACGGGCGTCGCCGGCCTGCTGTGGCTGATTCCGTGGCTATGGATGGCGAAGGACGATCTGCCGCGCGGCGAAGAATGGGCCGCGAAGAAGCAAGCCGCGTCGGCAATCTCGTTCGGCAGCATCCTGGCGAGCCCGCTGGTGTGGGGCACCTTGGTCGTCAACTTCTGCTACAACTATTTCACGTTCTTCTGCATGACCTGGATGCCGTCGTATCTGGTCGAGCAGCGCGGCCTGTCGCTCAGCCAGATGGGCCTGTACACGTTCTACAGCTTCACCGGCATCGCCATCGTCGCGCTGGCCGCCGGCTGGGCGGCCGACAAGCTCATCAAGCGTGGCGGCGATCCGGTCATTGTTCGCAAAGCGTTCGTGGTGTCCGGCTTCGCCATCGCCTGCACGGTGTTGCTTGGCGCGCGGGCCGAGACCGTCGAGACCGCATTGTTCTGGAATGTCGTGTCACTGTCGGGGCTCGGCCTCACCACAGCAAACAATCTCGCGCTGTGCAGCCTGACGCTCATTCCCGCCCCCATCGTGGGACAGGTCAAAGGCATTCAGAACGTTGCGACCGCCCTGGCGGGCATCGTTGCGCCGCTGATGACGGGTTGGCTGCTGCACGCGACCGGCTCTTACGTCGCCCCCATGACGCTGATCTTCGGTTTCCTCCTGCTCGGCGCCGCGACGGTGCTGCTGGTGCTGCGACCGGAATGGGCGCCGAAGCTTCCGGACGCCCCGCCTTTAAAATGAGGCCGACATCTTCACGCTACCGGTCTGAGTCCGCGTGTGATCCGACTCACTGTGCGAGTACATGAGCCGCAGCGTCACTCCTGCCACGCTGAGCAAATCAAAGCCAACCGCATAGTCCGTCGATTTCGTGTCCAGCGACTGCGTAAATGTCATCGGCGCCACACTCACCGGCGCGCTTTCGAGTCGTGCAGTCACGTCGATGTTCCCGCCGGACAACAGATGCGTCACGCCAGCGCGTGCCCAACCGCGCATCTTTGCGCCGCTCGGCAATCCAACCTCGCCACCAAACTCGAGCGCCGGCTGCAGCGTATAGAGCTCATCCGTTTCACCTGCAATGCTGAGATTCGTCGCACCACTGCGCTGTTCAGTGAAACCATCGCGTCGCAGCCGCGTATAACCCACATCCACGAGCGGACGCAGATACGCGCTCCGGCCTTCAAACGCGTAGCCATATCGCAAATGACTCGCGAGCGCATGCGTCGCGTAAATGCTGGTCGCCTCGGTGAATCCGTCACCGTTGAAGCTGCCGCGGCGGACTTCGAACTCCGTGTGACCGGCCGACAGGCTCGCAGAAAGTGTGCTTGCGCCGAAGTTACCTTTGAGCACCGCGCCAAGTTGCACGCCATCGCCGGTCGCATGTTGAACGGCGCTGAAGGTGCGATCGCGGCCCACATTGATCTCCGTATCGTCGAGCGAGAAGCCGACGCCGAGATGCCAACGATCGGTCAGCGCACGCTGCAAGCCACCACTGACGCTTTGGGTTTTTTGATTCGCGCCCAGACGCTTGCGGCTCGCCTCTTCCCTGCGATCGGTCGTGGCCAGGTTCATCCAGCCGCACTCGCCTTCATCGACGAAGCGATGTTCGCCATCGAACTGCTTGCAGCTCAACATCGCATCGCTGAATCGCAGACTGTCATAGACCGGTGCCGCTTGCGCCACGATGTATGAGTCAGCTGTCAGCATGTCGTACGCCTGCGCCAGCATCGCATCCGTCGGCAAGGACGCAATCGTGAGGACAGTGTCGTAGAGCTCCGCCGACCCACCCGCGCTCTGCACCGCGTTCAGATACCTCGCCGCTTCGTACTGATTGTGGGTAAGCGCGGCGGTGTTTGCCGGCATGAAGTTCGTGATCATCTGGAGCATCAGAGCAGCCTCGCCGCTGGGCGTCGAGCCGTGCACCAGCGAGTACTTCGTCACCGCCGAGTCCTGCAAATCGAGACCGAGCGCGGAGATATCGAACGCGTTCGGCGCCGTGAACAAGACTGTCCAGGTGGTGCCCGGCGTGAACGGATTGGCCGTGATGGCATTGATCGAAACTGTTCCTCGCAGAGTAGCCTCGCCGCCCTCGACCGATACGCGGTCCGACGTGAGCGCGGCCGGATCGAAATCCATCAGCAAACGACCGGTAGAGGTTTGCGAGTAGTTGCCATTCAGTGTCGTGTTCGCGATGACGCCAACATCTCCCGGCGACCAGGTACCGCTGTTGGTCAGCGTGCCGCCCGCACCGACATTCAACGTCGCGCCAGAGATCATCAACGACTGTTCGCGATTGAAGAACGAGTTGCTGCCGCCGCCCAGATCGAATGTGCCTGCGAAGGTGCCGTAGTTATCGACGGTTTCGTTGTGATCGCCACCGGCAATCGTTTGCAAGTGGAGCAACGTCGCATCGCCGAGCACGCCGCGATTGACGAGCGTGTTGTTCGCGCCGTCGATGAATCGAACCGCCGCGCCCTCAGCGCCGCCGCGCACACCGCCGCCTTCGATCGTGATCGAGATGTTGCCGTTGCCTCGATCGCCCTGACTGTGCGCGAAGATGCCATCGGCATCGTCGGCGAGCGCTTGGATCACACCATTGATGCTGATCGTCACATCGCGCCCGAAGTCTTCACCGGCAGCGCTTTGCGCAACGATGGCGTGCGCATTCTCGCCCCAAGTCGTGATGTTGCCTGTTTGATTGATCGTGACCGTGCCCGCCGTGCCGCTCGCGCCGGTGCTGCCGGAGAACAGACGCTGAGAAATGCCGCCACCAGGAATGAAGTCGTTGCCGTCGCCGCCCGCGTAACCGCCGCCACCGGCGACGCTTTGCGCGTAGATGCCGTAAGCGCCGGCGCCGTCTGTCGTGATATTCGAGGTGTTAGTGACGGTTACGTTGCCGCCGTCGCCACCACCTCCACCGTCGCGGACGAAGGCAAAGCCGATGCCCACATTCAACTTCGGCGTCCCGTAGCTACCGCTCGAAAAGCCGCGGTCCACATTGCCGGAGACGCCGCCACCGCCGCCGATGCTTTGTGCAAAGATGCCGATGGCATCGTCACCGTGCGTGATCAACTCGCCCGAGTTCGTCACGTCAACGGCCGCGCCATGACCCGCCGCGCCACCGGCGCCGCCGATGCCGGCCTTCGCTTTCAAGCCAGTCTTCGCGCGGCCACCGTCACCGGTGCCTTCTGCGAAGTTCTGCGCTTCGCCACCGCCGCCGCCGACGCTCTGCGCGAAGATCGCGGTCGATGCGAATCCAGACGTTTCGATTCGGCCGCTGTTTGTGACTTCGACCGCGCGTCCGTCGCCGCTCGCACCACCGTCGCCGCCCACCAGCACCGACCAGTCGCGCATCGCCTTCACTTTGTTGAGTACGGTGAGCGCGTCGACGGCCTCGTTGTTGAATCCTTTGACGCCTTGACCGCCGCTGCCGCCGCCACCACCGATACTTTGCGCAACGATGCCGCGCGACAGTGCGCCAGTCGTGGTGATTGCACCGGTATTAGTAACCGTAACTTCGCCACCATTGTTCGCGGTGCCGCCGAAGCCACCGATGGCTGTCTGAACACTCGTATTCGGCGGCTGGTCGATCCCACCGCTGCCTCCACCTTGCTTCAGCAAGAGCGAGAACGAGCGCGCATTGCCACCGTCGCCGCCACCACCGCCAACGCTGTGCGCGTAGATGCCGTCGGAGCGGTCGCCATAGGTATCGATCGTGCTTTGGTTGTCGACAATCACATTGCCGCCGTCGTCGCCATCGCCGCCGTGACCACCGACCGCGACGGCGAGATTGACCGTACCTCCCCTGCTCGAAGCACCAAGGCCGACATCGATGGAGGTGGCCATACCCCCATCGCCACCACCGCCGCCGACGCTGTATGCATAGATGCCGCGCGATTCGTCACCGCGCGTCACGATTGCATTCGTGTTCGTGACGGAGACACGGCCGCCGATATCGCCTTCGCCGCCGAAGCCGCCCACGGAGACGGAGATGTTTGCGCTTCCGCTCTGTTGCTGACCGCTGCCGAGACTCAACGCGCCTGCTGCTGCGAACCCGCCGTCACCACCGCCGCCGCCGACGCTGTGTGCGACGATTGCATGCGCGCCAATGCCGCTCGTATCGATACGACCCGAGTTCGTCACATCGACATCGCCACCGGCATCGCCGGTGCCGCCTTGGCCACCGACGGAGAAATCGAGATTCTTCGTAGCGTTCGGCCCCGCCGGACGGCTCGCGGGTTTCGAGAAGGAGCCAGCGACACTGAAACCACCACTGCCGCCGCCACCGCCAATGCTCCCCGCAAAGATGCCGTACGCGGAGTCACCGAACGTCATGAGCGTTCCGTCGTTCGTCACTTTCACGTGCTCGCCATGGCCGCCTCCGCCGCCGAAGCCACCGATGCTCGCGCTCATAGCTACCACGTCAGTCGTGGCCGAGCCCGCGATGCTGAATCCACCATTGCCACCGCCGCCGCCGAGACTCTGCGCCATGATGGCGTGCGCATTCGCGCCACGCGTCGTGATGTCAGCCGCGGTGAAAACATCGACGAGATTGCCGTGACTCGCGGTTCCACCGCCGCCACCGAGCGATAAGCTCACAGACGGCGACTTCGTGAATCCGCCCGCGACGCTGAATCCGCCGTTACCACCGCCGCCGCCCATGCTCTGCGCAAAGATGCCGTAGGAACGATCGCCGCTCGTGTTGATCGTTCCTTCGACATGGGCATCCTCGGTGCCGACGCTCACGGCGCCTGCGTTGCCGCCGCCATCGCCGAAGCCGCCGATGCTCACATTCACCGCGGGATTTGCCTGGTCATTGGAGAACAGCGAACCCGCGATGCTGAAACCACCATCGCCACCGCCACCGCCCAGGCTCTGCGCGAAGATGGCATGCGAATCGGCACCGAGCGTGGTGATGTCGCTGGTGCTGCCGACGGTCACGCTTCCTGCGTTGCCGCCGCGATCACCGAAACCGCCAATGCTCAGCTGTACGGAGTTCGTTCTATTGATGCCGCCGGCGACGCTGAAGCCACCGTTGCCGCCACCGCCGCCGAGCGACTGAGCGAAGATGCCGTGAGCACGCTCGCCGCCGGTGATGAGCGTTGCGTTCGCGCTCGACACCGTGACGTTATTCGCGTTGCCGCCACCCTCACCGGAGCCGCCAATGCTCAAGCCGACCGAGCCGTTCTGCGTCGAAATGCCACCGGCCACACTGAAGCCACCGGATCCGCCGCCACCGCCAACGCTCTGCGCGAAGATGGCGTGTGACTCGGCGCCGCGCGTCGTGATGGAGTTTTCGCTGACGACATCTACAGTCTGACCGTCCGCGCCCTCATCACCCGAACCGCCGAGACTGAAACGACCGGAAGCGCCGCGGGAAATGCTGCCGGCGACGCTGAAGCCGCCATCGCCACCACCGCCGCCAACACTCTGCGCGAGAATGCCGTAAGAACGAGCGCCGAATGTGTTGATGTCGCCGGTCAATGCGTCGTCGCTCATACCCGCCACTACTCGACCTGCGCCGCCACCACTGCCACCGCTGCCGCCGACGGAAGCATTCACCGCGCCGTCAACCGCCATCGAGCCCGCGACGCTGAAGCCACCCGAGCCGCCGCCTCCACCGATGCTTTGCACGAACATGCCGTGCGCGTCATTGCCTCGCGTGGTGATGGCGGTCGAACTCAATACGGTTACGTTGCGACCGATGCCTCCGCCGTCGCCGCTGCCGCCCATGCTGAAAGTTGCAGACGGCGCATTCGTGATGCTGCCGCCGACGCTGAAACCGCCGTCGCCACCACCTCCGCCGACACTCTGCGCGACGAGACCGTAAGAGCGATTGCCACTCGTCTCGACAAAGGCGCCGCGACTCGTGAGATCCACGGTTTGCGCATCACCCCCGCCCGCACCATCGCCGCCGAGACTGGCACCGATGCTGCCGCTGTTCGTGGAAATAGAGCCGGCGACGCTGAAGCCGCCATTGCCCCCACCACCGCCCAAGCTTTGCGCAAAGATGCCGTGCGCGTCGTTGCCTCCGGTGACGACCGTGTTCGCCGTGTTCACATGCACGGCGCCGGCATTACCACCGGTGCTACCGCCGCCACCCATCGAGAACTGTGCAGACGCGGACTGCGTGATGCTGCCCGCGACACTGAATCCGCCCGAACCACCACCGCCGCCGACACTCTGCACGAGCAAGCCGTAGGCTCCGTCGCCACTCGTGCGAATCGCGCCGGTCGTCGCGCGATCAGTGCCGACATTCACGTTGCCTGCACTGCCACCACCCGCGCCGTCGCCGCCGAGACTCACATTGATCGCAGCGCCCGCGGAGATCGAACCCGCGACAGCAAAACCGCCCGAGCCGCCGCCACCGCCGAGACTTTGCGCGAACAAGCCGTGAGATTCGCTGCCGAACGTTGTAATCGACGTCGAGCTTTCGACGTGGACGTCGCGGCCCATGCCGCCGCCGTCACCATTGCCGCCCATCGCGAAGGTAGCCGTCGCACCTTGCGTGATGCTGCCAGCGACCGCGAAGCCACCGTCGCCACCGCCGCCGCCCACGCTTTGCGCAACGAGACCGTACGAGCGACGGCCCATTGTTTGTATTTGCGTGCCGCTGCTTTCGACAGTGACATTTTGCGCGCTGCCGCCGCCTGCGCCGTCACCACCGATTGCCGCGCCGACGTTGCCGTTCGTACCGCCGACCGAGATCGAGCCGGACACCGCGAAGCCGCCGTTACCGCCGCCACCACCGAGGCTCTGCGCGAAGATGCCATGCGAGTCATTGCCACCGGTATAAACATCGTTGCCGGTTCGCACGGTGACGATGCCACTATTGCCACCGCCACCACTTCCGCCTCCGAGCGCAAGTGTCGCCGACGATCCCATCGAGACGTTTCCCGCAACACTGAAACCGCCGGAACCACCGCCACCACCTACGCTCTGCGCGAGCAAACCGTATGAGTTGTTGCCGCTTGTGCGGATCGTTCCACTGGTCGCACGATCGACGCCGACTGTGACATTGCCGGAACTGCCGCCCCCATCACCGGAGCCGCCGAGTGCGAGTTGTGCGGTCGAGCCGAGGCTGAGACTGCCGGCGACGCTGAATCCTCCCGATCCGCCGCCGCCACCGAGACTCTGCGCAAACAGGCCGTGCGAGTCGACGCCGCGCGTTGTGATGTTGCTGGAGCTATCGACTGTGACATCGCGCGCGATACCGCCGGTGTCGCCGTTACCACCAACCGCGAGCGCTGCGCCGAGCCCACTCGACGCAGATACGGATACTGCGAAGCCGCCGTTCCCGCCGCCACCACCGACGCTTTGCGCAAGCACGCCGTACGAACGATCACCGTACGTGCTGAGATTGGCGCCGGACGTCGTGACATCGACTGTGTTTGCTTCACCGCCACCCGCGCCGCCACCGCCCACCGCAGCGGCCAAAGCGACAGAGTCACTCCCACTTACAGCAATCGCGAATCCGCCGTTGCCACCACCGCCGCCAATGCTTTCCGCGAAAATGGCATGCGCATCGTTACCGTGCGTAGTGATGCTGCTTGCGTTGTCGACCGTGACCGATTGACCGTCACCGCCTTCGTCGGCTTCGCCGCCCACAGCAATCGCCGCCGAGACACCCACACCAATCGCACCCGAGAACGCGAAGCCACCGTTACCACCGCCACCGCCGATGCTCTGCGCATAGATGCCGCTGGAGCCGTGACCCGTCACCGCGCCCGTCGTGGCGTCGATCGTTCCCGTTGTGATCGCGCCCGTGTCACTCAGAACGTAGACAGTGCTGCCATCGCCACCGTGCTCGCCGCTGCCACCAATTGCGACGCTGCCGAACGCACCGGCCGCCACACTCGCGCCACCGTTACCACCACCACCGCCGACGCTGTGCGCAAAGATTGCGCTGGCATTGTCTTCGGTCGTCGTCAGAGCCGCGTGATTGCGAACGATGACGGCATCAGCATTGCCGCCAGAGCCGCCGCCACCACCAACAGCGAACCAACCTGTGCTGCTGCCACCATTACCACCACCGCCGCCCACACTCTCGGCATAGATGGCGTGCGACCTGCTGAAGATGTTGGCGGAGTTGTCGACCGTGACTGTGCCGCCGTCGCTCGTGCCGCTACCGGCACCACCCACGGCAACGATCGCGCCGGCGTTGCCACCATCACCGCCGCCACCGCCGATGCTCTGAGCAAAAATGCCGCGTGCACCGACGCCCGTTGCAGTGATCGCGCCACCGTTCGTAACAGCGACCGCGTTGCCATTACCGCCTGAAGCGCCGCCGCCACCAACTGAAACGATACCGCCGCCATTGCCACCACCGCCGCCACCACCACCGATACTCTGCGCAACGATGCCGTGCGAGTACCAACCCCTCGTGTCGATGTTTCCGAGGCTCGTTACATGGACCTCACCGCCGTAACCCGCGCTCTGGCCTGAACCACCATAACCGACGACGCCATAGCTATTACCACCGCCACCGGCAAAGCCGCCGACGCTGTGCGCGAAGATGCCGTAGGAATAATCGCCGCCAGTGAAAATGTTGCCGCGACTGATGACCGTGACTGTGCTGCCATTGCCGCTGCCGCCGCCATCGCCACCGCTGCCGAACGTATAGCCTCGACCGCCCTGACCACCTTCACCGCCGAGGCTCTCCGCGTAGATGCCGGAGGAGTTGAAGTAGCCGGTGTAGATGTTCCAGCTGCCGTCGACCGTTACGGTACCGGCGCTGCCGCCGAACACGCCATTACCGGCGTTCGCAACCCAACCGTCACCGCCGCTACCACCGATACCCCCGCGGCTGATCGCTAGAATCGCGTGCGAATCCATGCCACTGGTCGACAACCTGCCGGAGCCTTGGACAAGCACATTGCCGCCGGCGCCGCCGGGAACACCACTGCTGCCGCCCAAGCCACTGCTACCGTTGGCGCCGTAGCCGCCTTCGCTCAGCGCCCAGATCGCATGCGCCAGGGACAGACCGGCAATGTCCACGTTGGCATTGCTGACGACGTTCACGTTGCCGCCAAGGCCCGAATACGTCGCCCAGCTGTGCGCGAAGATGCCGTTGCCGTAGAACGAGTTATTGGCGATGTTCGAGCGATTGTTGACGAACACATCGCCACCACTCACCGGCAGATCGAGCGCGGACTCCTGTCCATAGCTCTCGGCGAAGATGCTGTCGTAGCGACCGCCGCCCTCCGTAATGATCTCGCCGCCGAGCGTCGTCACATTGACGTCGCCGGCCCGGCCATTGAGAAACGGCTCGATGAAGTTGCGCAGGTACAGGCTGTGCGCATTATCGGTCCAGATACTCTGACTGCCGTCCCAAAAGATGGTGAGCGGGTTGGAGTCGTTGGTCCGATGCAGGACGATGCCGATGTTTCCTTGTGCTGGCCGGATCTGGTGCGTCAGGCCGTACACATAGAGATACCGATCCCACTCGTTGTAGATGCCTTCGGATTGATTGCCCGTGCAGTAGACGATGCCGAAGACGTTGGAGCACGGATCGGGTGCGGCCGCAGCAGGCTTCGGCACGCTCACCAGCGCACTCGTCATCAAGATGGCGTGGACGGAGTTGCGTAACAAGTGTGACGCACGCACGGTGCGCTCGTTCGGTGCATTCACAATCGCTGCCATCTGATTGACGCGCATCCTTATGTCCCCTTGCCAGCCCGCGATGAAACAAATGTGCGCTATTCCAGCGGCCACCCTGAACGAGGTAAATTGACCGCAGTCCCTACGACTGGTCGTAGGTCCATAGGCCTAGCACCAACGCCGACTTCGGCAGGAATCGACGTATGTGGCAGAGTCGTGCGATGAAACTTCTCGTCGTCGACGATCACCCGTTGTTCCGCGATGGCCTGGCCGCCCTGTTGCGGCAGGCGAATCCGGACACGCAGGTGTTTCAGGCGAGCGATAGCGAAGCCGGTATGGAGATGGCACAGGCGACCGGTGACCTCGACGCGGTGTTCGTCGATCTGATGATGCCGGGGCTCGCCGGCGAAGCTGCGGTGAAAGAGTTCGCTCGGCGCCGGCCGGAGCTGCCAGTCATCGTGCTATCGAGCTCGGAGAATCCGAGCGATGTGAAACGAGTGTTGAATGCCGGCGCGCTCGGCTACATTCCAAAGTCCGCCAGCCCGCAGACGGTCCTGTCCGCCTTGCAACTGGTTCTGACAGGAAACATCTACGTCCCGCCGCTGCTCGCGCGCGCCGTCGACGCCGCTGCGGTCGAGCAGAACTCGGCTGCACCTGTGCCGCTGCCGGCATTGACCGAGCGTCAGATCGAAGTCCTGAAACAAGTGCGCGACGGGCATTCCAACAAGGAAATCAGCAACCGGCTGGGCATCGCCGAGAAAACCGTCAAGGCGCACGTCGCCGCCATCTTCAAAGCGCTCAATGTGGTGAATCGAACGCAGGCCGCAAACGCGGCGAGGGATCTGCAGATTTAAGCAGGCGCCAGCGACGTGAGATGCGCGATAGCCGCGCGCAGCTTGCCGTTCGGCACCGGTTTGTGAAGTAACAACAAGCCGCTCGCTTCGGCTTCGCGGATTCGATCCGGCGCGGTATCGCCGGTGATCAACATCGCCGGAATGTCGTCATTGAACTCCGAACGCAGGCGCTCGACCACCGCCGTCCCTGTTTCGTTATCTCGCAATCGATAGTCGCAGATGATCAAGCGCGGTGCTTCGTCTGCGGTGGCGATGGCTTCGAGCATTTCGTCCCCACTCCCCGCGGCGAGCACTCGGTATCCCCAGCTCTCCAACAACGTCTTCATTCCGATCTGAATCGTCAGCTCATCGTCCAACACCAGGATCAGCCCCGAGCCCAGCTGCACCGGAGCGAGTGATTCGGCTGGTATCGTTACCGGATGCGCAGCACTGGTCGCGGCGAGCGGCACTTCCAGCGCGAAACAACTGCCCCGGCACGGCTTCGAGCGCAACTCGATACGATGCCCGAGCAGCGTCGTCAGGCGCTTCACGATCGCGAGCCCCAGACCGACCCCCTTGGTGCGATCCCGTTCCGGATTACCGACCTGATAGAACTCCTCGAACACCTGTTCCCGGTGCGCCGGCGCGATGCCCCAGCCGGTATCCCAAACTTCGATACGCAACGCTCCTGTACGCTGACGGCAGCCGATCAGTACGCCGCCGTTGGTCGTGTAAGCCACCGCATTCGCCACGACGTTGCGGACGATGCGCTCGAACAGCAAGGGATCGCTGTGCACTGCCACGTCGGGAACCCGCATGCGCAGTTGCAGACCTTTCTCTTCGGCCTGCGCTGCAAACTCTCGAAACACATTGTGGATGACCGGACGCACGGCGAACGACAGCCGATTCACTTCGACCACGCCGGCGTCCAGGCGTGAAATATCCAGCAGTCCGCCAAACAGCCGACCCAGTGAACGCACCGAGTCGTCGATATGATCGAGCAGTGAGCGCGTTTCCGAATTGATCGGCTGGATCTGCGCCGCAGCCACGAACAAACTCAGCGCATGCACCGGCTGCCGCAAGTCGTGGCTGGCAGCGGCGAGAAATCGCGACTTCGCCGCGTTCGCTTCCTCAGCTGCGGCCTTTTCACGACGCAAGTCACTGACCAGATCGAAGTTCTCGAAGCGCAGCTGCAGCGTCTCGAGAAACCCTCGCCCGGAGCGACGCGCCAGCTCGGCAACCGTGAAGAACCACATGACGTAGAGCACGCCCATGGTCACATGCAACGCATCGCCGCGACTGAACAGCCACAGGATCGGCGCCCAAGAGACGGCGGCAAAGAACACGAAGAATGCCGGCGGGAACGCGGAGAACGCACCGACTGCGCCACTCGTGACCGCGAAGATCACGGGCAACGCGATCAACTCCAGCTGGGTATTGCCCGTCGGCAGCAGCAGAATCGTTCCCACGCCGATGGTCGTCCCACCCACGAACGTACCAGCGCTGAACCACCTGGCCCAACGCCGCCAATCCGTGTCCGGCCGCGGTACGCGCGCGAATGTTCTTTGTAACAACAAGCGCGCCACCGTCTGGGCAATCATCACCAGAATGAAAACGATCGCGCCGTCACGTAACGACGGCTCGATGTAAACAAACGCGCCCGTCATTACTGCCACCGCCACCAGGGTCATCAGCAAGCCCGGCGGGGTGTTTCGATAGATCGTCCTGATCTGCTCGGCTCGAATTCGATCGATGTCAGCGGTCGCGGACATGACTGCTCCTGCGGATGCCGCTTTGGGCTTGTGAATTCGACAGCGGCGGCGCGATCGTGCCACGGCATTCCGGCGGCAGACAAGCCGCCGGGCCGAGCGGGAGCTTATTCGAGCTTCAGCTCCATTCTGACCTGGTGGTCTTCTGCCTTTCCTTCACTGCGCTGGGTAGTGATGAACACGCGTTCGGGGTTCAGCTCGGTGTTGGCGAGCAGCGTGTCCTGTACGGCACGAGCCCGTTGTTGAGCGAGCGCGGTCAGCGCGGCATCGTCGGGCTTCAAGCGATCGATCAGGGACTGCTCGAGGAATTTCAGCCGCGCGTCGTAGTCGATGCCCTTATCCGTTTGCGTCTCGGGTGGGTAGTTGGGTGCGGACTTGGTAATTTCCTTGTAGACCTTCTCCAGCACGGCAATTCGCTGGCGCTTCGCCGCGTCGTCCTTCGGCGGCTCAGTGGATGTATCGGGCGGCAACTTGTCCTGCAACGCGGCGCGAGCGATCGCTTCACTGTCTTGCGCCGAAACGACCGTCAGCGGCACGCTCAGCTTCAACTGCGGCCGCTCGATCAACGCCTTGGCGAGTGTATTCAACTTCTCCGCCTGCGACGCGGGTAACTCGGACGATCCCGCAGGAAAATCCACGAAGGCCAGCTCCTCGCCGCCACCAAACAACGCGCCGAGCGCGGCGAACGGCGCCGTGACCACTTTGGTCAGCAGATTCAGCAGGGCTTTCCAGATGATCGGGCCGAGCCGGAATTTCGGATCGTCGAGCGTGCCGCTCACCGGCAGATTCAGATCGATGATGCCGTGGCGATCCTTGAGCAACGCCACCGCCAGCTTCAGGGGAATGGGCGCGGCGTCCTTGGAATCGGTTTTGTCGCCGAACTCCAGATTGTCGATGACGATGTGATGCGACGCGTCGAGCTTGCGATCCTCGACGTGATATTTCAGCTCGGTCGACAGCTTGCCCTTGCTGATGTTGTAGCCGGCGAACTTGCCCGAGTAAGGATTGAACGTGGTCAGCTCCATGTTGCGGAAGTTCATCGACACATCGGTGAACACCGCCGCGGACAACAGGTTCACTTCGCCGCCGATGTCGACGGGCGCGTATTTATCGACCTTGCCATCGAGCTTCACTTTGGCGCGCGATTTCGGGTCGCTCGACAGGCCCGTGACCGTGCCGTTGAGCTCGAGAATGCCGGTAGCGAACGATGGCTCGATGGAGTAGTCGGCGAAGTTCGCGGAGCCGTCGATGAACTGCACCGTCTTGATACGGACGGGGAACATGGGCCCGGACGTGGCGCCGCTGGAAGCAGGCTTGGCCTGGGCTTTCGCTTGCTTGCTATCACTGTCGTCTGGCTTCTTGGCCGACGCCTGCTTGGCATCGGGATGCTCATCGTTATTTTCAGCCGTGTCTTCCTGCTCCGCCGCCGGCGTCGGCGTCGGCGCGCCCTCCGGACTCAGCACCTTCGTCACATTGAGCGTCCGATCCTTCGAGATCACGACTTTGCCGTACGGCTGGCGGGCAACGATGCGGTTGATGTCGAGCTTGTCCGGATTGTGGGAGAAATCGATGCCGGTCACGGCGAGGGTGCGCCACTTGATGAAGTCTTCGTTCACCAACTGATCGGTCGTGCGCAGATCCGCCACTCGGACCTCGCCTTTGAACCTGAGCGGCTGCGCCGTCTCGGGTTGCGCCGCAAACGACACATCGCCTTTGACGCCGAGCCGGCCCGAATGCAGCGTCATCGAGGTCATCTCGTTGAGATACGACTGAATCGCCGGCAGAGGGAATTCTGTCAGCTCCACTGCAAGCTGCGCGCTGAGCGGCTCGAGCTGCACGTCGCCTTTGCTGACCAATTTGCCTTTCTGGTTGATCGTGACCTCGGTATCGACTTGCACCTTCGCCGACGGGTCCGTGCTCCAGCCGTTGACGGTGAGCGCGATGGGCGCGAGAGCGAACTTCGCGGTCGGCTTCACGGTGCGATCCTCAACCAGCACCGTCGCCTCGCTAAACTGAATCGTGTCGGCGTGAATGCGCCACTCAGCCGATTCGCTCGGCGCTTTCTCTGGCGCCGTGCCTGTCGGTGCAGGCGGTGACGGCGCCTGCGCCGAAGTCGCCGCCTGCTTGGCCTCACTGGAGTGGCCGCCCAACAAGCGTATCCAGCTGATCGTCCCATCGGCCTCGCGAGCCCCCTCGATGTGCGCATCCTTCACATCGATTCG
This sequence comes from Steroidobacter cummioxidans, assembly GCF_003104955.1. Lineage (NCBI taxonomy): Bacteria > Pseudomonadati > Pseudomonadota > Gammaproteobacteria > Steroidobacterales > Steroidobacteraceae > Steroidobacter > Steroidobacter cummioxidans. The sequence continues at coordinate 52,770 of NZ_LSRW01000035.1, read as the reverse complement.
CTGCATGCCGATTTCGCGCTTCTCATAAGAAAGCGCGATCTCATGCACATCCACCACCGGCAGCTTCACCGGCGCGGTCGTCGCCTTACGCTCCTTGATGGCAAGATCGCGGACCTGCAGCAACGGCAAGGTCGCCTCCAGCCCCAGCGTCGGCGTCATGGCGAAGCGATAGTTACCTTCGAACGTCGTGTGACCGGAAGCCAATTGAAACGGCAACATGTCCTCGGCGTAGGAATCGATCGTCGCCGCCTTCAAGTCCTGCACTTTAAAGCGCCCGGTCGACCCCAGCGGCTGGACCGTGAACGCACCGACCCACTCCAGGTGCTCGCCGGCCAGGGTCGTGCCCGAGAAGTCATAGGCATTTTGGTAGTCGGCGTCGGTGTTGAAGTCGATGAGCGTGAATTTGATCGGCTCGACGACCGCGGTGAATGGCTGCGCGCGCGTGTTGTCAGTGAAGCCGATGCGACCGTCGCGAATGTCCAGCCGCTCGATCCGCACTTTTGGCAGCGCTGTCGGCTGCTCGCTGGTCGGCTTTTCCGACTCGGGCGCCAGCTTCGCGAGATTCACCGTGCCGTCCTTGGCGACGATTACGTCGATGTCGGGCGCGGACAGGTCCACTTCCTTGAGCACGATTGCCCGTTGCCAGATCGACGCCAGCTGCGCATTGACATAAAGATGCCGAAAGCCGACCACCGGCGAGCCATCGGCCTCGCGCACCACCAGCCCGCCGATGCTGGCGTCCAGGACAAAAGGATTGAAGCGGATCTCGCCGACCGAGACTTGCCGATGCATCTTCTCGGTGACGAAGCTCTCCAACTGGGCACGGGCAATCTGCGGGACGGCGAAGAAGCCGATCACCGTGTACAGCAACACCAGCACCGCGACGACGATGAGCGCGACGAGGTGTAGCCGGAACAATGCGATCAGGGGAGCGAAGAACCGCTTGACTGTGCTCATGGCCGGCATTTTCGCCGACACCGCCCTGCACCCGCCACCCCAACCCGCGTGCCAGGGAATTGACGCGCTAAGTCAATACGTCGCAGGTGTTAAATGCCGTGCCCGCACTACAGCGCCGCATTCAGCAGCAGCACGAAAATCAGCCCGAGACTGCCGACCAATGTTTCCATCAGGGTCCAGGAGCGGAAGGTGTCCCGCAGGCTGACCTGAAAATACTCCTTGAACATCCAGAACGCCGAGTCGTTGACGTGTGAACACATCAAGCTGCCCGCTCCAACCGCCAGCACCATCAGATTCGGGTCGACGCCGCTGATCTCGATCAGTGGCGCAACGATGCCCGCCGCTGTCAGGCCCGCGACGGTGGCCGAGCCCAGCGCGATTCGGATGGCGAAGGCCACCAGCCAGCCGAGCACCAGCGGATGGATGGGCACGTTGCTGAGCAAACTTCCCAACTCTGTGTTGACGCCACTGTCGACGAACACCTGCTTCAGCGCGCCGGCACCGCCGATGATGAGCAGGATGCCGGCGATGTCACGAATGGCGTGGCCGTAGCCTTCCATCAGTTGACCGAGCTTGCGTCCTCGCGCCACGCCGAGCGTGAACGATCCCACCAACAGCGACACCAACATCACGAGCATGGGATTGCCGAGGAAATCGATGAGGGTGCGCGTCGACGCAGTGAAGTTCCCGTAGCTGAGCACCGTCGCACCGCTGATCAAAACCACCGGCAGCAACGCGCAAGCGAAACTGTTGAGTGTGCCAGGCAATTGGTCTTCGGCCAGCGTCGTCGGCTTGAACAGCTCGGAGGGACCGGACGCGATGCCCTTCAGTGTGCGCGCAAACAACGGACCGGCGATGAGCAGCGTCGGGATGCTGATCAAACAACCATAGAGCAAAGTCATTCCCATATCGGCGCCGAACTGCGCGACCAGCGCGGTCGGCGAGGGATGCGGCGGCAGGAAGCCATGCGCGATCGAAAGTCCGGACAGCATCGGAATGCCCACCAGCATCGGCGGCAATTTGGCCCGGTAGACCACCGAGAACACCAGCGGGACCATCAGCACGAAGCCGACGTTGTAGAACAACGGAATGCCGACGATGAAGCCGGTGAGCGCCATCGCCAGCGGTACGCGCGCCGGCCCGAACAAATGCATCAGGGACTCGGAGATCCGCTGCGCGGCGCCGCTGTCCGCGATCAACTTGCCGAACATCGCGCCCAGACAGATCACGATCGCCAGCGAGCCGAGCATGTCGCCGATGCCCCGCTCGATGGTCCTGGGAATTTTTTCCAGCGGCAGTCCCAGCACCAGCGCTGCGACCAGCGAGGTGACGATGAACGCCACGAAAGGCTGAACGCGCAGGACCGCGATCAACGCGATCAGCAGCACGACTGCGAACACAACCCCGAGAATAGTCATGCGCGCGCGGCGCCCGTTTGGATCATGCGCAATGAGCCCCCTCCGCTGGCGCCTGCATGCGACCTGCGAATCGATGTTTCTTGCATTGGTTGGCCAGCTCGGCTGGCCGCTTGTACGAACATGATGATACCGCTACCAGTCGCCGTCAATCGGTGCTAGCGTTGGCCCGCCGAAAGAGCCCGATCAACGCTACAAAACAACTTGGGGGATACCATGTGCATGGATTTGCGTGCGTTCCTGAGTGCGTGTGTAATTTTGAGTGTGCCACTCGCCGCGGCGGCACAGACCGAGCCCGTAATCGTCGAAGCGGAATCAGCCAGCGTCAGTCCTCTCTATAGCGTCGGCACCACCGAAGGCGCCACCTACGTCACCATCGTCAACGATTCGCCCGGCTTCGGTCCACCCGCGACCGCTGACGGCGCGCTCACCTATTCGGTCACGTTTCCAGCGGCGGGGAATTATGACCTGTATGCGCGCTTTCGGGTGGGCCCCGGCGGCGGTAACGACGACAGCTTTTATGTCGGCAACGGCTTTGGCAACAAGGTCGGCACCGGCGAATGGGTCCTGATCAATCAAGTCGACGGCGGCGGCTACACTGCACCGGCCGATACGGTCCGCAATGGCGGCCCGGCGACCATCAATGCGTTCAAGTGGTTCAGGATCACCGGCTTCGCCGGCCCCGCGACCTGGACCGTGCCCGCCGGCAATCTCACACAAACGTTCTCCGTCGCCGGGCGTGAGACCGGCAATTTCATCGATAAGTTTGCATTTGGCCGGCAAGGCTCGTGGTACACGGTGAACAATCTGGACACGGGATCCGCCGCGACAGGGACTCCACCACCCCCGCCGCCGCCGCCCTACACACCGCCCGGTCCGCCCATCGCGACTGGCAAGGCGAAATATCTGGGAAGCGCGCACAGCCCCGCGCAGACAGCCAACTTTGCAGCGTATTGGAATCAGGTCACACCCGAGAACGGCGGCAAGTGGGCCACCGTCGAAGGCACTCGCAATGTGATGAACTGGACGCAGGCGGATGCGGCCTATCAACTCGCGCGCGCCAATGGATTCACATTCAAGTGGCACGTACTGGTCTGGGGAAATCAGCAACCGGAATGGCTGCAGAATCTGCCACCGGCCGAGCAACTCGCAGAGCTGCGTGAATGGATGGCCACCATCGCCGAACGCTATCCGGATCTCGAACAGATCGAAGTCGTGAACGAGCCGCTGCACGATCCGCCGCTCGCTCCCGCGAATACGCCTCCGGGCCAGTCTTGCGGCGGCTGTGGCAACTATTACGAGGCACTCGGCGGCGCAGGACAAACCGGCTGGGACTGGATCATCAATGCATTCACGCTGGCGCGCGAATATTTCCCGAACGCCAAGCTGATGATCAATGACTACAGCATCACCAACGACCGCAACGCCACCGAAACCTACATCGGCATCGTCAAGCTGCTGAAGGCCCGCGGGCTGATCGATCTGGTCGGCATCCAGGGACACGCGTTCTCGACCACCGAGCCGGCACCGATGCCGAACTTCCGCGCCAATCTCGACTACCTGGCGAACAAGACCCAGCTGCCCATCTACGTGACCGAGCTGGACATCGATGGCAACGACGATCCGGTACAACTGGCGGGCTATCAGAAAATCTTCCCGGTGTTCTGGGAGCACGAAGCCGTCCACGGCATTACGTTGTGGGGCTATCGCCCGGGCCACTGGCGAACGGCGCAAGGCGCGTGGCTGACTTATGAGAATGGCGCCGAGCGTCCGGCGATGCAGTGGCTACAACGATACGTTCGCAACAGCCTCGCCGAAATTCCCTATCAGTGGCTCTCTGTCGCAGCAAACGCAGCGGTGGGAACGGTCGTCGGTACAGCGCAAGCAACCGACGCCGACTCGGACACCACGTTCTCGCAGTGGCAAACGGAATATTCCAGTGGCGGAGTATTTGCGATCGATGCGAACACCGGCGCGATCACCGTAGCCGATGCCGCCGCGTTACGAGCGACTCCAAAGGGAACGACGCTGAAGCTGTATGTGTCCGTGTGGGACGGCTATCAGCGCAGCAAGCCCAACAAAGTCTTCATCGAAGTTCGCTGACCGTTGGCGGGGCCGGCTTCGGCCGGCCCCGCTGTGAATGCATGCACAGGAGCTCATTGTGATAACTCTTCGCGATCTGACTATTGCCGCTTTCTCCGTGACGGCAACGCTCGGCGTGACCGCGTTCGCCGCATCGAATGCCAAGAACCTGGGCTCGGTAGCCATCGATTGGACCGACGTTCCGGTCACGCAAGAGGAAGTCCGCGCCGTCCGTCAGTTCCTCCGCGCCCCGACCGCCACGTTGAATGAGCTCGAGCTGCACGTGACGACACTGCCTGCCGGCGCCACCTCGCATGCGCCTCACAAACATCCCAACGAAGAGCTGGTTATCATCAAGGAAGGCACGGTCGAAGTGTTGGTCGATGGACAATTGAAACGCGTCGGCCCGGGCGCGGTCGTCTTCAACGCCTCGAACCAGATGCATTCGCTACGCAACGTCGGTGACGGCCCGACCACCTATCACGTCATCAACTGGACGACGGCGGCGACGCCCCGCTAATCAATCACAATCCGAGATCGCTCAACCCCGGGTGATCGTCGGGCCGCCGTCCTTGCGGCCAACGGTACTTGCGCTCCGACTCGGCGATCGGCAGATCGTTGATGCTGGCGTAGCGCCTTTGCATGAGCCCGTTGTTATCGAACTCCCAGTTCTCGTTGCCATACGAGCGATACCAGTTGCCCGAATCGTCGTGCCACTCGTAGGCGAAGCGCACGGCGATGCGGTCATCGGCAAAGGTCCAGAGCTCTTTGATGAGTCGATACTCGAGCTCGCGACGCCACTTGCGCGTCAGGAACTCGATGATCTGCTCGCGCCCCGTTGGAAACTCGGCACGGTTTCGCCACTTGCTATCGATAGTGTACGCAAGCGCGACGCGTGCCGGATCGCGACTGTTCCACGCGTCCTCGGCGAGACGAATCTTTTGAATCGCGGTCTCGCGAGTGAAAGGCGGCAAAGGTGGACGTGCTTCGCTCATGGGACTGCCCTCCGTTGTTACAAAGCATCTGCGCACTCGAACGCGCGCAAGTATCGATCCAATTCACGCATCGAGCGATGCGTGACCGCACTGAATAACGCCTGTTTGTAGGGTTGTCACCGGCATCCGCGTTCAATAGGCTAATCGCGACAGTGCGTTTAGTTATAAAACGCCTCGCCACCCCAGGGGAATCCGCATGATCGCCACACGTAGCGCAGGAGTTTTCGCAACGTTCATCTCCAGCGTCGCGATGCTGGCCGGATGCTCCACCACCTCGGATGCGCCACAACTCGCGCCCGAGCCAGGTGCCAGCCACTTCACCAATTGGCCGGAGGGTGCGGATCCAGCGACCATCGGCCGCCGCATCGCCAACAACTTTGTCGCGCGCGGATTTGATTTCGAGGTGAACTCGTTGCACCGCTGGATCATTTATCCAGAAGTCTGCGCCTGGTACGGCGCGTTGCTGGTGGCGCAAATCACCGAAGACGACAGCTTGCAACGACAGCTCATCGGCAAGTTCGATCAGTTCCGCACGCCCGAGGGCGCAGCTCGGCTCAGCCCGCGCTCGCATGTCGATTACCGCATCACCGGCGTCGTGCCGTTGGAGATCTATATGATCAACGGCGACCCGTCGTATCTCACGCTGGGCCGCGACTTCGCCGATAAACAGTGGGAGACCACGACGCCCGACGGCATCACCACCGAGGCACGCTATTGGTCCGACGATCTTTATATGTTGCCCGTGCTGCAGGTTCAGGCGTATCGCGCCACCAAGGATCCGAAGTATCTGGATCGCGTTGCCCTGACCATGGTGGCGTACCTGAATCGGCTGCAACAGCCGAACGGCTTGTTCCTGCACAGTCCCGACTCTCCTTTCTATTGGGGCCGCGGCAATGGGTGGGTCGCAGCCGGCCTGGCCGAAGTGCTGTCGGTGCTGCCACCGGAGCACCGGCACTACCAGCGCATCATGCAAGGCTATCGATCGATGATGGCCGGCCTGCTGAAGTATCAAGGCGCCGATGGCCTGTGGCTGCAACTCGTCGATCAGCCCGACTTCTGGCCCGAGACCTCCGGCAGTGCCATGTTTACATTCGCGCTCGTCGAAGGGGTGAAGCGCGGCTGGCTCGACGCATCCCGCTATGGCCCCGCCGCTCGCAAGGCCTGGCTCGGCCTGGTCCCTTACGTCGATGCAGAGGCCAACGTTCGTGAGACCGTCGTGGGCACCAACAAGGCTGCGCGCGAAGTCGGCGAGGACCTCGTCGTGCAGAAGAAATATTACTTCGATCGTCCCCGGAAAACCGGTGACCTGCATGGGCAGTCGCCAATGATGTGGACGGCTGCGGCGTTACTGCGATGAGCAGGCATGCCGCCCTTGCGATGGCCGTCTCAGCTGCGCTGGGCTTGCACGCGCAGAGCGCGCTCGCTGCGAAAGCCACCATCGTTCTTCACAACGACGCCAGGCTCGCCCGACCGGCGGAGACCATCGTCATCCCATTCGCGGAAATCAAAAAGGCCCTGCCCGATCTGACGTTCGATCAGGTCATCGTGCGCGATGCCAAGGGCACGGTGATTCCCTCGCAGGTCACCGCGATGAAGCACATTCATCACGGCCCCGCCGAGTATGACGACTTGATCTTCCAGCGTGACTTTCGCGCCAGCGAACCGCGGGTGACGGTCACCATCGAATCCACCACCCAGCCCCAGCCACCTTTGCAAAGCAAAGTCTGGGCCGGTCACGTTCCAGAACGCTGGGACGACTTCGCTTGGGAAAACGACGAGGTCGCGCATCGCGCCTACGGGCCCGCGCTGGCGCGGCCCGAAGCTGGAAAAGATCAGATGACCAGCAGCGGCATCGATCTGTGGACCAAGAGGGTGCCGTACCTCGTAACGGATCGCTGGTATCGCAAGGGTCACGATGGCTTGCACACAGATACAGGTGAAGGCCTGGATTTCTACGAAGTCGGCCGCGCGCGCGGCGTCGGCGGCATCGGCATCTGGGATGGCCAGCAACTCGCGGTGTCCGCGAATTGGCGCAGCTATCACGTCTATGCCAACGGACCGCTACGCGCGATCTTCGATCTCACGTACGAGCCCTGGGACGCCGGCAACGGCGTAAAGGTCACCGAGCGCAAGCGCTTCATCGTCGATGCCGGCCAACAGCTCGATCAAGTACAGAGCACGTTCGACTTCACTCCCGCTCCGGGGTCGGACGGCATGCTGACGGTGGCGATTGGTCTCACTGAGCATCCCGCCGCCGCAGATGTTCAAGTGAGTCCCGATGAGCGAGGCCGGCTCCTTGCGATCTGGGAGAAATACGCAGACCACCCGTCGCACGATGAGCTCGGCACTGGCATCGTGCTGGCAGCCGAGGCAAAGTTTGCCGGCTTCGCGCGCACAACGCCTGCCGCGAAAGGCCGGCCTGACAGTTTGCTACTGGTCAAAGTGCACCCGGGCGAGACCGTTCGCTACTTCGTAGGGGGCGCATGGAAGCCCGCCGGCAAGATCAAGTCAGCCGCAGAGTGGAGTGCCTATCTCGCATCGAAAGCTGCGCGGCTCGCGGCACCGATTCGAGCGGACATCAATGGCGTGCCCGTGAGGACTGGAACCGTACCGTGACTTCGACAATCAGCCGACGACTCCAATTCCTGCTGTGGCTGGTCGGCTGCCTGCTGGTCGCGCTTCCGGTTCACGCACAACCACTGCGCGTCATGACATTCAATGTCCGTTTCCTTACCCAGAACGACGGCGCGAACAACTGGGACGCCAGACGTGACCTCGTTGCCGAGATGCTGCGCGCCGAAGATCCCGACGTCATCGGCACGCAAGAGCTCTTCAAACGCCAGGGCGATGACATCGTCGAGCGCCTGCCGCAGTTTGTATGGTTCGGCGAAGGCCGGGGCGGCGGCGATGGTGACGAACACATGGGCGTGTTCTATCGCAAAGATCGGCTGCGCGTGCTCGAGTCCGGCAATTTCTGGCTCTCCGATACGCCCGACATTCCGGGTAGCCGCACGTGGGGGAACATCTATCCTCGCATGGTGACGTGGGCTCGCTTCGAGCGCATCGCCGACGGCGCGACGTTTACGCTCTACAACACTCACCTGCCCTATCGCGACATCGATGAGCCTGCGCGGATTCGCAGCGCCGAGCTGATTCGCGCTCGGTTGGAGAAACTGCCTCTGAGCGAGCGCCTCATTCTTATCGGCGACTTCAACACCACATCAGCAAGTCGCGTCCACTCGATCCTCACCGATTCGCTGACGGACGCCTGGACGGCCACGGCCCAACGCACCGGACCGGAGGGCACGTTTCATGACTTTACGGGAAAGCCCGAACGGCGCATCGACTGGATCTTGTTTCGCGGGCTACGGGCGAATCGAGTGCATACGATCACAATGCACCGTGACGGACGGTATCCGTCGGATCATTTCCCGGTGGTGGCGGAGTTTGATTTTCCAACTTCGGGGAGGCCTCTGCGAGTCGTCGTGACCCGGAGCAGTTTGTAGGCCAGTCCAGAGATTCATCTGCTCCCAAAATTCTCGTAAATGGATCGCCGTGCCCACTGCGAACATCCACCCGGACGACGCCTTCATCAACTTTCACTACAGAGCACGCCCCGGCAGAAACCGAAAAGCTCGTCCCGAGGACCGTGACGTCCACCAGCGGAGTCTGCACCTTGAACGGCTTCGCGTCCTTTTTGACAATGAAGTGCGCCGTGCCGCGCGGCATGACAACGAGGCGGTTCGGGCCTGCAAGATCCACCTGCATGCGTGTGCCTGGAGAGGTGGCGACCAGACTGCCGTCAGACAGGCGTTCGTTCCTGATCTCGTTGTCCGCCGAGGCGATGTCCCCGTTACGCACGTCGTCGAGCTTGATTTCCTGAATCTCGACCACGGGTTCCGGCTCCGCATCCATCACACGAGTCGCTGCGAGATACCAAACGACACCAATGGTGGCCAGCACGAACGTCTGTACTACGTACCGCAACGCCTTTGCCAGCTTCTGTATCAGGCGATTCATTGAAGTCCCCGATCTCATCGGATCGTTGTTATGAATTTCTCTACGTTGGATCGGCCGACAGGTTGTTGCGGCCCACATCGCGCCAAGCGCGCGTTTGTGCAAGAGGCAGGCGGGCCAAACCGAAGCCCGTATTGACTGGACAACTACGGCTGGACAGTGTATCGCGCGCGATCTTCTATCTAAGGGGGCTTACACATGAACGCACAGCGAACCGATGCGGTCGAGCTGCAAGACTTCGGGGATGCCATGGTGGAGACCCGGCAGTTTTATCCGTCGATGGAGTTTCCGGACTATTATTTCGGGCGCGGCTTCTATCCCGGCTGGTCAGAAGGTCCCGGCGATGGTGCCATAGATCTGTCGCCCCTCTAACTGAGCCTGCGACGGGTCGAAGCCCAGGGAACCGCCGACCCGAGCGAACGGCGGTTCCCGGTCCAGCACGTTGACCGCACCCAACGTCAGCCGCAGATTGCCCGCGATGTTTCTCGAAACACTGAAATCCCAGACCTCGCCGCCCGGCACTTTGTCCGGTAACCGTTGGCCGGTGATGTCGCTGCGATCGCGATAGGAAGAAATGAGGTGGGCGTGGACCGAGGCACGCCAGTAATCGTTTTCGTAGGTCAGCGACGCCACTGCTCTGCGTCTGGGAATGGTGCCGAGCTGCGACGCCACCCCCAGTCGGCTCTCCATCTGGATTCGCTCGCTCGGTTGATCGCTGTATTGGAATTCGTCTGTCAATGTGACCAGCAGACGAGGCATGAACAAGCCCAGCCTCGTCTCGATCTGCGTCTGCGCTTCGAGATCGACGCCCTCGGTTGCCGCCGCTCCGGCGTTCGCTCGCGTGAGATCCAGCGACACCAGGCGCCCTTGTGAATCTCGAACGATGCGGCCTGACGCCGTCGAGTCTTGCTGGGACAGCAGTGACGATGCTGTCACCGTGGAAATATGGTCTCGAACTTTGACGCGCCAGAATTCGGCGGATAACCGCAGGCCAGCCTCCGCCTGATACAGAACACCGATGCTGGTGGAAAGCCCGGTGCTGGGCTGCAGCTGCGGATTGCCGCCCATGATCACCTGAACCGGCGTGACCTGCTCCAGCTTGGGATCGTAGATCTGAGTCAGCAGCTCGACCCGCGGCTGATTCATGTCGACCAGCGAAGGCGGCCGGAACGACTCGCTGGTTGCGGCATGAAATCTGAGCGAATCGCTGACGTTCCACACCATGCCGAGCTGTCGTCTGCTGATGGAACGAATGTCGGCATAGTCGTCGGTGCGCATGCCCAGTATCAGTGCCATATCCCTCACAGCCGGAATGTTCATTCCGGGCCCCAGCACCGGGACACGCAGGTGCGCGAAGCGCGAAGTGATATTGCGGTGAGCACTGTCGATGCGCGGATCGAAATCCATGCTCTCGCGACGTCCCTCGATGCCCAGATTGGCCATCAGTTGGCCTGCAGGCAGACGCGCCAGCGCGCCTTGCGCCGACGCATGCACCTGAGTCGCGCCGGCGTGGTACCGATTCGCTGGAGTGTCGATGAGGAGATCCGCGGGAACCGCGGTCCTTCTTACGGTACTGTAAATACTCAACGTCCGACTCGGATCGTCGCCCTGCAGTCCGCGCTCGATGGCGCTCGCATTCACTTCGCTGGGTAGATTGACGTCGACCTTTTCATCCGAGCGAACCACGAATGCGGAATACTTCCAAGGGCCGATCGGCCCCTCAGCAGCGGCGACGGCACGCGTCGAATTGGTTTCGTACCGGAAGCCCTGCGCCGGCACGCCGGCGAGCACTGCATCGACAATCACAGGAACGCCAAACGGATTTTCCGGATGGTTGGCTGCCAACGTCTCCCCCGCAAGGACCACGGGCCTGAGCTGAAAGTCAGTGGCACGTTTGAAGCCCAGCAACTCCATGGAGACGGTCGACGCACCGAACTGCACAGACCCGGTCGCCAGCATCGACACCCGTGAGCTGGCCGGAACGATGGCCTGATACGCTCGCCAGCTACTCAGATTGTGCTGTCCGGCGATGAAATCGAACATTCCGGTGTCGGGGTTGACTCGAGCCGCGGCGAACGGCGCATCCAGACCCGGCAGATTCTGACCGTCGCTGGAACGCACGTTCAATGGAGAGGACAGTGGGGAGCGGTAATCCAGCGCGCCATAGCGCCTGAAATCCTGGTCGTTCCAGCGCTCCCGCTCGCTGCCAAGCAGTTCGCCCCAGCGCTGCACGTCCAGAAAAACAGCGACGCGGCCACGATCGCTACTCATGCCGCCACTGATGGATGCGACATTCTGCGAGGCGCCCCCTTGCGCCGAGCCATGCCTGATATAGAGCACCGGGTCGACACTGTCACGCAGGACGATGTTCACGGTGCCGCCGACCGCGTCCATGCCATGCACCAGCGAGTTGGCATCCATGCTGATCTCGACGCGCTCCACCGCACTGATTGGAATGGTGGAAAGATCGAATGCGTTGTTCGCCAGATCGGCTGCCGTTCCGAAGGTTCGACGACCGTTCAGGAGCACCAGCGTGTACGACGCGCCCAGCCCGCGAAGCTCGGCGTACTGGGCGCCAGAGGCGCGATAGCCCTGGCTGCGATGGAAAGCGGTCTGTGAGATATAACGCAGCAGGTCGGGAATGCTGGCCGCACCCGTATCGTGGATGCGTTTGCGATTGATCTCGAGCACCGCCGCTGGAATGTACTTGGCAAGCTCCGGCAAGGAAGAGCTGGTGACCAGCATCTTGTTCTGTTGCAAGTGCGCGAACCGTTGCAATCCGAAGCTGCACTGGCAGTCGCTCACATCCGCAAACACCTCCGTGCGTCCCGAGACGCCGTCCGGGCGCTTCAGCAAATGACACGCCGTCTCGACGAGCTTCAGCCAGGCCTCTTTGCCGGTGTATTCGCCTGGCGGCAGCGGCCCGAGCATCACATCGCCGCATTCGCCTGGATCGGCCTCGTAGCCGGTCAGTATGCGCAGCGCGTTCGCCTGTGCGCGAGCCGAGTTGACGCCGGCCTGCAGGGTGTACCGTTCCTCATGCTCGTTGGCATTCGCTGGCCTGTCACCAGGCGAAGCAGCGAGGCCAATGCAGCCGCATGCAGTCAGACTCGCGGCAAGCAGCAGTGAGCACGAAGTACTCTTCCATGACATGACGACCCTGAATCGTTGTTAGCGGAGTTACCACGAATAGTGCATAGACTGCTCCATTCGGGCCGCTGCACTCTCGCCGCCGGGTCAGGCTGCGAGGCGCCGCCACCGCTCGATTATGTAGCCCGCCACCACAGTTTCCGCTGTTCCCGAACCCAAACCCGCCACTGCGCCCCGAATTTGTCCTCGGTTCGGGTATGATCGTCTACGGTATTCCATCTGGAGCCGTGTCCCCCTCGCCATGAGCATTCTCGTCCGCACGCTTTCCGACCGCGTGTTCGAAGTCGTCCGTGAGCAGATCCTCAAGGGCCTGCTGCCCAACGGCGAGCCCATTCGGCAGGATGCTCTGGCCACCGAACTCGGCATCAGCAAAATCCCACTGCGTGAGGCGCTGGCGCGGCTGGAGCAGGAAGGCCTGCTGATCAACCACCCGAACCGTGGCTATTACGTGCAGCCGATGTCGCGCGAGCAGGTGGATGAGATCTATGCGCTGCGGCTTTCCATCGAGCCGCCAGCGGCGGCCTACGCGGCCAGCGTCGCGACGGACGACGATCGTTCGCATGCGATGCGAGCGTTTACGGCGCTCGACACGGCCGCTCACAGCAACCTCGCCGACGTGGCCGTTCGCAATCGCGAATTTCACATCGCGCTGGTCGAGCCCGGTCGCCGCAGCCTCACGACGCAATTGGTCGAGCGCCTGACAGTGCTGGCCGAGCGCTACGTCATCGCGCATCTCGAGCCGGCCGGCCGTGACGCCCGCGCGCATGTCGAACATCAGGCGCTGTTCAACGCCTGGCTCGAACGCGACAAGCGCAAGGTCGAGAAGCTCCTGAAAGAGCATATCCAGGGCACGTTGAAGGATCTTCGAGCGGAGCTCAAAGACGCCGACTGAGCGCAGCGCTCAGAACTCCACCGTCATGCCGAAGTACAACAAGCGCCCCATTGGATCGTAAACGCCCGGATAGGTGTTGCCGTTGCCGAACGCGCTGAGCAGGCCCGCGGCGATCACCGGCGGGTCCCGATCGAACACGTTGTTGATGCCGGCACGGAACTCGACCGAATCCACGAATTTCCAGGTCGCGGCGAGATCGAAGTAGCTGTAGGCGGCAATGCGACGATTGATCGCGATGTAATCTTCGCCCTGCAGGAACTCGTTGCTCGAGTTCGAAGACAGCGACGCCGAGCCAAAATACCGCCAGTTCCCCGACACCGTGGCGCCACGCTGCGGTGAGGTCCAGGTCATGCGAACGTTATGACGCCAGTTCGGTGTCGGCTGACCGCAGGTCGGACCGAACAGACCGACACAGTTGTAGCTGCCCAGGCCCGGCAACTGCTCGACGCGGCGGCTGTTCAACCAGGTGCCGACGAAAGAAACATCGAACGAGCCCACGTCCGGCGTGCCTGGCAGGAGGTTGCCGAGGTCGAAGGCATAGCTGGACGTGAAATCCATGCCGGAGGTCTGCAGGTAACCGGTGTTCTGATTGTTCGCCGTGATGTAACCGTTGGTTCCGAACAGCACGCCCGACGCCGGGTCGCGATGGAACAGATCGCAGAAGTACTGCGAGCCCGTCTGGATACATTGATTGATGACCGTCGGTGCGTCGACCGCGCCGATGTAACCCTCCACGAAGATGTCGAAGTAGTCCGCCGAGAACGTGAAGCTCGGGATGCTGCCCGGTGTGAACACGAAGCCGTATGTGTAGATGTCAGCGATCTCCGGCTGCAAAGCGAGGTTGCCGCCAGCGAGCGTCACGCAAGTGTCAGCGGGGCACTCAGGGATGAAGCCGTACTGAGCCTGCGTCACGCCGCTACGCATGCAGTTTTCCAGGCTCGCAGTAGGATCCGATCCGGAGCACGGGTCCTGGGCTGCGACATTGCCCAGCGCCTGAGCGGCGAACAGCTCTGAGATGTTGGGAGCACGCACCGCCCGGTTGTAACTGCCTCGCAGCTTGAACGACGACACCGGCGCGTAGCGAAGCTCGAATTTGTAGGTGTCCGCCGTGAAACCCGTGCCGCCCTGGATCGAGTAGTCGGAGTAACGGTAGCCGAGGTTCACGGCCAGCTCCCTGACAAACGTTTTGTTCGAGATCAGCGGCGCATCCGCTTCGATGAACAGCTCTTTGACGTTGAACTCGCCCGCGTTCTCCTTGGTGCCTTTCAACTGCGCGAGCGCATCGGCCTCGAACGTCAGCTCTTCAGTGCGATACTCCGCGCCAGTTGCAATCGCGACACCAGCCGACGCGAACGGGCTGCGCAGGCCGTACTGATCCAGATCGCCGTTGATGGACAGATTGGCGACCCTCTGGGTCTGCACGCCGTGCGTAAACGTCGGCGTGAGCAGGTAGCCATAAGCTTCGTCGCTGATGCCGAACGCGGAGAACACATTTGCAGGCACACAGCTAGGATCGGTGCCATCGACCACCGATCGACAGGTGGGCACGCCGTCCACGTTTACGACCTGCAGTGCGCGGGCGCCCTTGGCCAGATCGAGATCGTTCTTGTAGCTCTCATCGAAGATGACGCGGGAGAACAGATAACTCACGTCATACGTCCAGCCGCCGACGATGTCGCCCCGGGAACCGAAGTTCAGGCGATAGTCGGTGTGGCGCAGGTCATCGACACGAGCGCCGCCCGCGCCGGCGAAACGATAGCCGATGAACGTGTTGATGTTGGTCGGCGTCCCTGCGGCTGCTCCGCACAGGATCGACGCCTGCTGCGCCGACATCAACGGATTGTCGCAGTTGATCTGATAGGTATTGCCCTGGAAATAAGCGCTGGGCGCGGCCTGCGAGAATGTATGGTCGTCCATGAACATCACGCCGCCATACAGCTTCACGCGCTCGCTGTAGTCGTAGTGCGCGAATCCGCCGGCGGTGATGCGCTTGTCCTGGCGCTGGATGTAGTTGGTGGGCGCGTAGTTGTACAGAAACGAGCTGTTGTACGGCACCCAGACCTGCTCGCCATCCTTGGTGTTGTTGAACGTGCGGCCGTTGTTCGGGCCGCCGAGCATCACGAAGCTGCCCCATTGATTGTTGCTCGATCCGCCGCACACCAGTCGATCGTTGGCATCGCCGCCGAGGTTCAGGCCGCAAGCCGAGTAGTCGCGAGTATCCTGAGTCACCGGCTCGAGCTTGCGATAGCCGAGATAGAACGTGGCATTGCCCTTGCCGTCGGCGCTGTTCATGCCCATGGCCACGTTGACGTCGGTGCGGCCGCCATCCCAAACCGAGCCCTTGGCCAGCTCGTAGTTCGCGTCCCTCACGACGGAGCGCGCATACGAGTTGTCGTTCTTGTGCCAGGCGGAGCCGTATTGCGCGGAGATCCGCACGCCTTCCAGATTCTTGTCCAGCACGAAGTTCACGACGCCCGCGACTGCATCTGAGCCGTAGACAGCCGATGCACCGCCAGTGACAACGTCGACGCGCTCGACCAGCGCGCTGGGAATGAAATTCACATCGGCCGTTTCCACCGGCAGCATGCGCTGGCCATCGATGAGCACCAGCACGCGCGACGAGCCGAGATTGCGCAGGTTCACACGCGCGGTGCCGTCCGAACCGTTGGAGCCGTTCTCGTTCGAATCTGCGGTGAACTGCGGCATGCGGTTCAACACTGCTTCGACCGCCGATGTGCCCTGATACTTGAACTCTTCCTGCGGCAACGCCGTGATCGGGCTCGCCGTCTCCAGATTGGCTCGTTTGATCCGCGAGCCGGTGATGACGCCTTCCTCGAGCAGCGCCCCTTCGGCGCCCTGCGCCTGCGCGTGTCCGCCGATCGGAGCAAACATTCCGATCGCGCACGCCGCCATCACGACACTGCCACTCAACGATGCATGTTTCGATCGGCCTGCCGGCGTTGGCAGTCCTGCTTTTTTGTTGTGCATGTCAGCCCCCAATGGTGTTTTGAGCCAGCCGAAGCTTGCTGACATTTAAGACATGTCTGAGTTAATAAATCAAATATGTTATACGGTATAAATGAGCCATCTTCGTAAGCTATTGTTTTTTATTGTGGTTGAAAGAATGGGGGCGCGATCCGAGACACCGGAACGGGGTGTGGCCATGGACCTTTGTATCAGCGCTGCCTGAACGGCAACGTCACGCGACCGAGACGACTGGGACCCGCAATCACCGTTGAGTCGTCAACCTAAGGCAACGTCGCGCTCTCGCGCGTGCCGGCGATCGCAATGCCGGCAATGATGGATTACTGCGGGTCCGGTGCGGTCGGCGCCGGCACCGGTGAGTGGTTGGATGTCGGCGCCAACGATGACACCGACACCGAGTGCAATCAGGTGCGACCAGTTCTAGGCGCGTGTGGGCCGGGTGGCGGCCGCTCGCTCGACCATCTCTGTGACTTGCCGACGTCGCTCACCGGAGAGCGGCAGTCGCGGTGGACGCACTCGTTCCGAGCCGCGTCCCATGATCTGCTCGGCGAGCTTGATCGACTGCACCAGATCATGCGCGGCATCCAGATGTAACAACGGCATGAACCAACGATAGATAGCTCGTGCCCGATCCAGATCGCCACTATTGACCGCCTCGATCAGCTGAGTCGATTCCTGCGGGAAAGCGCTCGTGAGGCCGGAAACCCAACCCGTCGCGCCAAGCAGTAATCCTTCCAGCGCGACGTCATCGAGACCGGCCATCAGAATGTAACGATCGCCGAATGCATTGATGAGGTCGGTAAAGCGCCGCGGATCCGGCGCCGACTCCTTGACTGCCACGATGTTCGGCACATCCTTCAGTGCTTCGAGCACCGCGACGCTGATGTTCACTCGATACGCCGGCGGATTGTTGTACAACATCACCGGCAGATCGGTCGCCTGCGCCACGGTGCGGAAGTGCATGATCAGCTCCTCTTCCGTGGGCACATAAACCATCGCCGGCAGCACCATCAAGCCATCGGCGCCCGCCTTCTTTGCATCTTTCGCAAAGGCGACCGCGCGACGAGTGTCGAACTCAGACACACCGGTGACGACCGGCACACGGCCCGCGACTACTTCGGTTACCGCGCGCAACAGCGTTTGTTTCTCGGCAGGATCGAGCGAGTTGTTCTCGCCGCACGTGCCCATCGCGATGATGCCGTGGACACCGTCTTTGACCAGGTTGTCGATCACCTGCTGGCTGCTGCCCAGATCGATCGACAAATCCTCCTTGAACTGTGTGGTCGCCGCCGGATAAACGCCCTGCCAGGTCGGTGTCATGGTAGCCTCGTCTAAGGAACTTCAGGTATATCGTATACTATTCACAGCTGAGCAGTGTAACCTGTGACATGGAGCCCTGATCGTCACGCGGTTCGAGCCCGGCCTGCGCCGCACGCTTTGTGGAATTCAGCAACGCCGATGGGCCGATCTGCAACGTTTCATCCAAGGAGTACCGATGACTCGATTCCTGCTGATCACCGATCGTCGCGCACTGTTGCAGGGTGCAGCAGCCGGTGCGCTCTGTGCCAGCCTCCCCTGGACCGGCGCCTGGGCGAGTGCCGGAGCGCTACCGGGAACTGCCAGGTCCCTGCCCCTCGGCGATATTCGTTTGTTGCCGTCTCCATTTGCCGATGCAGTGGCAGCGAATCGCAAGTATCTGTTGACGCTGGAGCCCGATCGTCTGCTCCACAACTTCCGCAAGTTCGCAGCACTGACGCCCAAAGCTGAAGTGTATGGCGGCTGGGAAGCGGATACGATCGCCGGCCACAGCCTCGGTCATTATCTGTCCGCATTGGCGTTGATCCATGCGCAGACCGGCGAACCCGAAGCACGACGACGCGCCGAATATATCGTCGCGGAGCTGGCCGAAGTACAAGCCAGGCAAGGCGACGGCTACGTCGCGGGATTCACCCGCAAACGCAAGGACGGCACGATCGTCGACGGCAAGGAAATCTTCCCCGAGATCGTGCGCGGCGAGATCCGCTCGGCCGGCTTCGATCTCAACGGCTGCTGGGTGCCGTTCTATAACTGGCACAAGCTGTTCGCTGGCTTGATGGATGTAGACACCTACTGCGGCGGCAACAAGCGCGCGATCGACGTCGCCGTTGGGCTTGGCGGTTACATCGAGAAGGTCTTCAATGCGCTCAATGACGAACAAGTACAGACAGTGCTCGATTGCGAGCACGGCGGCATCAACGAGAGTTTCGCCGAGCTCTACACTCGCACGGGTGATCGGCGCTGGCTCGCGCTCGCCGAGCGCATCTATCACAAGCGCATTCTCGATCCGCTGACCGCGCAACGCGATGAGCTCGCCCAGCGCCACGCCAACACGCAGATCCCCAAACTGATCGGCCTGGCTCGTTTGCACGAGATCACCGGCAAGAGCGATCAAGCCGTTGCGCCGCGCTTCTTCTGGAAGACAGTCACGACGGAACACAGCTACGTGATCGGCGGCAACTCCGATCGCGAGTACTTCTCCGAGCCGCGCACTGTCTCAGGGCACATCACCGAGCAGACCTGTGAGGCCTGCAACACCTACAACATGCTCAAGCTGACGCGCCACCTGTTCGCGTGGCAGCCGTCGGGTGCGCTGTTCGATTATTACGAGCGCGCACACCTGAATCACATCCTTGCGCACCAAGATCCCGCGACCGGCATGTTCACTTACATGACCCCGCTGATGTCGGGCATCAAGCGCGAGTTCTCTTCGCCCACCGACAGCTTCTGGTGCTGCGTCGGCTCCGGCATGGAGAGTCATGCCAAGCATGGCGAGTCGATCTGGTGGGAGAACGACGACACGCTGCTGGTCAACTTGTTCATCCCGTCGCGCGCAACCTGGAGAGCGCGTGGCGCGCAGTTGGAAATGTCGACTCGCTATCCCTACGACGGCACCGTGAACATCAAGGTGGCGTCATTGCGAAAGCCGCAGCAGTTCGCCGTCGCGCTCCGCGTTCCAGGCTGGGCGAAAGATGCGCAACTGACCGTCAATGGCAAGCCGGCCGAAACCACGAAGGACGCGGGCTATCTGATCGTTCGCCGTCGCTGGCGCGAAGGCGATGCACTGGCGTTCACTTTGCCGCTGGAACTGCGGATCGAATCGACGCCGGGCGATGACAACACGATCGCGGTGTTGCGCGGACCGATGGTGCTCGCCGCCGATCTGGGCTCTGCCGATCAACCGTTCGAAGCAGCTGCACCTGCATTGGTCGGCACGGATCTGCTAGCCGATTTCAAGCCTGTCGACCCCGAGCAAGCCGTCTATCGAGCCAGCACGATTGCCCGGCCGAGCGCGCTCACGTTCTCCCCGTTCTACAAGAACTATCACCGGCGCAGCGCGGTTTACTTCCGTCGCTTCACCGATGCCGAGTGGGCCAACGAGGAACGCACGTTCAGCGCCGAGCAGGCGCGCCTGAAGGAGCTCGCGGCCCGTTCGGTCGACGTGATGCATCTGGGTGAGATGCAGCCGGAGCGCGATCACGAGCTGACCTCGGAGATTTCCTATCCCGTGGTCTATCGCGGCCGCCAGGGACGCGACGCGCGCACCGGCGGCTTTTTCGCGTTCCGCATGAAGGTCAGGCCCGGCCCGCTGATTCTGCAGGCGACCTACTGGGCCGACGAACGCGCCCGTAAATTCCATGTCCTGGTCGAAGGCCAGCGGATCGCGACACAGGCGTTGCGTCCGGACAAGCCAGTATTCTTCGATGTGGATTACGAGATTCCGGAGGCGCTCACTCGCGGCAAAGAGAGCGTGTTGGTGCGCTTCGAGCCCGAGCCCGGCAACACCGCCGGCCCGGTGTTCGGCTGCCGCATCTACACCAAGGCCAACCTCACGGCTGCAACTGTAACGACACTTCGTCTTTACTGAGCGGAATCACGTAGCGTCCGCGCTGCTTGCTCAGCGCGGCGCTTGGCTGATAGCCAGCGCCGGATCTCGTGCTCTCGACTCGAAGATGCGCCTTCGATGTGAACTCGTCGGCAGGATCGAGACGCACAGTCACCTTCCCGCTGCTTCGATCGTAGTCCACGCGCGCGAACTTGCCCGCATCCAGCGTCAGCCACAAACCCGCTTCCGCAAGAAACACTCGAGTGCGGAAGCCATCGCGCGGCACGAAGCTCACGACGGATCCTTGCTCCTGACTCGATCCGCCAAAGCCGACGTTACCGAACACCGGATGGCGCGCCAGATAGCTGCCAATGCCGTAGGCGTAACCGTAGAACGCCGTGCCGTAGTCGCCGTTGTACCCGTCGAACCGGAGCAGGTCCGGATTGGCATGGAACGCCGCCGAACCGAATCCCTCTTGATCGATATTTGTCAGCGTGCCCATCAAGCCGCCGTATGCCACTCGTAGCAAATGAATGTCGTGCGGATCGCGGCGGAACGAATCGAGCAGCGGCAACGCATTGTTCGCCGAGCCGTAATGATGCAACTGGCGCTCGAGCTGCGCGGTCTTGCCCGCGTACATGAAATCCCAATAGCGACGCGCATTGCCGTTGTAGCCCCAGCTGGGAAGAGTCGGGTCGTAGCCAAGGATCACTTCGCGAGTCAGATCGGCCTTTGCGGCGTTGCCAAAGTACCGCATCCACGCGTACACCTCGGGCTGACCGGTCGAGTCCCAAGGCATCTCGCTGCCGAACGGATATTCCTCCGCGGCCCAATGCTCGGCGCGCTGGCGCATGGCCTGCTCGAGCTGCGACGCTTCGGCCTTCATTCCCTCGTCCTGCAGATCACGCAGGATCTCGATGAAGACCTCGCCTTCCATCTGTCCGAACTTCGCATACTCGGGCGCGAGCCGCGGCATCGCCAGCGCAGTCTGATAGGCGCGATCCAGATACCACCGCCAGTCATGCGCCTTGACCAACCCGTCGTGATAGCGAGCGAGCCGATACAACACCCAATGCGCGGCGGCAACGTGCACATAGTTGAATGAGCGAACGACCGAGTCTGCTTGTGACTTCCGCCATGCCGACCATTTCGTCCAGTCGATCGCGGCGTCATAGCGCACGCCTTGCGGAGGCTGCGGCTCGTAGTAGAACAGGCCCTTGCGGACACCGAACTTGTCGGGCCCTTGATTGACCTGCAATCGACCATCGAGCGTCTGCGTGACGAAGCGCTCGAACTTCTCGATCTCCGATGCGCTCGGCGCGCCAAGTTGCTTCATGATGAGCGCAAGCCAGGCGCCGGCGCCGCCTTCATCGCTCAGCCCCGCCATCCACACTCGCTGATCCTGCAATACGACGGCATTGCGCTCACGATCGAACGTCATGAACGACGAACCGCGCTTGAACGGATCCGACGGATCGTCGTACCAATGCTTCGTGGAAATGAATCGACCCAGGTCTTCGAGCACCGCGGCACTGGGCTTGGTAACGAAGTAATGAATCGCCTGCCGCGTGCCGTCCGCGTACGTGATAGAAAGACGCGATCGCCCCCATTGCCGCCCGGTCACGCGATATCTCGACCAGCCTTGCACACCTTCGGCAGTTGCAATCTCCAATGCCCCCGCCGGCTGCGCGTCGATTGATCGGATGGGTTGCCGCGACGAAACCCAAAGATCGCCCGCCAGATCCGTCGGCAGCACGTAGCCTGGAATGCCTACAGCCACCGGACGCGAATTCGCGGCCAGCGTGTTCTCGATCTCTCGAATCGATTTGGAGATCAGGAATTGCACGCCAAAGAGACGCGTCTCACCCCGCCGAAGCGTGACGACCATCGGCTCATTCCACTGCTGAGCGCCCTTCCATTCCCGCTCGGCAAAGCCGCGGCTTGCGGCCATCCAGCTGTAAAAGCCTTCAAACGTTTGCCCGCGCTGAGTCGCGTCGTTGAGCAGCAGCGCCTTGCCGCTCTCATCCTTCTGATCGGCGATCGGGCGATAGGCCTCGAACGGCGTTCCGCTTTCGCCCGTGACAAGCAATGCCGGGCCTTGGCCGTTGAGTCGGGTGACCTGCAGATAGCCGGCATCGAGGCCGATGTACGGATCTGCGAAGCTCGCCTCGGTGTGTGCCTCCGCCAGCGAGCGTTTCGACAGCACATTGTCGAACACCATCGCGAGCCCAACGCCGCCCAGCTCGATATCTCGTGGGCCAGCATTGGTCAGCTCGAAGCGTAGCGACAGATGGCCGCTGTCGCCGATCTGCCAACGACGCACAACGCGCAAGCCCAGCGCGGCCGGCAATCGCAACGAGACTTCGGCGGCCGCCAATGTCTTCGCATCGCGCGGCAGCTCACGTGCCGGCTCGCGGCGAAAGGCGGTCGAGTAATCCTGCCACTGCGACTCACCTACCGATCGCAGACGCAGATCGAGATCGCCCAATTGGTAGTAACCATCACCGCTACGTGTACTGCGCAGCTTCGACGGTGCGAAGTCGAATCCGCCGCCCTGCTTCGGCTTCAGCGACACCAGCGTCTGCGACGAGTTGTCGAGCACGATGTCGAAGTCGCGACTCTGCACATCGAGCGTCGTGCTCGCCATCG
Source organism: Steroidobacter cummioxidans (assembly GCF_003104955.1). Classification (NCBI taxonomy): domain Bacteria; kingdom Pseudomonadati; phylum Pseudomonadota; class Gammaproteobacteria; order Steroidobacterales; family Steroidobacteraceae; genus Steroidobacter; species Steroidobacter cummioxidans. The sequence continues at coordinate 29,766 of NZ_LSRW01000035.1, read as the reverse complement.
ACAGCGGCTGGACGAACAGCATCACTGCACTGACACGCAGCGCGGCGCTCACGACATTCCTCATCGCTCAGCCTCGCATTGCATCCATGTTCTTGTCGTCGCGGATACCCCAGCAGAATGGATCGTTCGGATCGAGCAGCAACTTCGCATCGGCGGTCACATGCGCCGTGCCCATGATGATCGGCGCGATCGTTCCCTTGGCGCGATCGAGCCATCGATAGCGCGCTCTGAAAACGCTCCCGAGCACGCTCTCCTGAGTCCACTCCTCGTCTTCCGCAAGCTTGCCGTCGGCGGCCAGACACGCGAGCTTCGCGCTCGTGCCGGTGCCGCAAGGAGAACGGTCATACGCTTTGCCCGGACAGAGCACGAAATTTCGACTGCGCGCCGTCGGTGTCGCACCGAGCAGCTCGACATGATCGACCTCGGGATAGCCCTGCGCATTCACCGCCTGACGAATGCGCCACGAAAGATCGGTGAGCGACTCGACGTTCGTCAGCCGTATCGGAATGCGTTCCTGTTCGACCAGGAAAAACCAGTTGCCGCCCCAGGCCACATCGCCAGTCACCTGACCAACACCGGGAACATCGACGGTCACGCCGTGCGCCTTGCGATAGCTGGGAACATTCGCCACAGCGACCGATCCGTCAGGCAGCAATTGCGCCTCGACCACGCCAACCGGTGTATCGATCTTCACCGTCCCTGGCTTCAGCATCCGCAGATGCGCCAGGGACACGATCACACCGATGGTGCCGTGACCGCACATGCCGAGATAGCCGACGTTGTTGAAGAAGATCACGCCGATGTCGCATTCCTCGCGGTGCGGCTTGCACAACAGTGCGCCGACGACGGTGTCGTTGCCGCGAGGCTCGTTGACGATGGCAGAACGGAACGCGTCGAAGCGTTCACGAAAGCGCCTCAGGCGCAGGTCGAGCGGCCCTTCACCGAGATCCGGCCCACCTTCGAGCACCAGACGCGTCGGCTCTCCGCCGGTGTGAGAATCCAGAATTCGGATGCTGTCCACGTCGCTTCCTTCTGGCATTTAGTATACGAAATACTATCCAGACAGAAGCAGCCTGGCAAGCCGGGGCAGTCGCCGGCGTTAGCTGGTCTCGGCAAACAGGAAGTGATCGCGCACCGAGCGGGCAATCTCGGCGATGACGCGCTCGCGCTCTTCCATCGGTTGATCGCTTGCCTTGATGAAGACAGCGATGACGATCTGACTCTTGCCATCAGGCAAGGTCATGACGCCGACATCGTTCACTGTGCCACCGACGGTGCCGGTTTTGTGAGCGATGACGGTGCCGGCGGGCATCCGGCCCGGCAACCGGCCGGTGCCAGTGCGACAACGTTGCATGATGTCGATCAGCACTTTGGTGCTCGACACACTCAGCGCCTGCTGATTGAAGATCTTCGTCAGCAGTTGTGCCATCGCCGTCGGCGTCGACGTATCGCGGACATCATTGTCGAACGCGGCGTTCGGATGGTTGCCGCGCTCCTCGAGGTTCGGATCCTGCTTGAGCGCCTCTTCGAGGATCTGATTGAACGGCCCCGGCGGTAAGTTGAAGAAGTCACGCAACAAAGTCGCCGTATCGCGATCGATGCGTTGATCTTCGATGCCCTGCTTGCGCACCCACGCCGTCGCTGCCTGCGGACCGCCAGCGAGCCTGGTGAGTACGTCGGTCGCTGTGTTGTCGCTCAACGTGAGCATCAGCTCCAACAAGTTCTGCACCGACAGGCTGATGCCAGGATGGATCGCGAGACTGGCGACGCCGTCGGACGGCACGATGTCGGTGGGCTGAACTGCGACCAGTTGCTCGAGCTGCAACTTGCCAGCATCCACGTTGGCGAGAATCGCACCCGCGACGGCGATCTTGAATGTGCTCGCCATCGGAAAGCGTTCGCCCGCATTCACCAGGATGCGCTCGCCTTTGCCATCGAGCTGCCACGCGGCGACGCCCACCTTGCCGCCGATCGGCGCGGAAAGTCTTGCGATCTCTGCCTCGAGGACCGGCGCGGCGACGGTCGTTTCAAGCGATGACATGACACAGAAGAATAAAGCGACTGGCCAGCGACGCAATCCTTGTTTCATCTGAGTCGTCCTCTACGCAGTCGCCACCCGCCACAGGTCCTCGCCCGAAAACTTCAGGCGCATGCACCGGCCGTTGACGACCTCGCCGAACTGAATCCATTCGGGACTATGGGGCTCGTCACGTAGATTGAAGCGGTCGCCCGCCGCTTCCAGCGGCATCATTCCGTTGATCCATAGCCGGCCCTTGCACAGCACGATGCGCATGCTGCCGAGCCACGGACTCTCGTTTCGATAGTGCCCGACGTAGCTGTGCCATTCCTTGGGCACATTGAATTGTTGCTCGCCGCGATATTTGGAGTTCGTGTACCAATCCGAGCCCCAGGCCACCTCGACCACCGCGCTTTTCGGATCTTTCTCATCGGCGCGACCGAACATCAGCGGGAAATGACTCTTGCCGCCGTCAGCAACGACAAATGCGCCCGGCGCCCCTGCCGGTTGCAGCGGCACTTTGCCGTCGGCGCGCACCAGGAACAGTTTGTCGCCATCGTGCTGGATAACCAGCTTGCCGCCGCCGCTCTGCTGATACGAACCGGCATAGTCCGGCGCGTCCGGCACGCGCAGCGCGGGGTTGGCAGCCGGAATGTTCGGTAATGGCTTCGACGCCTGCTGCTCACGCATGAGCTGCACGGCATACTGAGTCACCGCCGTCGGCCGATAGCCTTGCTGTGCGTTGATCGATGCAAACGCGCCGACACCATTGTCGATATCGACCAGCAACGACGACATGAACGACACCATGCCGCCGGTGTGACGCACGACGGTATGCCCATCGAGCTTGTCGACGGCAAGGCCATAGCCGTAGCTCGCGGTCGGGCCAAACGCCGGCGCCACGATGTGCGCCTTCGTAAACAGCGCAAACGAGTCCTTCGACATCAATCTGCGGCCATTCGGACCTTCACCGCCGTTCGCGATCATGCGCAGATAGGCGCCCATATCCTTCGCGGTCGCAGCGACACAACCCGCGCCGGTGGTGAGGATGAGTCCCGCTGCTTCGGCGAGTCGCGCATCGCGCGTTCCCGGCCGATCGTTTTGGAACGCCGAGTAGTTCTTCACCAGGCGATCGCGGACATCCAGCGTAATCACCGGCTCCGACTGCGTCATGCCGAGCGGCTCGAGAATGCGCTTGCGGATGACTTCGGGCAGCTCGCGACCATCGAGCGTCCATGCAAGATAGCCCAACGCCTCGTAAGCCATGTTGCAGTAGTGGAAGTGCGCACCAGGCGCATACGCCGCGCGATGTCGCAGCGATGGATCCGACGGCAGCATCGGCACGTCGCCGGGCAAACCCGCGCCGTGCGTGAGCAAGTGATGTGTGGTGATAGGCGCAAATGCCGAGTCGATCCGGAACCACGGCAGGTACTCCACGATCGGCTTGTGCAGATTGAGCTTGCCCTCGTCATGCAGCTGCAACAGGCAGACCGCGACAAACGACTTGCTGATCGAGCCGATCTCGAACAGCTCGTCCTCTCCTACCGGAGCACGACGTTCGACATCGCCAAGTCCATAGTGCACGACCCGTCGCACGCCCTTGCGATCGCCGAGCACCAGCGTCATCCCTGGCGCGTGCATTTCTTCCATGTACTGACGGACGAATTCATCCAGACGCGCGAACAGATTGGCATCCGCGCCGGACTGCGGCGTCCCTGTCGAATCGGCCACCGCGAATCGTCCCATCGCGGTCACGCCAGCAAGCAATCCCGTATGCAACAACATCTCACGACGGCTGATCGGCATTGTGTTCTCCTCAGGTGCCGGACTGTTGCAGATACCGCTCGATGAATTCATGCGTCGCTTCGAACACGCGACGCCAGCTTCGATGCAGGATGAAATCATGCACCTCGTTGGGAATGACCAGTAGCTCGGGTTCCACGCTCGTTTCCTTCCGCAGACCGCGGACCAGCTCGACCGTCTGTGAGAAGACGACCGCACGATCATCGTCGCCATGAATGAGCAGCACCGGTGTCCGCCAGTTCTTGATCGAGCCCATGGCCGACGATTGCAACGCCACTTCGGCCACCGCCGCGCTTGCGCCTGGCGCCGTCAACTCCGGAAGGAACGACTTCCAGTTGTGCACGCCTGCCATGTCGACACCGACTGCAAAATCTTGCGGATACCGCGCCAGTGCCAGCGACGTCATGACGCCGCCGTAACTCATTCCATAGACGCCGATGCGAGCAGCATCGATGTCACCTCGGCTCTTCAAGTACGCAACTGCGCCCGCAATATCGCGCGCTTCGCTGCCACCGCCGGCGGCAAATTCATCAGGCTCGCGGAAGTTCAGACCATAGCCCGTGCCGCCTCGGAAGTTGACGGAAAGCACCACGTATCCCTGTGCGGCCAGGAACTGATTCATCGCGTACATATGAGTGTAGGCGCCCATCGGATGCCAGCCGAGCAGCATCTGCCGCTGCGGCCCACCGTGGAAGAACAGCACTGCGGGTTGTTTCGAGTTCTTCTTGCCGGTGGGCTGGAACAACTGACCGTGCACCGACAACCCATCCGGGCTCTCGAACACGACCCGCTGAGGAACGACCAGACGGTCGTTGGGGAATGTCACAGACGCGCCCGTCGCCGGCATCGTCTGCAGCGCTCCGTCTGCTCGAACCAGCGCGGGCGCCATCGGATTGCGGGCAGTGCTATGCATCGCGAACAGCGCCCCCTTCTCGGTCAGCACCGGAAAATCTTCGATGCCTTCGCCCTTGCTCGCCCGCTGCGGCTTGCCGCCCTTCACTGGGACGCGCCAGAGATGACGTCGATCATCATCCTCGGCATTGGACGAATAAATCACGTCACGGCCGCTCCGATCCAAAGTCATTGCAAAGACTTCAGCGCCGTCCTGCGACAACGCCACCGGACGCGAGCCCTTCTGGCTCAGATCCAACGAGTAGATGCGCAGCCAGCCCGTCGACTCCCAAGGAAACAACAGACGATTGTCCGCACTCCACAACAGGCTGGTGCTGCCTTCGATGGGCTGAAACAGGCTGCCGGGCCCCGCATCGGCGGCCCATACTTTGGTGCCAACGCCGGTCGCGACCTCGCCTACCCACACAGAAAAAGACTCGCCCTCACGCTTCGCAAAAAACGCATCGGTGAGAAACGATTCCGCCATCGACGGCATGCGAATCCACGCCAGCCGTTTGCCATCACGCGACCAGCGCAGACTGTAGTCGACATCGACGCCCGGGCTCATCCATTGAATGTTTCGTGAGGCAATGTCGACGACACCGACGACCGAGTAGTCCTTGCGATTGCTGATGAACGCGAGACGCTTGCCATCCGGCGACCACGACAGTTCGCTGGCGCCGCCGGCATCCTGGATCAACTGAGTCGCCTCATCGGTTCGCGCCAGATTGGCAATCCAAATCTGCCCGCCTCGCACGAACACCACATCGTCGTTGGCTGGCGAAGGCACGGCGCCATTGCCCGGACCGAAAGAGCGAATCTCACCCGTATCGAGCCGCACCGAGGCGATTTCCATCGCAATCGGTCCAGCCGCCGCGCTCAATGGATTGACGGGTCCGCCGCCTTCGAGACTGCCGCCACGAGCAAATACGAGCATCGAAGCGTCGTGCGACCATTGCAGATCGGAAAGCTCGATGCCGGTGTCGCCTTCCTGACGCGTGAGTGCGCGAACGGTGAGTTTTGCGTCGCTGCCCGCCTGACCTAAATAGATATTGCGGGCGCCGAGATGATTCGCGATCCAGGCAACCTGTTCGCCCTTAGGCGCCGCCATTAGCCCATACGGAAACGGCGCACTCAGCAGATTCTCGATGGTGACCGAGCGGTCCGCCGCCTCGACGGGAGCACCGCCAACGAACGTGCCAACCAACAGGCACAGCGACAGGAAAGCCGCGCCAGAGCTACGAGCGCGGGCAAGCGAGTGGGATTGCGTCATCACGACTCCCGATTGTTGTATCCCCCAGGCCAGTCTAGGGTGGCCCTTCTTGCTGTCAAGATAATTTTCTCCATACAGGATAAAATGCTCCGAATGGAGACAATGGGCACGAGCTCGAACCGCCGGCGAATCCGGCCCGTACAGCTGCGAGCGGAAGCAGTCAGGCCGCGCCGTTGCGGCGCTTGGCCTTTGCGGCGGCTTTCTTGTGCGTAGGGGATTTCGCCGCTTTGGTCTTTTCGACGTTGCCGGCCACGTCGGTCTTGGTAGGCTTGTGCGCCTCACCGCGCGCCTGAGAAATCAATTCCTGCTGGAGGTTGGCCGCGGCCGAGGCACATACGGCGAGGATCGTCGCTTCCTCGACACCGTCGGCGACGAGGTAGCCGTGACCCATTTCGCTGTCCAGATAGACGTACTCACCCGCGCGCAGCGTAATGGGATCGTAAAACTCCGAATGCACCTCGATGGCACCTTCGAGCACGTACACGAATTCCTCGCCGGCATGACGCAGCAGCTCCCCGAACTCCTGCAGGGTCCGGGAGCGCACGCGGCTGATGATCGGGATCATGATCTTGCCGCGCAGCTCGGTGCACAGATAGCGATAATCGTAGTTCTTGGTCTCTACGCTCAGTGCGTCGGCGTCGCCTCTGCCAACGCTCCGGCGCGCCATGCCCTTGGGCTGCGCGCTAGCCGCCGAAGAATTGAGAAAGTCCGACAGCCCCATGCCGAGCTTGTCGCTCAGATCCACCAGCTTGTCGTAGGTCAGCGTCAGGTGGCCCTTCTCCACCTTGGCGAGCGTGGACAGCGGAATCGCCACGCGTTGACTCATCTCGGCGAGGGTCCAGCCGTTGCTGGTGCGCAGGTGTCTGACGATATTTCCGAGGCTGGGCTTGGCCTTTACCATACAATGCAAATCATAGCGGCAGCGCTGCTCCGGTGCAGCCTGCTTCGCGTCCCCGAGGATCACACATGAGTTTTACGATCACACCGCACGCTTCGCCTGTCAGCACCCAGACCCGAGAGAAGACCCTCGAAGATCCCGGCTTCGGCCGCGTCTTCACCGATCACATGGTAACGATGCGCTGGAGCACGGGTCAGGGCTGGCACGATGGCAAGGTCACGGCACGCGCGCCGCTGGCGATCGATCCCGCCTGCGCCGTCCTGCACTACGCGCAGGAAGTGTTCGAAGGCATGAAAGCCTATCGCACGGCCAAAGGCGAAATCGTGCTATTTCGCCCCGACATGAATGCGACCCGCTTTGCCCGTTCGGCGGAGCGCCTGGCGATGCCGGTGATGCCCGAGCCGCTGTTCATCCAGGCGGTCGAAGAGCTGGTGAGAATCGACAAGGATTGGGTGCCGAGCGGCGCCGGCAGCTTGTACCTGCGCCCCTTCATGTTCGCCAGCGAGGCCTTCCTCGGCGTGCGCCCGGCGCAGGAGTACATCTTCTGCGTGATCGCCTGCCCCGTCGGCCCGTATTTCAAAGGCGGCGACAAGCCGCTGAAGCTGTGGGTGTCGGATAAGTACACCCGCGCCGCCCCCGGCGGCACCGGCGCAGCCAAGTGCGGCGGCAACTATGCCGCGAGCCTGATCGCTCAAGCCGAAGCGGCCGAGCACGGTTGCGACCAGGTCGTGTTCCTCGACGCCGCCGAACATCGCTGGATCGAAGAGCTGGGCGGTATGAACCTGTTCTTCGTCATGAACGACGGCTCCATCGTCACGCCGCCGCTCACCGGCACGATCCTGCCAGGCATCACTCGCACCAGCCTCATCGAGATCGCGCGCGGCTTCGGAATGAAAGTCTCGGAAGCGCCGTATACGCTGGATCAATGGCGCGCCGATGCAGAGAGCGGCAAGCTCAGCGAAGCCTTCGCCTGCGGCACAGCTGCGGTCGTTGCAAGCATTGGCGAGATCGTCAGCTCGTCCGGCTCGTTCCGCGTGAAGAACGCACAGGGCGCCACCGTCGCCAGCAAGCTCAAAGAGCAGCTGGTTGGCATTCAGCGCGGCAGCATCGCCGACTCACACGGGTGGGTTCGCAAGATCTGATCCGACTTGCAGGGCATTCGAATCGACGGCGCGAGCCGTCGATTCGCTCGAACGCTGCGACAGCGAGTCGGCCACGATCCACGCCGCACTCGCCAACGCAACGGTAATGGCAGTGCCGGCCCAGGTGAAATGCTCGGGCTGGCGCAGCAGCAACGGTCCCCACGCCAACACGGCGAAACCCAGCATCATCACTGTGACCAACCGGACGGCCAATGCGGCTTTGAACCTCACCGCCAGGGCCGCCGCGGCAAGCAGATAAAACACGCCGGTCGCCACTGCCCAGAACATTTGCCCCGGCGGCAGCCACTTCGGAACCATGCCCGCCGTCTGGGTGAGCGCAGTAAAGTGCCCCACTGCAAACGACAGCAAACATGCCGCGTACAGGTAGTGGCCTGTTTGCAGAGTTTGTTTTCTCCATGCGGAGCTCGGCGGCGCCAGCACGGCGTAAGCAATCGCGCCGGCAACGACCAGTGAGAACAACTCGAAGAATCCATTCCACGTGCCGTAGATCCGCCAGTATCCGACTATGCGAGGAACCCATCCCAATGTGGCCAGGAAGTGCAGCCCGGTCAGCATCGCAAGCCCGGTTTGCGCCGACTTCCGCCACAGCGTGGCACCTCCTGCGACGAGCAGCGCGGCCGCATAAAGCACCGCGATGAGCTTGCGATCCGCAGCGCCGATCAAGTTCTCGATGGGTTGCCAGACGGCGGCGAAATCGCGCGATATCAATCCCAGGACGCCGAGGGCGATCGCCGCGATGCCGTACACATACCTGCCAAGTCCATTCGCACCCGGTTGCGTCGGCGGGCGTCATTTTGGGCTCACTCCCGTTGTGATTGGATACCCTGCTTCGCGCCAGGCCTTCATGCCGCCGTCCAAAGCCACCGCGCCATTGAAGCCCATCTGTCGTAACGTCGCTGTCGCCAGCGTCGACACTCTGCCGAACTCGCAATAAACCAGGATTCTGCGCGTGGGGTCTGGCAACTCCTGATTCACGCGCAACTCCAATTGCCCGCGAGGCAGATGTTGCGCGCCTCGAATGCGACCTTCATTGAAGGCGTCACGCTCGCGCACATCGAGCACGAGGAAATCGCAGCGGTCGGATTCGATGCACGCTTTCAATTCGGCGAGCGACATGAAGGGCACGGTTGCCGCCGCCTCGGCCAACATCTGCGCGACCGTCTTGCCGCCCGTCATATTCGTGCGCAACGCTTCGGTGATGTGCGTGGGCATCGTGAGATTGAGGTTCTGCATCATCTCGATGAACGCAGCTCGATCGCGCTGTTGCAGCCGCGGATTCTCGGCCAGCTCCTGACCGATGGTGGTGTGCGTACGACCTTTGTATTCGTGCGCCGGAAACACTTTGGTCGCCGGGTCCAGCTTCAACAAGTTATCGAACAGACTGTCGTAGAGCGCGCTGGCGTCGCCACTGGGCAAGTCAGTGCGACCGGTCCCGCCGATGAGCAATGTGTCGCCGGTGAAGACGCGGTCCTCCACCGTCAGGCACATGGAATCGCGCGTATGCCCCGGTGTGTGCATCGCCTGCAGCCGCAGCTTGCCGACCACCAGCAACTCACCACTCTGCAAGCGCAGATCGACGAATGGCGCCGGACTCGCCACGTGCATCACCACCGGCACATTGAACTGCTTCGCCAACTGTTGCGTGGCGGAGAAATGATCCGCGTGGGTGTGGGTATCGACGAGGTATTTGATCCGCAGCCCATGGCGCGCCGCCAGCGCGACATAGCGATCGACCTGGCTCAGCTCGGGATCGATCAACGCCGCGGCGCAGGTCTCTTCGCAGCCAATGAGATAAGAGCGACAACCACCGGAAATGACAGTCTCGAACAACATGGCACGCTCCAGCCTTGAGAGGCTCGGACGGTCATCGTAGTAGCAAGCCGGCGGGACCCGCAACTATCTGGAAAGCCGCCTGCGGATTCGTCGTGACAACGGGCAGCGGCTTGCCCCCGGGGCACGGATCGACCCCCATCCGCACCCTTCGCATATTCCAACGGCTCACCCCCCAGTCGGAGTTTTCCATGCGAAAAGGTGCTGCCCAACCGAACGCAACCGCGCGCCCCACCAATGGTCGTGGCACGCCCGAGGTGCTACCGCGTCCAGACTTTCACTTCACGGGCGAGATCGGTCGCACCTATCTCGATTCGGATCCCGCGAGATTTCCGCAACCGGTGCGGGCGCCCGCCAGCGCGCCCAACATTCTGTTGATCTTGATCGACGACTGCGGCTTCGGTCAGTACAGCACTTTCGGCGGTGGCATCCCGTCACCAACGATGGACAAGCTTGCCGGAGAAGGCCTGCGCTACAACCGCTTCCACACCACCGCGCTGTGCAGCCCGACGCGCGCCGCATTGATCACCGGCCGCAATCATCATTCGACATCGTTCGCCGGCATCACCGAGCTTGCGACCGGTTACGACGGCTACACCTGCATCCTGCCCCGGAGCTGCGGGACCATCGGCGAGGTACTGCGACAGAACGGTTACATGACGGCATGGATCGGCAAGAACCACAACACGCCGCCCTGGGAGACCAGCGCGGTCGGGCCATTCGACCGGTGGGCCAACGGCCTGGGCTTCGACTACTTCTACGGCTTCAACGCCGGCGACATGAATCACTGGAATCCGGTGCTGTTCGAGAACCGCAATCTGGTGCCGGCCTCGCGCGATCCGAACTATCACCTGACCACCGATCTTGCCGACAAATCGATCGCCTGGCTGCAACAGGCCAAGGCCATCGCGCCCGACAAGCCGTTCTTTTTGTATGTGGCCACGGGCGCAACGCACGCGCCCCACCAGACGCCCCGCGAGTGGATCGACAAATTCAAAGGTAAGTTCGACGAGGGCTGGGATGCCTATCGGCAACAGACCATCGAGCGACAAAAGAAACTCGGTGTGATTCCCGAGCAGACTCAGCTGACGGAACGCTCAAAAGGCCTGCCCGCCTGGGACTCGCTCAATGCCGATCAGAAGCGCTTGTATGCGCGAATGATGGAAGTGTTCGCCGGGTACGCCGCGCAATGCGACTACGAGCTCGGGCGCATCGTCGACGCCGCCAAGCAGCTGCCCGATGCCGACAACACGCTCATCATCTATATCGCCGGCGACAACGGCGCGAGCGCCGAAGGCGGCCTCGAAGGCTCGCTGTGCGAGAACATGTTCTTCAACGGCTTCCTGGAGAAATGGCAGGACAACCTCCAGGCCATCGATGAGCTCGGCGGGCCGAAACACTTCAATCATTTTCCCTCCGCCTGGGCGCACGCCATGAACACGCCGTTTCAGTGGACCAAGCAGGTCGCGAGTCATTTCGGCGGCACGCGCAATCCGATGATCATTTCCTGGCCGGCGCGCATCAAGGATAAAGGCGGCTTGCGCGATCAGTTCGTTCACACCGTCGACATCGTGCCGACGCTTTACGAGCTGTGCGGTGTCACGCCGCCGACCGATCTGAACGGCGTCAAACAAAAGCCCATCGAGGGCCTGAGCTTCGCGGCAACGCTCGAAGATGCCCAGGCCAAGAGCGCCCGCAAGACGCAGTATTTCGAGCTCGCCTGCAATCGCGGCCTGTATCACGAGGGCTGGATGGCTTCCTCGCCGTCGTTCGTGCCCTGGGATCCAAATCGGCAGGAATGGGATCCGGACAAGGCGCCCTGGGAGCTGTACAACATCGAAGAGGATTTCTCGCAGGCTCGCGACCTCGCCCAGCAATATCCCGAGAAGCTCCGTCAGCTGCAGGATATGTGGTGGGTTGAAGCTGCGAAGTACAACGTGCTGCCACTTGATTGGCGGGGCACGGTTCGCATGAACGCGGAGCTGATGGGACGACCGAGCCTGATCCGCGGCCGCAATTCCATCACCTACTATCCGGGCATCATCGGACTGCCTGACGCGGCCTCACCGCCGATGTGTAACAAGTCATGGAAGATCACGGCGGAGATCGAGATCGCGGACAGCAACGCCGAGGGCATGATTATCACCCACGGCGGCCTCGAGGGCGGCTACGGCCTGTATCTGAAACAAGGCAAACCGACGTTCGTCTATAACTTCCTGAGCGTCGAACGCTTCACCTTCACGGCGCAACAGCCTTTGGCGCCTGGCAAGACCCAACTCGTCGTCGAGTTCAAATACGATGGCGGCGGCTTCGGCAAAGGCGGTCAGATCACCATGAGCGCGAACGGCAAGCCCATCGCCAGCGGTCGACTGACCCACACCATTCCGATTCAATTTTCGCTCGGCGAAGGCATCGACGTCGGCATGGACACCGGCTCACCCATCGACTTCACGTACCCATTGCCGTTCACCTTCACCGGCAAGATCTCGCGCGTGAACATCGATCTGGGGCCGCTGGATGTCGGTCAGACAGCGGCGGTAGCCGAGACCGCCGGCTGAACCTCAGAGACATCACCATGAACGAATCATCGACGCCCACGGATACATCACTCGCCGCCAGCTATGCGGAACACAACGCGAAGTTGCCGCGCACTGTGCTGCCGATTCCCGAAGCACAGCACGTCGGGTTGACGACTTACGATGCCAAGGATCCAGACACGAAGTATCCACCGATCGTGCCGCTGCGGCCGCCGGCTGGAGCACCCAACGTGTTGATCGTGCTGCTCGATGACGTCGGCTTCGGGGCGTCCTCGGCATTCGGCGGCCCGTGTCACACGCCCACCGCCGAACGGCTTGCGCAGCAGGGACTGAAATTCAATCGCTTTCACACCACGGCGTTGTGTTCACCCACTCGCCAGGCACTGCTCACCGGCCGCAATCACCATTCGGTTGGCATGGGCGCGATCACCGAGATGGCCACCTCCGCGCCGGGCAACAACAGCATTCGCCCGAGGAGCAAAGCGCCACTGGCCGAAGTATTGAATCTCAACGGCTATTCGACGGCTCAGTTCGGCAAGTGTCACGAGGTCCCGGTGTGGGAGGTCTCGCCGGCGGGCCCGTTCCACCAGTGGCCGACGGGCTCGGGCTTCGAACATTTCTATGGCTTCGTCGGCGGTGAAGCGAATCAGTATTACCCCGGGCTGTATGAAGGCACGACCGCCGTCGAGCCGCCGAAATCGCCCGAGGAGGGTTACACGCTCACGGAGGATCTCGCCAATCGCGCCATCACTTGGGTGCGGCAACAGAAAGCGTTACTGCCGGACAAGCCCTTCTTCATGTACTTTGCGCCTGGTGCGACCCACGCACCTCATCATGTTCCGAAACAATGGTCGGACAAGTATCGCGGCCAGTTCGATGGTGGCTGGGATCGACTGCGCGAGGAAACGCTCGCTCGACAGAAGCAACTGGGTGTCGTACCGCAGGATGCAGCTCTGACCCAACGTCACGCGGAGATTCCTGCCTGGGAAGACATCCCGGCAAATCTGCAACCGGTGCTGGCCCGTCAGATGGAGATCTATGCCGGCTTTCTCGAGCAAGCCGATCATCACGTCGGCCGCCTGATCGACACACTCGCCGACCTCGGTGTGCTCGACGACACGCTGGTCTACTACATCATCGGCGACAACGGGGCCTCGGCCGAAGGCACGATCAACGGCTGCTTCAACGAGATGACGACCTTGAATGGCATGCCGGGCATCGAAACCGTCGACTTCCTGCTGAGCAAGATCGATCTCTTCGGCACGCCGCAGGCGTACAACCACTACGCCGTCGGCTGGGCGCACGCCTTGTGCACACCGTATCAATGGACCAAACAAGTCGCATCGCACTGGGGCGGCACGCGCAATGGCTGCATCGTACGCTGGCCGAAAGCAATCCAGGACGCCGGCGGCATTCGCAGTCAGTTCCATCACGTCATCGATGTCGCCAGGACAGTGCTCGAAGCAGCGCGCCTGCCGGAGCCGACGATGGTCAACAGCATTGCGCAAGCACCGTTGGAAGGCGTCAGCATGTTGCCAGCCATCCAGGATGCGAATGCGCCCGAGACGCACGATGTGCAGTACTTCGAGATGATGGGCAATCGCGGCATCTATTACAAAGGCTGGACGGCCTGCACCAAACATCGCACGCCGTGGTCCGCCGATCAGCCACCCCCGTTCGATGCGGACCACTGGGAGCTCTACGGTCCGGACGACTGGACCCAAGCGCACGATCTCGCCGCGCAGAATCCCAAGAAACTGGCCGAGCTGCAGCGGCTCTGGCTGATCGAGGCGGTGAAATACAACGTCGTGCCGCTCGACGATCGTGCCTTCGAACGCATCAACCCTGACATCGCCGGCCGACCGCAGTTGATCCGCGGCAACTCCCAGCTGTTGTTTCAGGGCATGCGCGTGGCCGAGTTTTGTGTGCTTACGCTGAAGAACAAGTCACATTCGGTCACCGCTCAGCTCGCGATCCCGGCCGGCGGAGCAAACGGCGTCATCATGACGCAGGGCGGCTCCGTCGGCGGCTGGGCGCTCTACGCGAAGGACGGCGTGCTCAAGTACTGCTACAACTTCTTCGGCATTGAACACTACATAGTGACGGCGACGGCCCCGATCCCCGCCGGCAAGCATCAAGTTCGCATGGAGTTCCACTATGACGGCGGCGGCCTCGCCAAGGGCGGCGACGTCACTCTGTACTACGATGGCAATGCCATTGGTAAAGGCCGCGTCGAGCAGACCCAACCCATGGCCTTTTCCGCCGACGAAGCCGCCGATGTCGGTTGCGACAGCGGCTCACCCGCCTCTCCCGATTACGGCCCGACCGGCAATCGCTTCACAGGCGACATCGAGTGGGTGCAAATCGATATCGGCAACGACGATCACAACCATCTCATCCGACCTGAGGACCGGTTGAACCTTGCGATGGCGAGGCAGTGATCTCTGTATCCGCCCTTGTAAATCGCCGACACGCCCTCATACCCCGGGCTTCGTCTCAACAACAGAAGCTCGGCATGGACTCGCTCATTCGCTTCATTGTAGTAACGATCGCGCTCGCGGCCGTCATCATCGGCGCCGCCGTCGCCGGCACCCTCGCGGTCAAATGGGCTCGCAAGGGATCTCCGATGGCAAGCTTCGCCAGCTGGGCGATGTTACTGCCCACGGCCGGCATGAATCCCAAGCCGCCCCCGCAGGAACAAGTCGAGGACGCCAATCGGGAACGAACGATCAAGAAAGAAAACGAATCGGGCGCCGACGTGTGAAGCCGAGGTGCATTCGGCTGGCGCTCAACGTTTCAGGATGAACTCCTCATCCACCGTGTTGCCCACCGGAAAGCCGTACTCGCCGACCTTGCTGAATCCATAGCGCCCATAGAAGCGCTGCGCGCCGTGGTTCTGCGACCAGACGCCGATATACAGCGGCGCGCGGCCCTGCGAATTCAGCCATTCCAGCCCCAAGTCCATCAAGCGCCGGCCGAGACGAAGATTGTGGAACTCGGCGAGCACATAGAGCTGCTGGATCTCGCCCGCCTGCGCTTCCAGGTTCTCGACCGGCAGCTTGCACGCGCCGACTGCAATGAACCCGATCTTGCGCCCGCTCTCGTGCTCGACGACGAACACGCCACGGGTCGGATCGGTCAGCGCCCGCGTCCAGCTTTCCAGCGTGTGGCTCTTCGCGAGAAACGCCTGCAGATCCTCGGGTGGGTACAAATACCCGAACGTTTCAGTGAACGTCGCGGCGCCCAATTCGGCCATGGTGGCGGCGTCAGCGGGGGTGGCTTTGCGGATGGAAGGCGTATCGGAAGAGGTGGACATGGTCGTGAACGGGAACGGGAGGTGCGCTAACTATGCCACGGCGCTCGGCTCGGTTCACGTGCCTCCCGTCATCAAGATAGCGTCCGTTTGCGCCGTTCGGCCTCGTGAGCATCTTGCGAGATCATCATCGTGTGCTCTCCGCGAAACTCTCTGGTCTGATCCTAGCTTGGCGCGGCCTCTCTGTATATAACAACAGGCCGCGATTTCTGCTTTGTTTCTATTGGGTGAGTGCTCGGCAATGGATCTGTGGACGCCATATCCAGTAGGCTTGTGCCCGCTGATTGGTAACCGCAGGGAATGAAATGGGTCGACCAATAACGCTCCTGGTGACGCTTCTCGCACCTCTGGCTCTGGCTCAGCAACCGACACCCCGCGCGAGCATCCCGCCAGCAACGCCGACTGTCGGGTTTCGCAGTGCCGAGGTCGAGGGCCAAACGATTCGCTACCTTTGCCAGGGCACCGGTAGTCCCACGGTGATCATTGAACAAGGCGGCGGCATTTCGGTCGAGACCGTGTTCTCCTGGGAACAGCCCGTTGGCTGGGCGGCGCTCGCGCCGAAAATTGCATCGCTGACTCGCGTTTGCGTTTACGACCGGATCGGGCTGGGCCGCAGCAGCAAAGCTGAGCGACCTCGAACGAGCTTCGATGTGGCTGCCGATCTGCACGCGCTGCTCGCCATCGAGAGAATCACACCTCCTTATGTGCTCGCCGGTCAGTCGCTGGGCGGCATGAACGCATTTGCCTTTGCGAACCGCTACCGCGATGAAGTAGCGGGTCTCGTGCTCGTCGACTCTTCTCATCCGCAGCAGCTAGCGCGAATCAATAGCGTGTTGCCTCCTCGACAGGACAACGAACCCGCCGTGTTGCGAGGCTTTCGCGACGGGCCAGATCGAACCGCGATGGGCGGAGAATGGTTTGACTTCGCCAGGAACAGTGAGCAGTTCGCCAACAACATGAGCATCGGCAACATTCCACTCATCGTACTCACAGCCGCGCCGCAGCCACCCAGTGACCAGAACCCGCTGCCCCGAGAGTGGCAGCTCGCGATCGAGCCATTGCATCAGGAACTGCAGCGGGAGCTCGCCACGATCTCTTCACAGAGCAAGCACATCGTCGCACGCAAAGCCGGCCACAACATTCAGCTCGATGAGCCGCAGCTGGTACTCGACGCGATCACGAACCTGGTGAGGCGATCTCGGGCAAATCCTTGACCGAGTCAGGCAACCCGACCTGCACATGGTGCGGGCCACCGAATCCGACAACAACGTGCTAGCACGCTTAGAGGAGATGCCCACCTCCCTCTCGCCTGACAAATCCAATTGCATACGCATGGCGTATCGGTCGCGGGTCGGCACTGGAATGTTCTCTTGGAATCGCAGGCAGTCTGCAGCTCATTCGCATGCTCGTAATTACATCTCGATCCGATAGACGGCGCGTCTATCGCATCGCGGCACTCGCCGCAGAAGTGCGCACGCGTGAGTTGCTCCATCTCGCAAAACGGACACGAAGAACTCTCCACTGCGCCTGATTTCGCGATCGTTTGTGACGCACTTCACCGATCCCGACTGTACGCCTCCGCCATCTTTGACGAGTCATATCGATGCGGGGAGAGCGAGGTGATGACGGAAGCTCGGCGCTCAGACAAGTTGAAGTCAGGATTGCTCATCTCTCTAGCGATGATGGCCTTGATTGCATGGCTCTCCCCATATTGGTCGATTGCAGGCCTGATTCGCTCAGCCACCCTGGGCAATTCCTACGAATTTAGTGAGCACATCGATGTGGTAAGTCTGCGCGAGAGCATAAAGGGACAGGCTACCGCTCAACTCACAAGGAATATCTCAAGCAAGAGCGCGAGTGGCTTCGAGGCATTTGGCAGCGCACTCGGCATCATGATGGTCGATAAGATCGTCGACCAGTTTGTCACTCCAGCAGCCTTGTCGAGCGCCATAAAAAAATCGATTGGAAAGAGCGGGGCCGAACAACTGCCCACTCGGATTGCGCTCACCGTCCGCCTTCTACAGCGTGGAGACGTGAGATGGTCGAGTGCAAATATCGTGTATGTTGGCAGCCAGGACCTCGGACGCTTCGTTTTTCGTAGATCATTTTTGTCATGGACGCTGGTCGCTATCGAGCTCCCGCCGGATGCGTTTGAGTCATAGAGCCCGAAGCGGCGCTGCGAACTTTCGGCCACAAGCGCCGGCCTAAGACGCGCAAATGACCCGAAACATCGCACCGGATGCCGTTCCTCATGAGAAAGACACCAGATTCTCTTATCGCTCGCGCAATATGCAGGACTGTTCAACCCGCGGTCCAGGAAATTGCGACCCGGCTATTCTATTTAACAACATATCGACCCGGATCACGTAGACACAAGCCGACGGTCTTCAGCTTGTATGAGACGACATTCGCCCAAGCAGTCTTCGAGCATCTACTGATGGACCCAACGATCGGGCACCTTGATGTCCGCCACGAAATGAAGTGCGAAAAGGAAAGAGTTGATCTCTGGCTGCGTCATGCCAAAGGCGGTATCGCTCACTTTGTCGAAGTTGGATTCTTCTCAAAGAAGAAGGTCGAGGACGATTTATTGAAGCTCAAGAGACTGAAACCCAATGACGCCCGCTGGTTCCTGGCCTTTTTCCGGGGAGAAATGGCAAAGAGCTGCGGCAACACAGTGAGCCGCTCAATCGCCAGAGCAAATGGACTCGATGCGGACTTAATGACGTTCAACCCTGAGCACGCCGACCATTTTGAAGTGTATCGCCCCGGGAAGCCGGGAGAGTGCTTCGGCTACGCGCTGATCAAAGGGAAGTAGCTGCGAGGCAAATGTTCTCTGGTCGCGAGGCATCACCTCCGGCCAGAAGCCGGCGTCGCGATCCCTGCGTTCGTGCTGTTGGGCCAATCGTCACGAAGAGACGATGCCCGCGGTCCAGCACATCGTTCAGATACAAGATCGCTACATCACGACCAGCAGGCGCAATAGAAAGCATCATCACCTGGTCGTGGGCTGGCCTGACTCACGCGTCGACAAAGAATTCGGTGTCTCCGCAGAGGTCTACCATCAGTACGACACGACGCGCTGTGCACAGGTAACGTGGCATCACGGATCCTTGAACGATCCGTTTCTGTCCGGAATGCAGCCCGTCCCGTGCGAGGCTCCCTTTGCGGTCGAATAGAAAGAGAGCCTGGAACGGCGGCGCGACCTTCAACGACTCAACAGAGAAAACGGCGCCCAGCTATCCTCGGCCGCGACCGCTCGGATTGCACGCTTTGCGTGCGTTAGCGCTTCATCTGCGGCGGCTCCGCCCTTCATCCCCTTCAGCAGTTGATCCACAAGCGAGACTGTCGCGCCATCGTCGTTGACCTCCCACAGGGTCAATACCGCGCCCGATGCGCCCGCGGCGAAGAAAGCGTACGGCAGCCCCAACACGCCCTCCCCAGACGCTATCCGGCCGCTCGCGCTATCGCAGCTCGAGACGATCACAAGGTTGGTATTCAACTTTAGCCGTGCGATGTCGCGCGCCCGCAGGTATCGATCGGCCTCGGTGCCCTTCTCCGGCCGTCCAAGAACTATCGCACTCAATTCCGGTCGCGCGCGATCGAGATATCCGTGCGCCGACAACAGCAGCACGTCTGTCTGCGACAAGGCACCGCTTTCGTTCAATGCGAGGACCGTCGATCGCAGCGCCTGCGGTCCGCGGAACAGCGTTTTGCCGGCCACGAGGCTGTATAGACGTTCCGCTCGATCCAATTCGTCCTTCGAGAAAGCAAGGTCAGACCAGCCGTTCTCGGGTTGTGCCGCACCATCTTCAGGGGAGGCGATCACATCCGAGTACTTCGCATCCCCTATCGCTATGAGCGGCGTGCGCGTGGTGTTGATGATCGGCTTCGTGGTCTGATTCAAAACCGTGAACATGGTCCAGGAGTGAACGTACCGCACGATTCGGGTATCGAGCACCAGCCCTTCGGCATCGTTCAGCGCTTCGAACGGCACGCTCCAGAGCATCCCACCGGGCGAAATGATCCAGCGTTGGTACTTCGAGGTAATGGCTCGAACTTCTGGCGGCATCAGCTTATTCGACAGCACCTCACGCACCGGCGCGCTGCTGAAGATCTTCTTTGCGCCTTGGTGAGATTCCTCTGCGCCGTCGAAGAAGAAGGCCTCGCCAACCTGAAAGAGTTCGACTTGGCCGCGGGCCGCAACCGCGGCCAGGCCGCCCCGTGTCGACAGGATGCGAGTCCAGCTCGCAATCGTTTGCTCCAATCCAGGTGCCGCAACAGGGCCGGCGAGCGTCAGTTGCCCGTCCGGCTCGAGTACCGCAATAAGAATCTCAAAGACTGGACCATCCACGCGGCGCACGAGATAGTTGATGAACACCTCGTCGGACTTCAGCAGGGCCTTGGCATTCCCGGGTGGCTCGATCTGGGCCTGCGCAGCGATCCGTATCCGTGGGTTGCGCGCTTGTGCGGCCTGAAGCTTTGATTCGTAGTCCTGAGTCGCCTGGAGCAAGGCGCGCTCCGCTGCCTGACGGCGATCGACCGGCAGATTCGTTTCGTCCAGAAAGCCCTGCAACTGAACCATCCGCGATTGGACGCCATCGAGAGCAGCTCGCTCCTCAGGCGTCAGGAGCGAATCGCGTATGGCCGATTTCAATGCAAGGTCATCGCGAAGCGCCCTGCTCTTCGACCACTCGATGCCGTAGAAAGCCTCCTCCGCGCGCTTTGCATCGTGTGCAGCAAAGGCAAAGCGCAGATACGCGTTCGCCCGCCCCTCTAGCAAAACCTGCCGTTCGTTGGGCAGGGCAGCCTGCTGCCGTGTGCCTTCGACGATTGCAACGTAGTCTCCGAGAATAGCGACAGCTAGTGCGGGGTCCACATCCGCAACCGCAAAGCCCAAGTTCGCGAGTGCGGGAAGAGTGCGCCGATGCGTCTCTCCTAGACGCTCGCGCATTGATAGATAACTCTCCTTTAGTCCCACAATTGCGCGCTTCTGCGCATCTACATTGCCTGCCCGAAACGCCACGCGGTCAATCACATACCATGCTGTATTAGTCAGCTCATACCGTTCGATGTCAGCGGGTGGCAGAGTGGCTGCCAGGGATACCGTGCGTTCAGCTCCTGCTTTCGCTGCTTCGAACTGACGAGTGCGATACTGAAGTGCCGCCAAGTTCCACTGCGCGACGAGCAGCTTCTTGCGCTCTTCCTCCGTGGACTTCTCTGCTTCCGGGAGGCTCTCAAAACGCGCCCGCGATCGGCGCAAGAGTTCTTCCGAGGCCGCCAGCGATTCAACGGCTTGCCCCATTCGCTCCTGTAACTGCGCGATCATCGACAGCGCTTCCAGGGTGAAGCCGTCGTTGGCACCGAGGCAAGATTCGCGGATCCTCAATACGGCCTGCATGTCCTGCAGCGCCTGCTCGTACTGCCTCAGCTGCGAGCGCATAGAAGCGATACGCAGGCGTGCATCCAACGCGACGTGATGTGTCGGCGCGAGAATCTGCGCGATAGACTGCTGATACAGCAGCAGTTGCTCCAGCGCCTCCCGTGTCCTTCCGGCGGCTCCGAGCTCTTCGCTTTTACGATAGGGCCCATCGAGCTCAATCATCTTCGCCGCCAAATCCGCCTTCGACGCAGTGGCGAGCCCGCGATCCACGATCGTATTGCACGGATGGTCGTACAGCGGGTCAATCATGCCCGCGGGCTGGGCCATGCACGCAAGCGAGAACCCATACAGAAGCAGGGACGTCAATGCGATGGTTCGCCCTGACATTGCCATCACTCCTCACTACTTCTCGAAGGCTAGCTCCGGAATAACCCAGAACACAGCAGGGGGCCGCTGACCGGGTTGCAAGCCTCGATTCTTGGCGGGAGCGCCTTCGAGGATCCAGCGACGAAGGTCCAGTTGCAACAGCGGATTGTCGATCACATACGAATGACCGTAGCCCTTCAACGCGGGTGCCACAGTGCTGGCATCGATGGTCTCGGCGGGTGGCAGCGTAAATACCCGCTGCCGAGAGTCTCCGACAGGGGGGCGCGCGTGGACAATTTGGGAAGCCCGCAGCGCGAAGTCGTTGCGTGACGTATAGAAGTTCCAACCGCTCGCAGGGAGCGACCCGATGCGCCCCCAGAGTTCCTGAATTTCCGCATCGTGGAGGTCGGCCGCGGCAAATGCGACTCGGGTCAGCTTGGGCAAGGACGCCTTTTGCAGCTCAAGCTGCGATAGCACTCGAGTTGCAATACGAGTACCCATACTGTGGGCGACCAGAATTACTTCGTCGACGTTCGGATTCGCAAAGATACCGCCGAGAATCGGTCGCAATCTCTCGATTGACGGCTCGACCGTCTGCTCGTCCTGCCAGTACCGAAGAGTCATTCCTTGCGATGGCCAGCTCACAGCGATCGGCGCCACGGTCAAGGGTCGAAGCCCCCACGTGAGCCGCGCTGCGGCCTTCATGCTGTCTGCATAAGTAACGTTGTAGCCATGGATGAACAGCAGCACACGCAACTTGTCGCCGGGCTGCAACGCTTTTCTAAACTCGCTCAGACTCGCCTGAAAGTCCGTCTCGCCAAGCTCGGTAGGCCTGCGCACGGTGATGCCCTGTTTTGAGTTCTTCTCCGTGTCGACCGTGATGCCCGGCGGCAAGGGTTTACCAGGGGTGTAGTTTTCTGCGGGCATGCGAACGATGGCCCGACCGTAGGTGACGCCATTGACCTTGCGATCACCTCCGAAGAACGAGTCCGCCGGAGAATCCACCTGCTTTCGATCGGTGATGAAGAGGATAGGGACCGACGCAAAGGCCGTCGCGACGTTAAAGCCGCGTTTGACGGTCTCCGCGGGCGCCTGTGATTCGGCCTTACACTGCAGTGCTTCAAGCTGCCGAAGCGCACGCTCCTGAAGTGCCCGATATTCGCTCTTGTGCCGCTCGCTCTCCGGCGTCTGCTCCAGCTGCCGTTCTGTCTGCGCCAACTGGGATTCGAGTGTCTCAACAGATTCGCCTGGAATGGACTCGCACTCGGCTCGCACATCATTGCAAATCGCCAAAGCGACAACGATCAGCAGCCGCCTTGAAGCATCGCGTACGCTTATCATGAGAGCCCCTTTCCCTAATGCCGCTTTGACCCTTGGTTCTTGTAGCAGTGGCCAGATTGTGTCCAGAACACGATGTAAAGTCACCAGGCCGCTTAGCCGTGGCATCCGATGCGAGGCCGACCCCCACCGCAGATCCCATTTCTAGTACTCTTCACCGCGTCATCGGCGCCACAGGCGGACGACCGCAGATGCGACAAATTGGCATCGAATTCCACGAGCGGCTCTTCTATGAGGGCGAATCTGCTCACGGACGAGGCCTATGGCCGAGCCCCACCGTCCTTCTCGCGACCGTCCTCCAGAATCCACCCGTCACTGATGATATTCCGGAATCGGAGGACCTTGGCTACGCGCGAATGGTATTTAGGGAAGATTCATTTGAGCCAGTCACGCGCATCCGGCGCGGACGCTTGTATTCGAAGATCGCCGCGGCACAACCCCATCAATGGCAAGTCCAACCGCATCCTGCATGCCCAGAAGAGCACAGCCGCGGAGGCATCGGAGGCGGATGGTCGCCAAAACTGTTATATGGCTTTGCCGCTTGGAACACTGCCCAGGGATTGGGGAGATCATTGCAGTCTCCGCTTATCGCTCTGGGCACTCGCGCTGCATACACAGTGTGGCGAGTCATCAGCGTTGAACGAATTGTGACGGGGGAGGATCTCGTCACATTGAGGTCCCGGACCTCTCTCGGACTACTCCCAGAACTTAACGTCGAGGCTGTTCCTCAAGAATCGCTAGCGAAAATCTCGGAGGTGTTGGACACCCTCGTGCAGGCGGCCCACACCAGCGGGCCCGAGTCTGTTATCGATCGCGCGCGGGACGCGAGCCAATGGTGCTTGGGCGTATGGCTGTCCGTCACAGAGAGGGATCCAAGATGGATGCGCCAGGACCTCGGCTCACTAGCCAAAAAGCTCGAGAGCACTCGGCTACTTGCAAGTTCGGCAGCGAAGGCTATCGCCCGCCTGCACTCACGAGCTAAACCCAATGAGCGTGAACGTTACGCCTCGCGGGCCGTCATGGAAGGTGATGCCGAGTTCGCGCTCGCAGCCGTCGGACTGGTGCTTCGAGAGCTTGGATGGGCCATGTAGCCACGAATACACGTCAGAGCAATGGGTCAGCTGATCCGGGTAGAAACTTGCATACAAACGAGCAAGCTTCGCGCTCTCTACTGCTCGCATTCCCCCGCCGGCCGAGCCCGAGCAAAAACAAAGTAGCACCCATCTACGGGGTCATCAGGTGCGCTTCTGTCGGCGCACCATCGCCACGGCCACGAAGCTGACGAGCGCGTGCTCCGCCCCTCAAGTCTTCGGCTGATACAACGTCTTCGGCGGCGGAGCCAGGCGCGGCGAGCCGGACTTCACCCACGCGTCATAGCGCATGCGAAGCGTGCGCACCGGATTGGCGCTTTCGCCGCGCTTGATGTCGTTGTCCATCACGCTGATGTACGCAAAGTATTTGCCATCATTGTGAGTGATGCCCTGCTGGTCGTTCTTCTCGGCAATGGCGATGTAGGAAACGTGTGCCGTCTTGTTGTCGCAGGGGACGTGTTCCATCGGGTTCGATCCGCAATTGCAGCGGTGATCTCCGCCGTTGACGTCCGCCGCTTCCATCGCGGCCATCACGCGATCGGCCAGCGTGCCAGTGGCGCGGGTGAATGCCAGCGCGGCCAGATGCACCACCTGATCGCCAAGCAGCGTGTTGCCCTGTACCTGATAGTAAATGTCGGGCCCCACCTGGCCGCCGAAGTAC
Organism: Steroidobacter cummioxidans; assembly: GCF_003104955.1. Taxonomy (NCBI): domain Bacteria; kingdom Pseudomonadati; phylum Pseudomonadota; class Gammaproteobacteria; order Steroidobacterales; family Steroidobacteraceae; genus Steroidobacter; species Steroidobacter cummioxidans. The sequence continues at coordinate 5,205 of NZ_LSRW01000035.1, read as the reverse complement.
AACGACGAGCGCGAGTTGCCGGTACCGTTGAATCCGGCGCGGTTGTTGCTCGCAGTGATGTCCTTGCCGTTGGGCATGGACAGGATGCCGAACTGCCGCCGCTCGATGTTCGGATCCTGCTTGAGCATTTCGATGATGTCGGCGGGCGCTGTGCCTTTCTTCAGCTCCCGGTAGACCAGCATCTGGTTCTCGTGCGTGTTGTCAGCCCCCGCCTGGCAAGCCGCCACACCCACGCCGGGCACGATCACCGCCTGCAGGTCCATCAAGTCACGCGCAGCGCTGGGCTCGCGCTTCGGAAATGCCTCTTGTCGAACGCAGGTCGCCGACGCGATCACCACCTGGCCGCTACGGGCATCCAGCGCGATCACCGACCATGTCGCCCACGCCGGCGTCGAGCCCGCGAACAGAACGAATGCCAAAGCAAGGTATTTCATCATCGAGCCATCCCCCTTTGTTTGGCCGAGCATACCAAGAATCAAAGGAAGAGATTTTGCGCAGCAGCCCTCCTACCCGCCGATCTTTATGCCCTGCGGGAACGCCTCGATCACTCCTGCAGCTCTGCAGAAACAGCATCGATGCCTGCCTGGGCGCATTTCTCATCCACATCGGCTGGCGCGCCGCTCACGCCGATGCCGCCCAGTGGCTTGCCACTGGAGGTGAAGATGGGCAGTCCGCCGCGAACGCCCAACAGGCCCGGCACGTGGCCGACCGCGGGATTCCCTTTCACCCAACCACCAATTTCCGCGGAAGGGAAGCGGAATCGAGCGGCGCTTTCTGCCTTGGCCATGGCGGTGGGACCGGTGCCGCTCGAGGTACCGTCCATGCCCACGAAGTAGATCAGTTTCGCGCCATCGTCGTAGATGGCGATATCAACGGGCGGGCCATTGTTGTCGCGCTGATGATTCACGCAGGCCATGGCCATCTTTTGCGCTAGCGCCATGCTCAACGTTGGCTTCGACGGAAGCTTCGACGGCGGCGCCGCGACAGCAATGGACACCATCGCGCCAGCACTCAGCAGCATCACAAGGGTACGGATCTTACTTTGCACGTTTGTCTTCCTTCTTCAGCGATGCGCGCTCGGGTGCGGGCACCAGACGATAGATGCCGCTGGCAGCGGGCTCTGGATTGTTGAGAAGCACATACAGATATCCGTCGGGGCCGCTCGCCACATCGCGCACACGCCCCTGTCCGGACATGACCGTTTCATCCGAGGTCACAGTGGTTCCGTCGAGCGTCAGCCGATGCAGCTCACGCGCACCCTGGCCGCCGACGAACAGGTTGCCCTTCCAATTGGGGAATTTATCTCCCATGTAGAACGCGATACCGCCGGGAGAAATCGAGGGCGTCCAGTAACGAGCGGGCTCTTCCACGCCCGGCATGCTCGGCGTCGCAGTCATCGCAGTACCGTCGTAGTTCATGCCGTACGTGGCGATCGGCCACCCGTAGTTTCTTCCGCGTTGTATGTGATTGACCTCGTCGCCACCGCGCGGTCCGTGCTCCGAGGACCAGATCGTGCCTGTTACGGGATGCGCATCCATTCCTTGCGGATTGCGATGTCCGTAACTCCACACCGATGCATATTCGCCTTCGCCACGAAACGGATTGTCTTCCGGCACGGAGCCATCGAGGCGCAGTCGATGAATCTTCCCGTTGGGGCGACTCAGATCCTGCGCCATCTCCTGTCGTCCCCGATCGCCCACGCTAAAGAACAGATAGTCGCCTGCGATCGCCAGGCGCGAGCCGTAGTGATAGGCAGTATTGATATGCTGCTCTACAGGCACGCGGAAAATATTCTGTTGCTCGATCCACCGGTCATCCTTGATCTTGCCTCGAACCACGGCCGTCATTGCACCCTGGCCGCTTTTTTCACTGTACGTCAGATAGACCCAATCGCCGTCGCCCGGCCGCGAATGCACTTTGACATCCAGCAAGCCGCCTTGAGATTTGAAGAGCACGTCCGGTGTGCCCGAGATTGCAGTCCGTTTGCCGTTGACGACGCGCCAAAGCGTGCCGTCCAGCTGCGTGCTGAGGAGCGAGCCGTCGGGAAGAAAATCCATGCCCCACAGAATTCCCGTCATTTCAGCCACGGGCTCCAGAGTGAATGCATGCAATTCGCTCTTGAAAACAGCGCCTGCTTGCACGCTGTTGGCTTGCTCCAGCGCCTTGAGTCGATCCGACTCACGCTGCTCGCGGATCAGGATGACCAACGAGCGAATCTGCTCCGCACTGAGAGCCTGCCACGCGGGCATCGCTGTACCGGACACACCGTCTCGAATCGACCGTGTGATGGCCTCGTCGCTACCGCCATTGATCCATTTGTCGTCTATGAGCGAGCTGGCGCTGCCGCCGCTGAGTGAGGGACCATGGCAGCCGGCGCACGACTCCTGGTACAGCGTCATGGCACCGCCCGTGCCGATGTTGTACTGAGCGAGAGCGTCGCTGCTGCTGGCACCGAGGAGCAGCAGCAAAAGCAGCGCTTGCGGGCTGCTCCCTAAGATCGATTCGACACGTTCACCCACTGGATCTCTCGCTCGTCGCCGCTAAAACGGGAGCGAAATCTAGTCGATCGAATCGGGGCGGTATTGTAAAAAATGGGCCGGTAGCGCGGTCGCGCTAGAGCACGAACTCAGCAGCCGATGGCGAGCCATTCAAGGCTTGCAGATCGAGCGCCAGGCAGAATTTGGCCACATCCACCGACAGCCGCTCGCGGAAGAATCCCGTTGGCGTTCTGCCCGTGAAGAACTTGAACTCTTTGCAGAAGTGCGATTGATCGTAGTAGCCGCATTCCAAAGCACCGAGGCGGCCTGCCTCCGCCTTATCGGAAAGGCCGTTGAATGCGTGTTTGAACCTCAGCACCTTGGCAAGTGTCTTGGGCGGAACACCGACGCGCTCTCTGAACGCTTTCTCCAAGGTTCGATAGTGAACTCCGCACCGAGCGATGAGCTCATCGATTGCTAGCGTGCCTCGGGACTCGAACAGTTCGCGAATCGAGAAACTGAGCATGTCATTGAAGTCCCCGGACAGCGCGCGCTGCAGCCCTTGATCCAGGATTTCCTTGATTGCGCGCTCCGAGTCAGCGTCGAACAACCGATTCTCGAGGTCCGAAAGGATTGGCGCCTTCATGTCCCTGAGGTGCAGTGGCTGGCCCGAGAGATCGTGCAGCGGGCTGCGCAAGAACGAATGCAGGACTTGCGGCCACAGCTTGACCCCGATCATGGCAAGCCGGCCGATACGCGAGCACGCCACGCCACTGGCCTTCGTGCCCACAATGTAGCTCTCTCGCACGATATGACGCTGAGTCTCGGTCCCGCAGATTTCCTCGCGCCTGAATCCATCGGCGTACGAGAAGATGATCTCCTCGAAGCCATCCGGCGCGAGGTACTCGTCGATTTGGGGTGAGCGAGAGTCGTCCTTGAGGATCCAGTAGTAGCGGACCCAGCGCCGGAGTGACGCCGCGGGCGGCAGCACTTTGAAGTAAAGCGCTCCGGCTCGTGTCGATGTACTCGAGGTGATCCAGCTCATTGGTTCTGTTGAGGATGCGCTGAGATTGCTTCGCTTGGCCGCGGTCCGGACGAAAGCCTAGCTGACGCCATAGGCATCGCCAAGCGGCCGAACGTCCGTTTGGGGTCGAGAGCCACCGTTCTCGCCTGAACGTCAGGCGCGCCGGATACGCTTTTGAACCAGCAACGGTATGTTTGAGAGCCCTGCCGGCGTGCATCAACCCTCCGATTCGCCGCTTTGGTGCACTCCTTGCCATTGGAGCGCGGGTTGGAGCCGGCGAGACCGGCGAGCCCTCTAGCCTTCGCATCAAGATAGCGTCCGTTTGCGCCACCGGTTCAACAGCGCGTCAACCGCCATCGAGTAATCGCAGGGATCGCCATCCCAGCGTGTCGCTGCCGTGCGCCGGTCGATGTGGAGCCCCTGCTCTTCGTGCTCGTCGATCAGTTGTTGCCAGTTCGCGAGCGGTCGCGTGTGGTCGGGCAGTGTGCTGTCGAAAGACTTGCCGTTAGGCGTGACGAACCGAATCGCGCCATCGTCGAGCACACGGACGACGACGTTGCCTTCGTGCACCTGTCGATGGTGGAAGCGGCAGAGGCTCACGAGATTGGACAGCTTCGTCTCGCCGCCGTGCGCCCAGTGCTTTATATGATGGCCGTCGAGGTAGCGCGTGTTCGGACAGCCCGGAAAGCGGCAGCAGCCCTTGTCCCGCGAGCTCAGCGCGCGATGAAGCGCGGGAGGAATGCTGCGGGTTTTGCGGCCGACGTTGAGGGGTTCGCCGTCTTCGTTCTCGATAATCGGGACGATGCTGCAATCACAAGAGAGGCGTCGGGACGTTTCCGCGGAAACGCTTGGACCGTGCTCGAAGTTACAGCGCCCGGCAGTGCTGTCGCGCAGCGTTTCGGCATCCACGTGGAGGACGATTTGGTGGCGGTCGCCGCCTTTGAGCGCAGCGGGCCCTTGGGCGAGGAAGCTTTCTGCGATGCTGGCCAGCGCGTCGGCCTTTCTTGCCGAGGGTTCGGGTCGCAATTTTACATTCGACGTATATGGACTCCCCCTGCAAGTAGAGACTGATCGAGTTCGACTCACGAGGATTCGCTTGCAGGCGTATATCCGGCATCTGAGGTGGGATGTGTTACGTCCCGTGCCGACATGGAGATCTGCAACACTGCGGTGCCACGCGTTTCCCCGGCGGCGGGAGCGCCAAAGAATGTACCGGCATCAAGCAGCGCGGACGCGGTCCAGTGAGCCATGATGAGCGATGAGCCTCTGAAGCAAGCGTGTGGTTGGACGCCGATGTGTTGCGAGCACTAATGCGCCAATACGAAGCTGGTACGCGCAAGTTTATAGGGTAACCGGGGAGCGACTGCATACGGTTCGTGATCGCGCATCACTGCGTAGCAAATCCGGGCCAGCTTGTTAGCGAGAGCGCAGGTAGCTTTGTTTTGATTTCTTCGTTGCCGCACGCTCAACGCCCAGCGTCGTAACGCATCGACGCTTTGACCGTTCTGCACGGCCCGCTGCGCGTGAGCGATTACAGCTCGAGCGCCGTGAACGAGCAACGTACGCAAGTAGTGATCGCCGCGTTTGGAGATTCGGCCGATTCGTCGAGTCTGCCCGGACGAGTATTCTTTGGGCGCCAGCCCGAACCAGGATGCAAAGTGGCGAGCATCTTTGAAGTGACTGACCTCGCCGCTGGTGGCGGCC
>NZ_LSRW01000034.1:0-54448 GCF_003104955.1 Steroidobacter cummioxidans | reverse complement strand
GCAGCGTCAGATGTGTATAAGAGACAGGGCAATATCACAGCCGAGAATGTTCTCGCGTTTGCCAGCACAGGGGTACATCGCATTTCGATGGGCGCTCTCACACATTCCGTGACTGCATGCGATATCAGCCTGAGAATCGATTCATGAGTGAGCTACGCCGCGCAGCGCTCGATTCAGTTGAGCGGCGAGCTCTGGACTGGAGCTCCACGCGCGGGAACTGAACCCGAAAGTACTGCTCGCAAACCGCTCAAGTCACGGATGACGGCGAGTGGCTCGTAGCTCGCCAATACTTGCGGCGAGGTTTGGCCTGAACTGACGGCAATACAGTCGATACGACCGTTCTTCGCGGTCAAGATGTCCAAGTAATGGTCACCAATAAGGACGAACTCGTCACGAGAGCGGTTGCGCCACTTTTCGCAGATCTTCGTTATACCTTCAGGATCCGGCTTGCCACGGACCTCGTCACCGCAGAGGATCGAATCAAAGCATTCCAACAGTCCGTGGCTCTCCAATGTGCGAACGACTCTGGCTCTATATTTTCCAGTCAACAGGGCCAGACTGAAGCCTTCACTCGCCAATTCCAGAAGAAGGCCAGGCACAGGAGGAATCGGTACCGTCCTCTCGACCATGTATACGTCGGCGAACCGAAGGAAGTGCCGCGCTATTTCGTCGACTTCGGCCTTTGACAAGGCGGTATTCAACGAGGAGATGGCGTGTGAAAGAGGAAGCCCGATGGTCGTTCGTATCGGGGCTTCCTGCGGAATCTCCTGACCAAGCGCAGCAAAGGCGCGCTGCATACATTCTACGACGCCGGCTGACGTGTCGAACAAAGTGTAGTCGAAGTCGAAGATCAAGATCCTGAATCGAGAGGTGCGCACCTCAAAAGTCCCTTTCAAGTATGAGCGTACCGTCTTTTTTCCGGCCCAATGTCTGCAAAGATCCTTTTCTGTTCGGCGAATAGAATAACTTACTGATTCCGTTGATATGGAATATTCCTCGCGCAGTCAATCGAATCTCGCGTGCGTCCTGCTGTAGCAACTCCTGATCCTCGAGCCATCGCAGCTTATCGCCAAAGACCGATTCAACCCTTTCGCCATACTGCCCGAAGAATCTTTCCTTCAAGAAAGGGAACATTCTCAGACCGAACACCATCGTGCGCTCCATACGCTCCTGCCGGGATAATGTCAGACCGGCATTGACCGAGTCTTCTCCACGTTGGATCTTCCTTATGTAGTCGGCAGTGTCGTAAGTGTGGATGAAGAATGAGCCTCTAAAGTAGGAAGTAGCGCCCGGGCCGATTCCGATCCACTCTCCATCCTGCCATTGCAGGAATGTGTTCACGCAAATGTTGGCACGGTCGTCGACAAAGTCGAAAACGTTGTACTGCTCGTAGCCAAGCCGCTTGAATTCGGCTCGAGCAGCAACGAGCTGCTCGAACTCATCTTGTTCGGTCGGCAGGCTGAGTTTCTGCTTGACAAACGCGTTGTGAAATTCGGTCTTCGGCCGAACCCAAAGAGGGTATAAAGACACCTGGTTGACACCGAGTTCGCGAGCAATGCGGATCGACTCGAGAAGCTCTTCGGTACTCTGCGACGGATTCCGGTAGATCAGATCGATGTTCAAGATCGGAATGTGCGAGGCTCTCGCCATTCTGATCGCCTCGATATTCTCCTCCTGAGTAACACCTCGGCCGAGAATCTCGAGCAATCTCGGCTCGAAGGATTGCACTCCAATACTCAGCCTGCTCGTCCCAGCCTTCGCGAGGGCGTCTATCTTTTCCGAATCCAGCGATATCGGGTTTCCCTCCACCGACACTTCGGCATTATCGTCGAAGTCGAACTCCGCGCGAAAGAACGTAAGGAGATCGAACAGTTCTTCCGCCTTGAGAAAGGAAGGCGTCCCACCTCCGAGATATAGGCTGTCGACGCGCACGTTCTCGTGCCATCTCAGCTCCTTACAGCGCAGGGCGTGATCCTTGATCGCACGAATGTAGGTGCGGACCAGGTCTCGTGTTGAATCGTCATTTCTGTTCTTTATTTGCACGTTGTAGTTGCAAAAGGAACATTTTTTGTCGCAATACGGGATATGCACATATAGCCCCGTGGAGAAGGGCCGTGTAGACGGCGCTCGCTCTACCTCCCCTTCCGCGAACGCTCCGAGAGCGGTCGGATACCAACGCACATAGTCACGTTCAACAGTGTCGAGGTTCAGCACGATTCCCTCCGATACGTCCCTTGTATACGGACACCCAGCGGATTACCGCGTCAGTACAGTGCGCGAGCAGTGCTTCATCCACCGTAGCAAGACTGCTCAAGAATGATCTGGCGTACAGGCTCGGGCACGAGAAATCGGGGATCGACGCCTGCCTTTATCGATTGCCGGAGCGCGGTCGCTGAAATTTGCAATGGCGTCACCGGTGCGACGAAGATATGCCCGGACTTCGCGGTTCGTAAAGCGGCAGGCGTCTCGACACCACGTTCTTGCACCAAGTCGTAAACCGCTCCGGATCGAGGCAGATCGCTGCCGGGCCGCCGCGCAACAACTATGTGCACGAGGTCCAAGATCTCCCGCCAACGATGCCATTTATCCATTCTTGCGAACGAGTCCATACCCGATAGAAAGCATAGAGAAAGCAAAGGATGCTCATTGCGAATCTCAGAGAGGACATCGTATGTATAGACTGGGGGTTCTCTTGAGAAAGCGCGATCGTCGGTTTTGAAGATCTGATGACAGGAGACAGCCGCTCTCACCATGTCCACCCGTAGCGCCCCGCCGACAGATGGCGTGGTTCGCAAAGCGTGCGTCGGCCACGGCAGGAATCGAACTTCGCTCAGACCGACAACTTTCGCGACTTCAAGCGCGGTCCGTAGATGTCCGCAATGGATCGGATCAAAGGTCCCTCCGAATAGTCCAATGGCCTCCATGGCTAATGCGACTCCGTGTCAACAAGCGAGCGCTATCAGGTTTGCTCCGCGATTTGCTCCATCTGTGACATGCAAATCGCCCCGTGCCGCCGAGCTCAGACCCTCGATCAGTTTGGATCGCACCTCTTCCCGATTCGGGAACTTCGTCTTGCAATAGAACCCAAACAATGTCGGCCCGGTCGAGGATAATCCCACGCCTCGGATGCCGAGCCGCGTCAGGCATTCGGCAACTTGCTTCAACCCGGCCAGATCGCTCCTGGCCCAATGTCTTGCCTTCCAACCGACATTCTGCAAGCGTGTAATGCTGTTGCAAAAACCGTCGAGATCCGTTTCCACGATTGCCGGCATGGTTTCCATCAATAGCGAATGACAAACCTGTGCTACTTCTTCGCTGGCGATCGGCGTATTGCTTTGCATGAATGAGCGCTCTTCCTCGCCTGAAAGACCTCTGAAACCCTCGGGAATGAACACCACAACCCCCCAGTTGCTTGGAAACGCGCAACGAAAGAGCAGTGGTGGAAGATCTCCCGGATCGGCAAAGCTGCTGGGCTTGAATGCGGGCTGCGACGATTCGATGCGACGACCGCCATCAACAATGAATCCGCCGCTGTGAAACGAGTGGACCCCGATTCCCGACGTTCGCCCTCTAGTCGAGTAGCGTGCAGTCTCTTCCACGGACACCCTTTTGTCGCAAAGACGGCCCAGTATCGCCAACAAGGCAAGCTGCCACTGAGTGCCTGACCCTAGACCGGCGTGCCGAGGGATCGAGCTCAACACTTCGAGCTGAAACTTCGTATCCTGCAGCTCCAGCCTGCTGGCTGCATACTCGAGTTCGCGCCGGATGTAGGAGTGCTCATCCGGCTCGACTCCGACGATCTTCAGTTCAGACGCCGCGGCGATTCGCAGATGACAGCGCGGATATTCAATCGCGAAACCGACACTGCCATTGATACGGCTCAATCGACCGGACATATCGACCAGATCGATATGAATCCTCGCGGGCGTACTGATTTCTATAACGCTACTCGAGCGACAGTTCGTCCGCATAACCCTTCAGGTCCAAGTAGCCGTGACCGGAGAGGCACACTACGATCACATCTTGCGCGTTCGCGTTTGAAGCGATGTCTAGTGCGGCTTTGATCGCATGGCTGCTCTCAGGTGCCGGCAGAATGCCTTCTGTCTTGAGCAGGATCTGACCGGCTTCGAACACGCTTGGTTGCGAAACTGTCTTGGTTGCAACGATCTTGTTCTTGACCAACGCCGACAATACCGGCGTTTTGCCATGATAGCGCAGTCCCCCGGAGTGGATTTTTGGAGGCTGGAAATCATGCCCTAGCGTATACATTGAGATACGGGGCGTATGTTTGCCGTAGTCGGCCCAGTCATAACGATAGTCGCCGCTCGTCAAGGTCGCGATGTTTTCCGGCTCGCACGCCACAAACGTCATGTTCGACCCGCCTACCTTGTCTTTGACGAACGGGCCGATGAACCCGGCGAAGTTGCTCCCGCCGCCGACACATCCGAGTAGATAGGTCGGACGGCGTGAAAGCGCTTCGAGCTGCATCTTCGTCTCGATACCAATTACCGTCTGATGCAACACCGCGTAATAGGACATGCATCCGAGAGCAAGTCGGTGATCTTGAGAAGAGCGCACCAGCTCGATGGCCTCGCTCATTCCGATGCCCAAGCTGCCGGGCTGATCTGGATCTTGCTCGAGCAACTGGCGACCAAGCCGCGTGATACTGCTCGGCGACGGATAAACTTCTGCGCCTGTCATGCGCATCATGAACCGCCGATACGGCTTGTCGTCATAACTCTTCCGGGTCATGAAGACTTTAGTCGCCAATCCAAACCTGCTGGAAGCCATTGACAGTGCGGATCCCCACTGACCTGCGCCCGTATCGGTGACCAGAGTGGTCACTCCCTTGTCGCTCTTTGCATAGAAAGCCTGCGGCAGAGCCGTATTCAGCTTATGACTACCTGCTGGATTCTGATCTTCGCGCTTCAAGTAGATCTCGGCTCTGGTGCCGATATGCTTCTCGAGCCCGCGCGCGCGATACAGCTGCGTCGGTCGATACTGCGAATATGCTTCAAGCACCGGCTGCGGTATATCGATCCAAGGATTGGATGCATATTCTCCCTGGAGAAATTCGATTCGCAGCGCTTCCGACGACCACAGCCAATTGAAATCTTCGACGCTTGCAAGCCGCTCCTCGACTGGATGCAGTGGCTTGGGAATTTTGAAATCGAGTTCTGGAACGAGGTTGTACCAACTCTTCGGAAGCAATGAAGATAGCGACTGTTCCGTGTTCATTGATATTCCATTATTAGATCGTCCTGGTGAATCGAAGAATACCCAGATATCACATGCAGTCAATCATGGCTGAGAAACGTGAAGACAGTTTGCAAACATTTATAACTTGCTCTGGAATCGCAGGCGGTTGCGATTGGCTGATTGCAGGGATCACCGCAGCAGCCGTTCGTTCTTCGCCCCGTGCCTGACTGGTGTTTGTTCCATGACGGCTCGATCAGCACTCGAGGTGGCCCGGACTCAAACCAGACGGCTTCCGAGACGAACCTCAGCCCGGGACTTCTGCTTCACGCGGTCATTGGCGGCATGATCGTCGGCATCATCGGAGAATCGCTCCTGCGACTCGGACGCTTCGGATACCGCTTGACCGCGTCTTGAAGGCGACTTGAACGCGCTCTGGAGAGCGGCCGTCACTTCCGACACACCATTCTCCAGCACCGCCCTGATCTCGCGGACCAGCGTTTCGCAGACCTCCGGCACGACTCGATTGCGACCGATGATCACGTGCACGTCCCGCGCCCGGAAAGCAATTCGAAACAGGGGTTTCCCGTCGGCGCCTCGAATCACCTCGTGACGTGCGCGTGCCGCGATCGGCTTCGTATCAGCGTCGACGTGTACGAGTTCATCGAATATCGATTGCGCGCTGGCCCGCTGGGTGCGCTTCTTCGCGAGATTTCGCGCCCGAGGCAGCATGCGGTCGCGGCATTCCGGCTCTCGACAGCGTCGCGCCAGGGTTACTGCCCACTCCTCCCTGATATCTTTCGGCGACGCGAAGGCGCTAACGACCACGGCAGGCAGCTCGGCGTAACTCAGCAGTCGCGATACTTGCGCTTCCGAGATGCGCAACTCCTTGGCGATTTCAACCTGACTCTTGAAGTAACCCGCGGTGAGCCAACGCTTATAACTTCGCCCCCGCTCGTACGGGCTGATGTCCTCGCGCACCCGATTCTCGATGTCCATTGCGATCAAGGCCGCCCGATCATCGAGCTCCGTCAGCTCGATCAGCAAGTCGCGCCCCAACTGCTGAGCGACGAACAATCGGCGGGCACCGTACACGAGCTCGATCTCGTAGCCATCGCGGCCTTGGACCCGGCGCCCCAGCACGGGGTGCTTCTGACCGTGCCTCTTGATGCTTTCGATCAGGGAGGAGCAGGACTCGATCGTGACCTCCTCGCCGTTGCGATCATGCATTCTCCACATCTTGCATCGAACTGGACTAACAAGTTCCATCTTGTCCTTCCGTGTATCCAGATTCAGGGTCCCTCCATTTACCGCAACGAAAGAGCAAATCCAATACCGATATCGACCGATATATCATCTCGGCTGAATCGATGCGGGCGTTGTGTCCTTACATGACGAAAGGTCGCAACGTCTTGAAGCAAGGAGCGTTTCAACTCCGGGTGCACTAGATCCTCGGCACGGCGCTGGAGCGGACGTAGCACAGCGACGACTTGAAATGTTCCGACTGCATCCGTTCGTGGGCCCGCCGGGGCGGCTCGACGAACTCCACGGCGCAGCGGACAGCTTCGCTATGCTCGGGTGAAAGCTGGCTCGAGCGGCGGATCAACGTTGCCAGGTGTTCACCTCCAGACGTGTTGACGCCGTTGCAGAGATAAACGTACGCCGTGGGCTCATACACCGGATATACGAGATTGTGTTTGATGAGCTGATTGACGAAATCGTAGTCCTCGAAGCGGTTCATCGACGGATAGCGAATGCCGAGCTGCTGGATCCTGGGCCTCGAAAACATCGCGCTGTTCTCCCACAGTCGCTCGTAGCCGAGGTAGGCCTGGGCACTGTTGAGGTCGTAGATGATCAAGCGGGCGAGGATGGCTGCGCATTTCTTCGATGCGCAGATGGCACCGTACTGGAGCGCCAGTCGTTCCGGGCCGTGCCAATCGTCGTCATCCCAGACGCACAGGAACTCACCGGACGCCCGCTCCATCGACACGTTTCTCAGATCACCCAGCGCGGCTCCCGGCATCTCGATCGCAACCGGCCGCAGCTGATCGCTCGCGAACGCCCTTACACACTCAGCCGTCGCTCGATCTCGCGGGGGATGTACGATGACCAGCTCCTTGTTCGGATACGACTGCGCGAGAAAGCATTCGATGGCCCTTCGCAGCAGGTTCGGCCGGTCTCTGGACACACACAAGCATGAGATCAAAGGCGCAGCGGTCAAATCCATCAGCTGGCTGTTCACCCGCGATTCCTTACAACATGTAGAAGCGCTCGCCGACGACGAATCCATCCAACTCGCGCTCACGCGCGTAGGCGATCAGGTCGCTCATCCGATTGATGAAGCCTGCGCCTTTGAAGTTGAGCGAGGTATTGCAAAGCACGCCGTAGCCGGTCAGCTGCCGGAATCGAAGCAGCAGATCATGCATCCGCGGGTTGTCCTCTGAGGTTACGGTCTGCGCACGGGCGGAGCCGTCCACGTGCGTGATCGCCGCGAGTGAGCTGGACATGACTCTTTGAAAATACAGCATGTGGGGCGATGCAGCCCGGCTGCTCTGGAAATGTTTCTGGAAGTCCTCTTGCAGGCAGATCGGGGCAATCGGCCGAAACTCCTCTCGCTGCTTGATATGATTGAGTCGATCCCGCGTCTCGGCACTGAACGGTGCGGCGAGCAGCGAGCGATTCCCGAGAGCCCGAGGGCCCATCTCATAACGACCCTGTACCCAGGCGATGACCGCCCCATCCCGCAGCTGCCGACAGACGTCATCGAGATTCAAGGGAACCGAGGACACATCGAGCTTCGCACCCAGATCGTCCACGAACTCCTCTCCGGCATAGACATTCCAGTCCACCTTGGCACGTCCGATGTGTGCGTGGGCCGCATCGATCGCGGCACCCAGAGCCACGCCGGAATCGTTCGTACACGGCGGCACGAAGACATCCTCGAACAAGCCGCAATCCAGCCACTTGGAGTTCCAGTCGCAGTTGAGGCCGCATCCCCCCGCAATCAGCAACGGCAGCTTGCGCTGCAGATGGGTGCGCGCGAAGCTCAGAAAGCGGTCGAACAACGCCGCGGAGAATTGCCATGCGACGTCCTTGAACTCCTGCGAGCGCAAGCCGACGTTGCAAAAAGGGCTGCTCTTGAATTTCGCCTTGTGCGCCTTGAAGTGCGAGCCGCCGTAGACGCTTGGCATGGACATGACGGCCTGGATGAGTTCGCTTTCAGCATTCGACGGTACGCGTTCGGCTCCATGGGCGGCGAGAGCCATGAGCTTGCCCGCATCCTCCATGCGCACCGACGTAGGAAACATCGGCACGGTGGGATCGGCCAGGCCGTAAAGGAACGCATACTTGCTGCCCGGCTCGGCAAGTACCTCGCCGACAGGATGGATCCTCACCTGCTCATCCACGTAGTAGAACGCCCCGATCTTCCCTTCCCACACGAGCACGTAGCACGGCTGCCCCTGCGGGAACGGCGCAAGGCCGTAGCTGCACATGATGTGCGAGCGTTCATGCGACGAGTGAAACACGGCAATCGACTTGCCCATGAGCGTGGTCATCGCCTGCACCAGCGACTCCGAACCGGTGCCCATGTAGCTGGCATCGGACCTGGCAATCAGGTCATTGGATCTGCTGTGCCATCCGGAGATCGCTATCGCATCCGGCAAGCCCGCAAGCTCCAGCGATCGGATGAACAGATTGGGAGAGATCAGCGCATGCCTGGAGCCGCTGTCCTTTTCCGCTTCCAGGCAAAAACGTAGCGTCTCATCCTGGAGCAGGACGGCGCTGCCGTCGTGTCCCGCGTTATAGGCGAGTATTTTCATGAGCGTCCCTGCTTGCCTCGGGCCAGCCATCATGCTGGCGGCACCCAAGGAAATCGTATTTCCTTGCATCTCGTCAACTGTCACGTGCGGGAGGTGAGCAGGCAGGCTGGTGTCGATCCGCCCCTCGCTCGTGTACTCTGCGCTCCACCGGCGCCCCGTCACGCGCTCGGCTCGCGCATGGAATGACAGGAATGGACTCCAGCACAGCAATCTCTCACAAGCTCATCGAACAGATCTGCAGGGTGTGCGTGATCGACGCGCAATCGCTGTCGCACGCCACTGCCCTCGATGACATCGGCCTCGACTCAATTGCGCTGTCGCTGGTGCTGCGTGCGATCGAGGTCGAGTTCGCCATCGAGTTCGACGAGGAGGACGTCGTTGAATTCCTCGGTGCCACGACGATAGGGGAGTACGCGCAAATCCTGCGGCAAGCGCTGGAGCGCAACGCCAGCCGTGCCTAGGATCCTGATCGCCACCCTGGGATCGCTGGGTGACGTGTTGCCGCTCATTGCAGTCGCGAAGGCGTGCCGAAACCGCGGCTTCGAGGTGACATTCGCGGCGAACCGCAGTTTCGGGAAAACAATCGCATCATATGACTTGCAGTTCGCTCAGCTCGGGGCGGCCAGGGATGCGATGACCTTTTCGCGTCCAGGCGCGGACGTTGCCATTCCCTTTATCGAGCAGGCGCTCGACCAGCTCGACCATCACTTCGATGTGCTACTCGAGTTCGGGGCGGATGCGGATGCCATCGTCGCGCCGTACTGGGTGTTGCCATCACATCTGGTGGCGCAGAAGCTCGGCATTCCATACTTCGCATGTGCCTTCAGTCCCGCCTATCTGCTGCGAGGGAGCGACAGCGGAGCCGAGGACAAGCGCAGGCTGAAGATTCCGGCGCATTGGCATGCGTCGCTGGCGGCGCTGCGTCGGCGGGTTGGACTACCCCGTGCGTTATTGCCCTACGCGGAGGCGTTTACGACGCCGGCTGCTTTGCTGGGTTTGTTTCCCGCGTTCATGCACAAGGGCGTGATCCCCGGAGTGGAACGGTTGATCGTATGCGGATATCCGCGCCTGCAGCAGCGCGCGTCGATCGGCCAGGACGAAGAATTGAACGAGTTCCTCGACGCACGCACCGTCACGATCTCGTTCGGCTCCTACGCCGACGAGCTCGACGCCAGCTATTTGTTCGATGAATCCATTGCCGCGTGCAGATCGCTTGGGCTGAAGTGTCTGTATCTGAGTGCGTTCGTAGCTCGGTCTGCTCATTCATCTCCTGACGTGCTGGTGCGCGCCTACGTCGACCACGATGTCGCATTCCCTCGTTCGGGCATCATCGTGCACCATGCAGGGATGGGGACGCTCATCGCTGCCTGCTCACATGGAAAGCCAATGGTCTGCGTGCCCTCCGCGTATGATCAACCTCACAACGCGAGGCAAATGCAAGAGTCGATCGGGACGCCAAGCATTCCCATGGCGAGCTACTCGCGGCACGCCTTGACGGATGCGCTCATGCGTGTCATCTCCGAGAAGGAGCATGCGCTTGCCCGACTGAATAGCCTCATGAAGTTGGAGCGCGATGGCGCCGCTACAGCCACTGACGTTCTGACTCGAGCGATGGCTCGCTGAGGGAATTCGTGTCGAGCAGCGCCATCATTCCAGGCCGAGATTCGATGAGAAGCTCAGCGGACCGTCTTCCCATTGCGATGGCGAGTAGGCCGTGCCTTGCAGAGCTCGAAGATTGCGAGCGCGAACCCGTATCCAATCGCAAGGTGCGTATAACGAACGATCTCGTGACAATTGGTAGCGGCGAATGTCGGCATCGCCAGGCGTGATCAAAACAAACCCGGCGCGGGGGAAAACTTCGCTCACTGGTGAGTTCTTCTTGCTGGGCCGATATTCGGCGGTCAGGTATTCGAGCGGGTAGAGCTCGAAACAGATCAGCTTCAGACTGTTGAGTAGCGCGACTTCGAGCCCTCGCCCGAGTGCGCGACAGCTTATCACCAGGTTATCGAGGTGAGCGCACGGCTCCTGAGAGCGGCTCAGGATGGCTGCGGCGATCCAGCCCAAATCCCCGAAGCGATCCTTGGCATGCACCATCACGGCAATGCGGGAGGCATCGTCCACACAGCGTTGCAGTTCTCCGAGGCCATACCGGCGACCGGTGGCGTTGAACTGATTGGTCTTCATGAACAGCTGATGTGCTCGGGCGACGAGGTCGCGGCTCAAGGGCTGCAGCTCGATCGTGGTTTCGAGACTGCGCAGATATTCGGGCAGCTCGACGAACTGACGCCGCGCTGCCTCTCGCGCGGAGCCTTGCCGATAGTGAGCAGACTTGTCCCAGTCCTCATGAGTGATGAGGGCTCGATCGAGGCTGTGAATACGATCCAAGCAGCTCACACTCAACGCCGAGTCCTGCGGTAGCAGCACGCACTCGACTTCCGGCAGTGCCCGCCGGATCAACTCGATCTCAGCCGGGTTGTCATCGAGAAACACCAGGCTGTCCGTGCCGATATTCAACTCGGCTGCAATGTGCTGCAGCCCCTGGTCCTTGCTGTCCCATCCTATGCGCATGCAGACGAAATCCTCCGCTCGCAGCGGCATGTCCGTGCGGATGCGGAACAGCTCTGCCACGTCCTCCGGGTTGTTCTTGCTGCAAGCGGCGAGGAGTATTCCCCGCTGTTTGATGACAAGTAGCTTTTGTTGAAGACGATAGTGGGCCTCGCTGGTCGCGTCTCCCTTGCCGACGCGCACGCCTCGTGGTCCATCTTCTCCCAGCACGCCAGCCCAAAGCGTATTGTCCAGATCGACGACCAGACATTTACGAACGCGGCCCAGAGCGACTTTGATGTGACGCGTAAGTTCATCCGCCAGCAGCGGCATGAACGACTCGTGCCACGGAATTCTTGCTAGCAGATAAAGGCGCAGATCTCGTGCGCGGCTTCTGCCGAACTGCGCGGTCAATCTCGCGATATCGACTAACTGCACGCGCGGCTCGAAACGGAACTGTTTTGCGATGTTCCGATTCAACTCGGCGAACAGTTCCTGCGGGTCGGGCTCACCCCGCCAGTCGGCAAGTCCGGCGCCATCGTCGCCATGATCGAAGAAATTGCTCAGCAGAATTGTCGCGTCGGTGGACGCGAGCGCGGTAGCGACGGTCGCGCATACACTGTCGACGAACGCACGCCGCTGCTCATGTCCCGCGATACCGTGTTCGAGCTCCCAGTGCAGAAATATCAGGTCGGGCTTGAAGCAATGCAGCTGCGAGTGTGGGTCCAGCAAGGTCTGGGTGACCTGGCCGAACTCGATGGCATGAAATACCGGCACGAGGCCAGCACACGCCAGGTGCACGAGAACATATTCCGGCAGAGGATCAAATGTGACGTTGCCGCCGAAGGCAATGCGGACGTGCGGTTCTCCTGAGGCCTGCGTGAGTTCTCTGGCGAACCTGCGCACGTCGCCCGCAGAGAGCGTCAGTGGATCTCTGCCCAGCAGGCCTTGTGGGGAGACCGTTTGGTTCTGCAGATGAGCGACAACAATGTCTTCCATGCGGGTGAAGATCGCGACTTTTCAGGTGTGCCGAATTGCGGCGGCGCTCATCCGTACCGAACGGATTGCTGGCGGTAGCCCGGCGGCGATGCCAACCAGCACTCCTATCAACATGCAGTACACCACGGCTTCGGCAGTCACCTGCAAATCGAATGACGTTTGGTTCAGCCGTGCGGCGCCGACCACCAGGCTGATGGACGAGCCCCCCAGCATACTCCAGGTCAACAGAGCTCCCAGGCAGGCGCCGACCAGGCACAGGAGTACGGCTTCCAGCAACTGCGCCATGACGATCGAATTCGAGTCGAAGCCGATGGCGCTCAAGGTTTTCAATTCTCTGCTGCGTGATGACACCGATACGTGTATCGCGTTCATGGCTGCGAATACAGCCGCAATCGCCATGAGCGTGCCGACCAGCGCTGTGACCACCTTCAGCGGAGCGCTCGATCGCGTCGCCAGGGCATTGTAGTAGTCCGCCTCCGAGATCACTTGCAGACGATGCTGACGATCGGCTTCGATCCGCTGCTGCAGCGCTGTCAGCGCGGCCGGCGATTCGACCCGTACCGTGACTGAACTGATGTGGGTGGCCTGATAGAACGATCGCAACGTCTCGCGATCGGCGAAAATTTCGGAGTCATGCGTGCTGCCCCCGGAAGAGAAGATGCCGACGATCCGCCATCGTACGCCTTTGATGGGCAGTTCCTCGCCCACCCGCAGCGCCGGCATCGCTCGCACGATTCCTTGTCCCACGATGAACTCGTGATTGCCGGGATTGAACATCCGCCCCTCGACGATGCGAACTTCAGGTCGCACCTGCTGAAACTGGTCGCCGACGCCGCGAATGGGATAGGCGACGATCTTGCCGCTGTCCGTGTCTGGCAGGTTGATGACGCGGACCAACTCGCGCGAGAACCATTGCTCTGCGCCGCCGGCGGTGCCCTGCTCGGAGACCAGAAGATCGCGGACCTGCAGCGTCATCAAGCTGTTCAACTCCGAATCCGATCCTCTGCGCAGGACCAATGCTCTATCGTCTCTTCCCGCAGCAAGCATCGCGGAGTGCAGCCCGTCGCTCACTGCCATGAAAAAGCACAGCACCGCGACCGCGCCGGCGGAGCCAAGAACGACGACACCCGCCGAGCCGGGCCGGGCCACTATTCGGCGTAGACCGAGGACGAATAATGAAAGAATGCGTCGTACTTTCATGACTCGCGCCTCAACGCGGCCACGATCGGCATTGACGAGGCTCTATATGCCGGAAGCGCGGCGGTCGCGAGTGACAGCGCGATGACGGCCAGCGCGGCCGAGCTGAGGGTGGCCGGCCCGATCGTGAACGCACCAAACTGCTCGGGCACCTGGGTTACCAGAAACGCGGCGATCACCAAGCCTGCCGCCGCGCCGAGCGCAATGAGCACAAACGCGTCCGCGATCACAAGCGACGAAATATATGTGCCGCTGAACCCAGTGGCTCGCAATACCCCAAATTCCGGCAGCCGCTCATCCGCAGTCTGCCGCAGCGTATTGCCGGTTACGAAAAAGACCAGTACGAGTGTGGCGCCGACGATCGAGCGCACAATCAATTCGATGTCGCCGAGTTGCCGCATTCGGTTGAATGTGAGCTCCTTGCCGCTTTGGGTAAGCGTCTCGCCGGCGGAGTTCAGGAATGCATCGTCGATTGTAGCCGCGACTTTGCTTGCATCCGGCGCACGCGCGACTCTGACCCAGAAGCTCGCCACCGTGCCTTTGCCGAACGCACGCTCCTCGTCGAAATAATCGTAGTTGATGAGGAACCCCTCGGCATCGCGTGGATCGTCCGCGGCATAGGTTCCCAGAATATCGAACGTCCAGTCCTGCGAGCCTCGCGAGTTCTGCCACAGGTTGGATGTGAGTGGAATGCGATCCCCGGCCTTCCAGCCGTAGCGCTTTGCAAGCTCAGTGCCGACGATCGCTCCGGTGCGATTCGCTTGCATGCGGCGGACCACCTCGGGATCGACCTTGAATCGAAATACCGAGATTACGTGTTCGATATCGACGGCGTGGCCGCCCACCCACTTGCCGGGCTCCTGATAGTACGCGAGCAGATAGGCTGTCGAACTCACGGCTTGCACGCCCGGAATCGCTCGCAGCTTGGCCGCATGTGCAATGGGCAACGGATCCATGCGGCTCACCCGGCTCGTCACCAGGAGCCGATCCGCGGATTGGGAAAGATCGTGGATCGCAGCATCGAAGCTGTCTTTGACGCCTTGAACGACTCCGAACAGGGCGAACGCGGCGCAGACGCATGAAATAGTCGTCGCTGAACGCACCCAGTTGTGCCGCAGCTCGCTCGTCACCAGCACCAGGAAGTTCACGATGTATTCCTCGGCATCGCTTCCATCCGAATCGGGAACACAGAACACAAACATGAGTTCGAGCCGCGTTGTCCTCGTGCGGCTCACGTCGCATACTAGTGGCGCGGTCGAGGGCTGTAAAGGCGCGGATCACGTACTGATCCGCTGGCGACGTAACAAATTGCGCCCATTCCAGATGTGATCGAACGTTCCGTGCGCGTCAGGCACGAACTGCAATACCTGCAATGGCGCGAAGGGGCGGGCCGCGGGTAGAAACATATGATTTTCCGCTGCGATGAGCGGCTGCGGCGCGCTGTGAGTTTCCGCAGACCGAACGTGATTCTCCACGGCTTGGTAATGCAAAGTTCCATCGATGCTTCTAACGACAACTCGCAAGGCAGCGTTGGCGAATGAGCCTTCGTACTCGGACAATCGAACCGTGGCGAGTCGCGCCGGGTCGAGCGTCCTGGGCAGGCGCGACAAGGAAAATTCCGGCAGCATCGTTGCGAATGTCCTGGTGAAAGCCGCGAGCGTGGCCTCACTGCCATAGAGCAGCAACCCGGTGCGCGATTCGGGATTGACCCGGATGACCGTGATATGTCCCGGCAGATGCGAGTTGTGACCAAACCATCCGCAGCCGAAGCTCTTCCAGCCAATACACGTGCCTTGTTCGGAGGGT
Organism: Steroidobacter cummioxidans; assembly: GCF_003104955.1. Taxonomy (NCBI): domain Bacteria; kingdom Pseudomonadati; phylum Pseudomonadota; class Gammaproteobacteria; order Steroidobacterales; family Steroidobacteraceae; genus Steroidobacter; species Steroidobacter cummioxidans. Next base: position 38,885 of record NZ_LSRW01000034.1, on the reverse strand, counting down.
GACCAGCCAGGCAATGCGATAGGGTCGCGCATCAGGGCGCGGGGATTGAACGGCGCATCGCGCCCCTCTTGCTGAAAGCACAGTTCCAGGAATGAGAGTATGTCGCATGCTCTCAGATCGAGTTCCTCGGCGACCGACGGACAGATAGTCGAAGCTCCTGCCGGCATGTGAGCCGTGAAGTTCAGCGGCCGCAGGAGCTGCTCGCTGAGCAGCTCTCCATAGCACTTGCCGTGAATTCGTTCGAGCACGCCCCCCGCCAACCAGCAGCCAGCATTGCCATAGCTGCACAGCTTGCCGGGCGTCGATAGTGGGGGCATCGCTCCCAGGCGATTGCACAACTCCGCGACGTCCAGCTTGTCATCGGCGAGTCGCGGCGCACCAGGCAACAGCGAATCATCCAGGCTGTGCGTGTGGTCGAGCAATTGTCGTATGGTCATGTCCACCGGCAGGCGTGCCGTAAAGAATCTTTGCGCTCTGTCCTCCCAGCTCACGTCCCCTCGGCGCACGCACAGATCCATGAGTGAAGCGGTGAACAGCTTCACCGCACAACCTATGCGGGTGAGCTGCGTGCCAGCGGCTTGCATGTTCAGGCCGGATGATCCCACCACGGCGAAGTGTCTTTCCTGCCCATTCGTGAATCCGAGGATGAGCTCACCCTTGCGCGGCGCTGCCGAGGGCAGCCGTTTGCTGATGTCGGCCCACTCGATGCGGTCCTGTGATCGATGTAACGTTGTCATGATAGATGCAGAGGATTATCAGCGAAGCGGCGCTTGCTCCTGCGCGACAGGCACCCACGCGCCTCGGGCGGCGCGGGCGCGGTACGTCTTCGCCAGCCATACGAGGCTGACGATCGCCTGCAGGACGAGCGTCCAAACGGACAGATTCAGCATCATCTCGAGCGAGCGCTCCGGTGCGAGCGGTATGAAAAGCAGCGGCGCCGCGAAGCTCGCCAGGCGAATGCATGAGGTGAGTAACGAGAACAGCGTGTTTCCCAAAGCCTGCATGGCGCTGGAACATGAGAAAACGATCGCGATGGGCACCAGGCTCCATGTGAGTACATCGAGCATGAGGCTGGCCTGCGCGACCGCCGAGCCCGGGGGCGACAAGCCTTGCACGAACGCCATGGGATACAGCTCGCAGGCAATTGCAACCAGCAGCGAAAAGGATAGATTGCTCGCGAGCGCAGTCTTGAAGGCACGAACGGCGCGATCGGTATTGCCGCCTCCCAGATTCTGGCCAGCCAACGGGACGAGCGCGAACGCGACCGCCATGACAGGCAGATAGAGCACTTGCAGGACTCGGCTGGTCACCGCGAACGCCGCCTGCGTGTCCGATCCCAGGTCGCGAATGGCCCAGTAGCACACGCTCGTGTAAGCAAACATCAGCAACATCTCACCGCTTGCCGGCAGACCGAGCCAGAGCACCCGTCGTAGTTGCGTGGACTCTGGTCGCCAACCAGCCGCGCGGAAGCCGATGTGACGATCCAAGTATCGCCACAGAATGATCGCGGACACCACGATCGCAAGCGTTCTGGCCAATGCTGCGCCCGGCACGCCGAGCGCGTGCGACGTTCCAATTCCAGCGATGAGCACTGGCGCGAGAGCGATGTTCAACCCGACAGTGATGAGTTGTACCGTGGTGGCCACCCTAACGGCACCCAGGCCGCGCAGCGCCGCTCGCATGGTGCTGACGGCAAACTGTATCCACAGCCCGGGGAACAACCAGAACAAGTATGAGATACCGAAACGCGCAGCAGTCTCGTCGGCGGTCAGCGAGCGCAGGTATGGTGGCGACAGCCAGTAACCAAGCAGCAGGACCACGACGCCCAATCCGCCGCCCAGCAGGAGCGACTGCTGCAAGATCCTTCGGATCGCTTCTCGATCTCGGCGTCCGGCGGCGTTGGCCATCAGCAAAGACGTTCCCACGTTCATGATCTGCATAAAGGCCGTGAACAGAAACAGCACCGAACCGGCCGCGCTGACGCCAGCCGTCGGCGCATCACCCAAGCGAGCGATGAAGTACAAATCGACCAGGAAATAGAGATTGATGATCGCGAGGTCGGCGAGGATGGGGACGGACAGAGCGAACAGGTGCCTGGCCACAGGTCCGCGAAGCAGGTCCCTTACATTCACGAGCACTCCATTGCGATCCATGCACCAAACGTTCGTCGGGCGTCGCGAGACGCGACACTTTATATCAATGCTCCCGCGGGTTCACGTCGCCGCGGCTGCTACGGAGCTATCGTCTTGCCACGTCAGTCACAGCTCATGTACGATGGAATTCAACATGGATGATGTTGACCCTCCTTGAGCACTCAAGGGTGGATCGAAAGCAGGTATTGTCCGGAAGGTTGCACGCAGTGTTACTTTTCGGCACCGAAGCCGCGCTCCATCGCGGTCTGTACTCCGTTTCCAGGGATGACATGATCGAACGAGTACGAACCAGCTCGCATCTGCCGGCTGAGCTCCGGCCGGAGTTCCCGCGCAAGGCCACTGTTCCACGCGGCCTCTTCATTCATACAAACTCTCTTGCGTCAGCCAATGCGTACGGATGAAGCCAGAATGCTGGAAGCGGCGGGCGACGATTCGGCGGTCTCGGCAACGGACATTGCTGACACTCTTGCCGAGATCTGGGCGAGCGTTCTCGGGCAGGAGTTCGCGACACCGGACAGTGATTTTTTCGAGTCTGGCGGAAACTCCCTGCTGGCCATGCAGATCATCGTTCGGATCGAAGCCCGTCTGCAGATTCAGCTGACACCCGCGGATCTTTATGAAAGGCCCACTCTCGGCGAGTTGTGCGCATACCTGCCGACCGTGCAGGTCAGTCCCACGGAGCCGATTCGCCGAGCATCGCGTGACGTGCCCGCGCCGGTCAGCGACCTGCAGGAACTGCAATTGTCTCGTTTGCGTGAACGCGACCTCTTGCCGTTGACCGACCCTGACGAATCCATCTGCATCGGCTATGGAATCCGCGGCGACCTCGACGAGCAAGCCCTGAAAGAAAGCCTCGAGATTGCGTGCCACCGGCACGAAGCTCTGCGCACATGTTTCGACGTGAGTACGAGTCCGCCCACGCAAATCATCTTGTCCGATGCGGCGTTGGATTATTCCGTCGTGGACTTGCGAGAGCCATCGAACCAGTCTCCGGAGGATCGCGTCCAGGCGTGTATCGACGAACTCAAGCGGCGTCCGTTCAATTGCCTGTCGGACGCGCTGATTCGTTTTCATCTGCTTCGATTGTCGGCGACGCAGACGGTGCTGGTCCTGATGAGCCATCCACTGGTGCTGGATGGTCATGCCATCGACCTCCTGCAGCACGAAATCTCGCATGGCTACTCATGCATTGTCCGGAACGTTCCCTATGTGCCCGCCGCGGTGGCTCTGCAGTACAGCGACTTCGCGATCTGGCAGCGACAATTCCATGCCTCCCGAGAACAGCAGGCCAGGGCCTATTGGAATGAAGTGCTGCAGGGGTTCGGCTCGCTGAGGTTGCATACATCGTTGCGCCGGCCAGCTCCGCAGATACCGCAGAATCAAACCGCAGTCCTGGAGCGAGATATCGATGAGACTCGCCCGCTGGTTCAGAAATTTTGCGAGCGCAATCGACTGACCGTGTACTCGTTCTATCTGGCTGCGTACGCCATGACCATGCACGAGCTATCGAACGCTACGTCCATGCTGATGTTCACGGCCTCCGCGCAGCGCAATCGCATGGAGTTCGAGCACATAGTTGGCAAATTCTCACGCGGCGTATTGCTGCCCATCCATGTTGACCCACAGATCGGATTCGAGGCATTCGCCAGGCGGCTCACGGAGACGCTGATTCGGGCGCAAGATCACATCGAGATGCACCGAGCCAGGTTTGTAGAGATCTTGCAGAGGGCCATGACTTCTCAGCATGCGCAAGACTCCCGTCTCGGCTTCTCCTACGAGACGTTCCAGGAGCTTTCGTTGGAGAAGCTCGATGTCGAGAGCTTCCCCATCGGCCTTGCAAGCGGCCCGCGGTTCGACTTGAACTTGCGCGTGTTCGAGCGTCGTGGCCAGACGCGCGCCAACTTGTTCTACAGCGTCGACTCGTACACGCCTGAGGCAATCGAGCACGTTTTGGATGCTTTTCAGGCGATTGTTCGGGCAGCGTGCGGCGGGGATTCGACGCCCCCTCAGGCGCGTCCCGCCGCTCTTCGGGTTCGGTGACTCTATACAAAAGTGAATGGCCTTGCCGCCTGGAGCATCATCGGCAACGACGCTATTGGCCAGGCCAAGGAAGACTACCGTAGATGCAATCCAATCGCGTTTGTTCATCGCGCTTTCTTCTAAAGGGGCTACACAAGAGCTGCAAGCGGATGCTAGCTCGCCGCATATACTGCCAACTGAAGAATAGACCCGAGAAACGCCAGGGAGAATAAGCCGACAATCCACAGCCAACCGTTCGCACCTCGTGTTCGCAGCAGATAGAACGGAAGGTAGAGGATCCAGATCAAATAGATGAAGAGACCGATGTCAAACGAGGGGCGATATATCTCCGGCCTGGCTCGGCTGTCTTCTTCAACCCAGAATGCCAATAGGAACGGAAAGACGTAACCCCACACCCTTTCGAACTCTACAGACGTTTCGTAACCCAGATGGAACACAGTTGCCTGATACAAGGCAACGACCACACTCGTCCCCACTATCCATCGAATCAAAGCCGCGCTGCGCATGTGCTACCCGAGCTAACGGCACCGCTGAAGCGCGCGAGGCTTTGTGAGCGTCGGCTCGAAGCGATTGTTCGGCACTTCTAGCTTCACTGTAGTTTCCCGCGCCGGAGTAGCGACCAGGAGTACACACAGACGAGTAGCGCGATCGCTGTACCAAGCGCGATGCTTGGAAAACTGTTCTCCAGGAACTGCTTCCCCCAACGCCCGGCGGCAACATGCCACACCCAACTCACGATCGACAATCCGAGGCTTGCAGTGAAGAGATACGGCGCGGGTCGTCTCATTTTAAAAAGAGACACTGTGGCAGCAAGATTCAGTGCAATCCCAGTGACCATCTGTGCGTGATCGACAACGGTGAAAGCCGAATACAGTTCCCGTAGCTCTGGAGGCAGAACAACATCTCCGCTGAAAGCAACGTAGTATCCGAAGACCATGAACACCGCGCCGAAGAATTGAAATACGCTGATAGCCCAGACAGTCTTCGGACGAGCGTGGGGCCTATCATCATTGCGAGCTTCGGTATTTGCGGATCCAGACGCCGCTTGAGAAACCACATGCCGCGTGAGTGGAGGCGTTACTTCGCCGGTAGCAGTCCGCACCGCAAGCTCCGCTTGAAGGTTCTGAAGGTTTCGCGGGTAGCGCGCCCTGTTGATCAACGACAGCGCTTCCTTCAGTTGCTGAAGGTCGTACTGAGAGTAGTCGATATTGCCGTCCTGGTTCATTCTGAGGCCGAACTTGATTTAGAAGTGCGCTCTGCGAGGGATAACCTGGGCGCTGCTAATGACCTGGACCGGAACTCTCCCGTAAGTCTACGTGCAACCATGCAAATTGACACATATTCCGCCTATGCACACAGCAATAACCAACTTATGGAAACCGGACGCCCAAAGTTGCAAGAGCGCAGCCATTAGAATCGCGACCGGCAAGGCGGCGAACGTCAACAATGTGTCGAACCTGGTCATCGACTTGCCCCTCCGATGCGCCGTCCGCTCCAGCAAGGTGTTAGGCGACCCGACTTCGCCAATCAGAGTACCGCCCCCCGCCGAACTGCGTAGCGCGCCGAGGAAACAGATGGCGAACAAGGCAACGCCTCCGATGATGAGCCATTACGATATCTTGTTTTCGCCGGGACTGGCGGCTACGACGCTGCCGTTTCTCGACGCGTATCCGCAGTAAGCAGTCACTGCGCAGTCACGCGCCACACATCGGTCATCAGGCCATCGGAGTTGGGGGTCGTCTGCCCCCCGAACATCCACAACTGTCCGGACCCATCGGTCCACGCCGCGCCGGCCGATCGACTGGAAGGAACATTGGTGTTTGACGGCATACCCTGTGTGCCAAACACGGAGGGCGACTGTCCGACGTTCGATCCACTCATCCACGACCATGTATTGCTGGCGGGCGAATACTTCCACAAATCGTTGACGCGATCCCTGGTATGCAGGTGCGGTGTTTGAGCGAAGCCACCGAACAGCCAGAAATTGCCCGCGGCGTCGGTCCATGCGGCGGCGCTGAATCGGCCTGCCGGGATGTTGTCGGTGGTGGCACCGGGAGGCTGATACACACCGAAGCCGGTAACGTAGGGAGGATTCAATGCCTCGCCATGCATCCATGCCCAAAGGCCGGTGCTCGGATCGAAACGCCACAGATCGTTCAGCCTGGTGTCATTGAGGTTGACGCCGCCGAAGACCCAGATGTTTCCTGATGCGTCGGCCCATATGGAAGCATTGCCGCGAGCGCTTGGCCGATTACCGGAGGAAGGCTCGCCGCGCGATCCGAATACGCTGGTTTGCCCGGGGGCATTGCTGCCACTCATCCAGCTCCACACACCGCTGGCGGGCGAGAATCTCCAGAGATCGTTCATCGCGCCCATGGTGCTGTTCGCACCGACGCCGTTGCCGCCGAAGATCCAGACGTCGCCTTGGCTGTCTCGAACCAGGCTGCCGCTGGATCTGCCACCCGGAATGTTGTTGACTGAAGGCGTAACACCATAGGTTCCAGAAGCTGCGTTGTTGGAACCGTCGACGCCGCTCGTCCAGATCCATTGTCCGGCAGCGACGTCGTACTTCCACAAATCGTTGAGGAACCCTGGCACTCCCGCGCTCGCGCGACCGATTCCACCGAACAGCCAGAAGTTGCCGCTCGCGTCGACCCACGCCAAGGCGCCATCACGTGAGCCGGGAAAGTTGTCGGGCGCTGCCTGATTGAGTACGCCATAGTGTCCGTACAGGTCCACGGAATTCGAGCCGCTGACCCAGGTCCATTCGCCGCTGGCGATGTCGTAGCGCCAAAGATCGTTGCGAGTACCGCTTTCTCCAGCAACCCGTCCACCGAACAGCCAGAGATTGCCGTCGGCGCCGGCCGCATATGCGTAAGATGCACGAGCGCCGGGCGTATTGGTCGAAGAGGGAGTGCCGCGCGTGCCATACGAAGGTAGAGCGCTCGGCGTTTGCGGACCGCCGACCCAGGTCCACGGCACCAACGAAGCGTTGCACGTGACTCTGTGAACGACCGGGGAACCGCTGGGCGCGATCTGCGTCAAGGTCGGCGATCCGTTCTCGAAGGTGCAGGTCTGACCGGTCGGTTGAGCGGCGACAGCCACCGTATATTCCTGTCCGAGAACGACATAACCGAGGTCGGTTCGCCGTGGATTGGGCTCGCTGTGATTGGGCCGTCGACCCAGGGTCATTGGCTCGCCGTTGTTGACGGTGACCGCCACGGAGCTTCCCGTTGCGAGTCCGAACGATTCGGTGGCAATGAATTGACCGAGATCCAGGTGTACCGACACCGTCATGTCCTGGCTCGTCGCATTGGAACCATCGGCATTGCTGGTGGTGAAGCGCAACGTGGTCGAGTAGTCACCAGGATCGGTTCCGCGGCCCGCACCTATGCGCACCGACGCCGGACTCGTGGGCTGCGAAGGCGTGTACACCCTCAGCCACGTCGGCAAGGTTTGTCCCGGTAGTGCGCCGACCGTCAAACGCTCGCGCTGAAAGGTGACCGTGACATTCTCTGCAACCACGACATCCTGATACGGGATTTGGGCGTTCGAGAAGCCGGACAGTGTCAGGGATGCCGTTGATATGGTGATCGGCGCTACGGGGCCATTGCCGCCGCCGGTAGAACCGTTATTGCCGCTGCCGGTGGAGCCATTGCCGCCGTTGTTGCCGCTGCCGCTGTTGCCGCCGCCGTTGTTACCGCTGCCGTCGGTACCGCCGCTACCAGTGCCGCCGTTGTTGCCTCCACCGCTGATTCCGCCGTTGCCGCCGGAGTTGTTATCGCTGTTGCTGCCGCCGCCGCAGGCCGCCAACGCGAATGCGCACAAAATGTGCAGAGACCATCGCAACAGGACTTTCATCTGGATTCCGTTCGTCTCGCGCAACCGCTGTTTAATTATGTCGAGACTCGAGTTTTCGGGTTGTGCGCGGATATATAGCAGAGGCGGCGGGCCGAATTCATTCGTTTAAGCGAGCAATCGCACCAGCGAATCACTCGATCGGATGCTCCGAGGATGAAGCTGCGGTGAGCAAAAATTCATCGGCGCCGAAGTTAGTATGTAGCCGCGCGCCGGTAGTGCATGGCGACCACGCCATTGCTGAGCGGCTTCGCCGAGACCAGCTCAAGCCGTCGCGTATTGGGCAACCCGCTCTGGTACAGGGTCGGGCCGTGGCCGACGATCCTGGGGTGAACGAGGAACTTGTACTCGTCGATCAGATCCAGCCGGTCAAGCTCGGCCGCGAGCTTGCCGCTACCGAGGAGCACGCCGGCCGGGGTCGCGTCCTTGAGCTTTTGCACGCCCGAGCGCAAGTCGCCGGCGATGTGGTGACTGTTGGTCCACGGGAAGTCCGTTCGCGTCGACGACACGACGTACTTCGGCTTGATCTCCAGCTTGACCGCCCATTCGCGCACCGCGGGCGGCGCCTCCACATCGCCGCGGGCGACTGCCGGCCAATAGCTCTCCATCATCTCGTAGGTGACGCGGCCCCACAGCATCGCCCCACTCTCGTCCATGAGGCGGGTGAAGAAAGCGCGCGTCTCGTCGTCGGCGATTCCCTCCTGGTGGTCGACGCAGCCATCCAGGTTGACGTTGAGGCAGAAGGTTAGAAGTCCCATGCGAGTCTCCTTCGAGTTGGGTGGTCCGCTGGACCGTCGCTTGTCGACGAGTACCTCACAGCGGCTGTCATCGGTCGATTAATTGTCAGCCATCACGACGCGTCAGATCAGTTATCAGCATAGGGTTGGTTCGACGATGTCCGTCGATGATCTCCTGGCATGACCGCGATCGATTCTTCAGATCTCGCAGCTCCAGCTCCGTGATGCCAAACGCTTGCACGAACTCCACTCTTCCATGAGGAGAGTCCGTCGCTGACAGCAACGGATCGGACACAAAGGCAAGCCCTACGATGCTCGTTTCATAGTCCCGTCTGATTGGTCCGTTTGCAGGTATCCAATGATACTCGTCGAACCACTTTCCGGACTGAAACACATATCGCGCCAGATTCTGCAGCAGATTGCAAACCCAGATTGGCTGTTCCTGCGGCGGCAGCTCAGACGCAAGCCGGAATGTCATCTCGAACCCGAACTTGCTGAAGTCCTTCCCGAGCGCTTCCTCGTTGTAATAGAGATCGGTGTAGCCATAAGTGCAGAAGTGCAGATGATCGATTCCGCCCGCTCGACTCTCGTAGGCACTGATTCCATCGATCGGATCGGGGCCACCCAACATTGCCTTGATAACCGTTCCCCAATGCTTCGGCTCCTGCGGGCCGTAAATCTCGCGCAGACGGGCGTCGATCGCGTCCCAGCCGGGAGCGGCATCTGAACTGCTGCCGTAGAGCTTTCGGTATTCCTGGAGATCCATATGTGAAAGCTAACGCCGAGATTGTCCCGCGGACCCGCACGCCAGTGACGAATCGCGCGACATTGGGCCTTAGCGCAAGGCGCGCCCTGTTTTCGCTCCTTCGACCTTTTCCTTGTTCTTCACAACGGTGGCGAAGTACCGATAGCCCAAGATTCTTGCGGGCGTAGAGACCGTTTCGATGGCGGGATTTCGGAACACATCGATGATCGCATCGCCACCGAGCTTGGACGCGCTTTCCCGCAGCACGCTGAGCGCCGACACATCATCGCGCGTCTCTGCGTAGTATGTGAGTTTGGCGATACGGGTATAGGGGTATCCCGGCTTGGAGGCTTCACTGATCTTATAGTGGTACTCCCAGTCTTTGACCAGATCCGGCGTGGTCAGTGGATTCCAGGAGACGTAGTAAATCTCGATCTCAGAGGGCTGCGAGCTCGTTGCATATACTTGCTTCGTAAGAGACTCCACATCAGGCGCGGCCCCCACACGCTGTGCGAAAGTTTGGTCCATCAAGAACGTCGTGCCTCCGATTTGGGCACAACCTGCTAGCGACAGCAACGCGAACAACGACAGCAACCGTTTGGTCTTCATACCTACCCTAGCCTCTCCGCTTCCGAACGCCCTATTGTCGATCCGACACCGCCCCGATCAGGCATGGTCGATGTGTTCAGCGTGTTGTTAGCCATGGTTGCGCGCAAATTCAGTAAAGCGCCCTGCAATACCAAGCGACGAAGAGCAACGCCGGTATTGTACCGATCGCCGTGCATATCATGCCCGCGCCCATATCCACGTCACCAGCGCAATGATGGCCGGCGCCAACAACCAGACTCGAAGTGGCATTCCGAAAGTCATGCCTGACGCCGCCGCTGTGCCGCGAGCCGGAACCGCGGCTGTTATGTTTCACTTTCGCTCACGTTTGCGCGCCAACCCTTCCAGATGAACTCGCCGCGCCTCCGCTTTTCTATCTTTGTCTGCCCTGCGACAACTACGACAGAGAACGGCCTGAGTGAAGATATTGCCCTTAGCAACTTCGTACCACCACTTCTGTCGCTCGGCCGGCCACACTTCCTGTTTTCCGCACTGCCGACATACCACAACCTTGTCTACATAGAACTTCGGGAGCGGGCTATAGGTGTTGTTGTGTGCGAGCTGTGACGCGTCAGCCGCCACTGCACCGGGTGGAACTGGAGCGTCATTGTCCGACAGATCGATAGTAGAAAGCTGCTTCGCTCTTTGAAGCTGACTCTCCGTCAACCTTTGCTTCTTACGCTTGCGACTCGTCATGGCTCTTCTGAAACACAACCCCGCGGGTAAGCCGCGCTTTTGCGAGTCGGCCGCGCAGCGCGCGCGATCTTGACCTGCTTGGTGGGCGCGCCTTTGATCACTCCACCCACTCAGCAAGAAGGTCCACGACACTATAACCTACGGACATGGAGGCATACGCCTTTCGGGTTCGGAACGTGTGTCACAGGTTCAGCACGCCCTGATTGCGAGCGGGTCGCCGCCGATCGATGAGTAGAGCACAAACTACTTCATCAAAGCGGGCAAGCACCCGATGCCGTGTTTCGGTGCTATCGAAAATCGCAGCCGATAGATCGCGCAGCCACCGTCAGGCACAGTGACGATGAGCGCCCTCGGTTACCGCGAAGCCTTCGCAGGATCCATTGGGCTTCAATTGCCGCATGACCAGCGCGCGCGTGTTCTGCGTAAAGTCTTCTGCTATTGTGCACTCACGATATTTCTCACAGTGAATGCGGAGATCCCATGCGTTCGAAGGTTCAAGTCGGCATCGCTTTGGCACTGCTCGCAGCGAGCACTGCTCACGCCGACATTACCGCCAGCCGGCAGACGGCGGCGTCCAAGAGTGCACGTGCCGGTGAAGCGGAATTCCGCGAACTGTATCGCGAGCTGATCGAGATCAATACCACGCTTTCCTCCGGCTCGTGCACCGACGCGTCGAACGCAATGAAGGAGCGGCTGTCCGCGGCAGGGTATCCGGAGAGCCAGCTGCACGTGATCGTGCCGCCCGGCCGGCCGAAGGACGGCAACCTGGTCGCCCTGCTGCCGGGTACGGATCCAAAATTGAAGCCCATCCTGCTGCTCGCACACATCGACGTCGTCGAAGCCAAGGCCGAAGACTGGGAGCGCGATCCGTTCAAGCTCACCGAGGAGAACGGCTTTTTTTACGCCCGCGGTGCCTCCGATGACAAAGCCATGGCGGCCATCTTCGCCGATTCGATGGTTCGCTGGGGCAAGCAAGGCTACAAGCCACGACGGAGCATCAAGCTCGCGCTGACTTGCGGCGAGGAAACGCCGAACGTGTTCAACGGTGTGCAACATCTGGTCAAAGAACATCGCGAGCTGATCGACGCCGCGTTCGCCTTGAACGAAGGCGGCGGCGGCCGCTATGAAGCCAGCACTGGCAAGTACCAGTACAACGGCGTCCAGGCGGGCGAAAAGCTGTATCAGGACTTCACGCTCGAAGTCACCAACCCGGGCGGCCACTCCTCCCGACCCACGCCCGACAATGCCATTGGCCAGATGTCGCGCGCGCTCGATCGCATCGTCAAGTTCCAGTTCCCGGTGGAGTTCAACGACACCACGCGAGGCTACTTCCGCCAATACGGCGCCATCGTCGGCGGCGAGATGGGCAAAGCCATGCAGGCTGCTGCCAACGGCGACATGGACGCGGTACAGCGCGTACAACAGGATCCGAGCTTCAACGGCACACTGCGCACGACTTGCGTGCCCACCATGGTCGAGGGCGGCCACGCACCCAACGCTCTGCCCCAGAACGTCAAGGCCAACGTCAATTGCCGCATATTCCCCGGCCATGCTCCGGAGGAGATTCGTCAACAACTCATCAGTGCCATCAACGAGGCAGGCGTGAAGGTGAGCTTCCAGGCGCCGCCGGAGCAGGCCTCGCCGCCCCCGCCGCTGACCCCGGAGATCCTGGGGCCCATCGAGAAGCTGACGAAGGAGATGTTTCCTGGCGTGCCTGTGCTGCCTGCGCAAGCCAGCGGCGGCACCGATGGTCGCTTCATGACTCCAGCCGGCATTCCGACCTATGGTGTCTCCGGTATCTTCAGCGACGGCGCCACCAGCAACGCGCACGGGCTCAATGAACGCATCCGCGTGCAGTCCCTGATGGAGGGACGCGAGTTCCTGCATCGCTTGGTACAAATGTACGCTGGCGGGAAGTAGCCACACCGGGATGCCGCCCCGAGCGGCATCCTGTCGTCCGCCAAAGCGGACAAAAATTACGTTCGGCGGCGGTGGCGGCACCACCGTCGCCATTGTAGGCCAAGCGCCGCAGGCCTCGCTGAACAGCGCGGCTCGCGCATCCTGGCTTTAAGTCTAAGCATCAACTTCAAAGCACGTGTGCGTCCGCGCCGAACGACCCGTCCGGCAGAGACGTCACTGATTGAGACTCCGCTGCTTTCGCTTCATTACTTCACCGAGAAGTCCCTCGGGCGCACATTCGCCGCCACTGAGAGCCTCTTCAATAAAAGGCATTGCGAGCTGCGGCTCCTGGATGCTTTGTGTGTAGGAATAGGTCACCGCTATGCGGCGTGAGATGCAACGACACATTGGCTCCGCTGAGGCACGCAGTTCCTTTTCTGGAAACGGGCGTGGGTTTGAATTGCCCACCTGGGCTGCCCGGGCGAAGTAATCACGGCGCGCGGGCTCAACTATTCCCTCGACACAGCCTTGCGAATGCTCCGCAAGGGCTTGCTTCGTCCATCCCAACTTGAGCTCAGAGTCCGAATCGGCCCCGAGCGCCGACAGTGCCACAAGGACTCCGCATACGAAGATTATTCGTCGAATGACCACGGCGCTCTCCCGTTGCCTGACGGGCCCTGGCAATTGTCGCCAGGGCCCAGAGAGTGATGATGCTGCCGGCTATTCACCTGAGCTCAAATTCCAGCGCACCGTATTGATGCTGCTGCCTGCGTTCCGCGCTGCCGAAAGCATGGGCGTATTCGTCGGCACAACGACGAAGTTGCGGTTGCCGGCGAATATCAGTGCGCCGCCGTCGGGCGTGATGTTGGCAAGCGTTTGGCTGTAGCAGGAAGACATCATGCAGCCGGGGTAATCGTCGAACTCGAAATAGCCCTCGAGCGGCAATGTCTGCGGAGCAGTGACTGGCGTGCTCGAATCGAACACATAGATGCGAGGGTTGTACGCCGGAGCGGAGTTGTTGTAGTCACTCTCTCTGATCAACAGGACGTAGACCTTCGCGCCGTCTGGAGAGATCGCGGCAATGAGGGGAGAGTAGTCGCTCGAGCTGGAGGGCAACACGATGTCGCCGACGAGGTTGAGCTGGCCGTCGAACACCTTGCCGTAACCCACCAGCACGCGCTCGCCATCGTCGCTGAGCATGATGTGAGAATTCATACTCACCGGATCCGGGCGGTAGTGAAGAATCGACTCCCCGGCGTCGGCGTAGACCAGCGGATAGGTATCGAAGGCCGGATTCACGGACGCATCGACCCCGACGATCTTCTCGCCGTTGCGTGAGATGGTCATCGGACTGAAGCTGCCCCCCGAGGGCGCGGCTGGCGACCGCGTAATCGATCGGATTTCCTTGGTATTGATGTCCAGTGACCGGAACGATTGATACCACAGGCGCGAATCGTTGCTGACCATCAAGCCATGGATGCCGGCGGGATACTCACCATAAACCGAGCCGCCTGGAGTACCGAAGCTGGAGTACTCGCTGCCGGGGACGACGGCCAGTGTGTCGCGATCCAGTAACGAGAACCCATACTGGTCCCCGGTGATGAAGTTCGCACCGTCTGGGGTCAGACCAATTCTCCGCCCGCCAGCGCCTATAACAGATTCAGCGACTGTCGAGCTCGACGTCACCTCGAAGCGCATCAAGGTGGAGGAGAACGCAACGACGTAGGCGTGCCGCCGTTCGGCGTCGTAGAGGAATGGCCCCCCCACGAAAGGAACATTGACTGGAATCGCTTTGTACGCGTACGCCTCCTCGGCAATTACACGCACGTCGCGCGTCTGCAAGGAGCGATTCAGCGCATTCGTAATGCTGACGGTATGGTCGCCAAGCGCCAATGCGCCGGCCTCCACGACCATCTTGGAATCATTGACGACCTGGGCCGAAACAAAGGACGCGTTGTCGATGCGCAGTCGGCTCAGGGGTGCGGACAAGCCGCTGAAGCCGCGGCCACGGACGACGATCTTGGAGGACTGTCCCGCGATCAGCAGATGCGGGCCGACGCCGGTGACCTCTGCGAGCCTCAGTTGTACCTCGATGTCGCAGTCGATGGGCGACAGACTCTGCGATGGGCTGCCGATGCGGATGGTTGCCTCATGGTCGGTGAAGTTGGCCCAGCCGTTGACGGCCGCTGGATCGATCGCGAACTCCACGTCGGTGCCGGTCAGCCCGCTGGCGCGTGTGATAGTGAGCCATGGCGTGGTTGTGGATGCAGTCCATTCGACTGGTCCGCCTCGCACTATGTCGATGCGCGCGCGGCCGGAGAGTTGAGCATGCGTCGTGTCGGAGTTGATGTTGAGCCTGGTCGTGGCGGGCTTGATGTATCCCGGGCCCACGGTCAGAGCAACCGGGATCGACAGGGATTCAAGAGCAGGCACGGTGTTGAACACGATCTCGGCGGTGTAGGTGCCTTCCGGGAGCGCAGCTGCCGACGCTGTGACATCAAAGCCGCCGTCTCTGCGCGTCATCGTGAGCCAGTTGCGCGCTTGGCCCAAGTATCGAATGCTCTCCATCACACCTGGCGTCCAGGTCGGAGGTGTGATCTGGAGCGTTCGAGTCACCTGCGTACCTTCGCTGACGCCGAAGGCCAACGTCTCGGGTACGGCGAGAATTCCATGTGCGCCACCAGGAGGCGCACTGACCTCATACGTGACGGAGAGGACCCCAGACGCGCCGCCGCTGGTCGCGCGCACCGATGCGTTGTAAACCCCGACGGGCATCGAGTTTGCCGCCAGTGTGAAGGACGACGCGCTCCGGTTTGTGACGCTCAGCCACTCTGGGAGGCCAGCGCCCACGTCATATTGGCTCATTCCCTGTGGCAGCTCGATCGTCACGTCGGCGGATGTTCCCTGACCACTTTGAGCTGTCAGCAAAGCCGTCGCCGGTGCGAATCGCACGCCACGCTTCACAGTCACGGTGTACGCGACAGGTATGGGCGTGCCACCGACACGCCTGGTGCAGGCCGCATCCGAGCAGGCGAGAAAGTTGATTCGACCGTTGTAGGTGCCTTCGGCCAGGCCGGGAGCCGCCTTCACCGAAATCGTGCCCCTGGTGCCACTGACGACGATGGGAATCGTCGGATCGATGCCCGGGCCTTCGACCGTCGCGCCGACATAAAGGTTGCCGGTGTATTCGCCGCTCGCAGTGGCATTGATGACCCGCGTTGGTGGCTCGGCTCCCTCGAAGAATTCAAATGTGACACTTGTGCGGTCGAGGCCGATGCTGAACCCTGCGCCGCCGCCCCCACCACCGTCACCACCACCACCGCCACCGCCACCGCCACAAGCCTGAAGCAGGCCCAGCAGAACCAAGGCCGAGACCACACGAAGCAATCGCATCCAATCCTCCCCGACACGCGCCGTATCCGTTGCGGATAAATCCAGCAAACGGACGGCACGCGACCTGGATCAGTCGTCCCGCTTGTGGAGGTGCTGCGTATTGTTGGGCCCGCCCGAAGCGGTGGGCGTTTGTGACGCAGAACAGCAACCTTGCTCACCTTCTCAGAATCGCGGTGGGAAGTCGAATGCAACTTGACAGTGCGCCGCCTTCGTCATCCTCAGGCGGGCCAAGATGTCGAGAAGATTTACGGATCGTCGCGGTGAATCCAGTCAGGCTGCACTCGCCGCCGCGCGTATCGCTTCCAAGGTCACAACCAAACGATCCACCTGGTGGGAGTTGAACAGTCCGTCCGGCCCTTGCGGCGTCAGATCCGTAAACGGCGATTCATACAAACGCGCAGCATCCATTACGCCGTGCTCCGTCAGATGGTTGACGATGAGGTTGATGAACTCGATCTGATTGCCGCTGAAAGTCGTGTCGCGCAAAAATTCGCCGAACGCGTCCTTAGCCGCACCCCGGTCCAGACCCACCAACGATCGCACGAACAGACCGAGACCCGCCGCCTGCGTGGCGGCACGCTCCAAGTCGTCCCTTGCACCGACACCACTGTCCACGAGCATCCGCTCCAGCTCCGACAGATCGACGGGCGTCAATGGCTTGTTCATTCTCACTTTGTTGACGGCGACATGGTCCTGATGTGCCCGCAGGAATGCCTGCGCCTTCGCCCGGAATCGCGCCAGATCGTTCACCTCCTTGAACTGCGGAAGATCGAACTCGACCTCACTTCCCATCTCATCTTCGAAATCGGAGTACAACGGTTTTCTGTGAACTTTGTCGATGAGCTGAACGAGATCGCGCAACCTCCTGCGCAGCGCTTCCAGCATCCCGACCTTCACGTCCTGCCAATACTCATCGCTCTGCACTTCCAGAATCAGCGGCATCTGTGCGCTGACCATGGGAATCGATGCCTTCTCCTCCAGCAGGGCTGCGATCTCCTTGACCTGATCCCGGAGCCGCTCGAAGGCACGCTCGCTCCGTAGCACCGCCAACTGCAGCTTGAGCAGCAACAGGTCGAACCGCTTGGCTTCCTCATTCTCGCTCGGCATTTGCGTGGGCAGGATTGCCACGCTTTGGGTCAACTCAATCCGATCGTCGGGCGAGAGCGCATTCCATGACTCACGCTTCGCATATTTCTCGACCAGGCGCCGCTTCGGCCGGATCACGAAATTCTCCAGATTCATCGATTCGATTTCTTGCAGCAAGCGCGCGGCTGTCAAACTCCGCACATCCTTCTCCTGCAATCCGTGCAGGTCTTCGACATTGGCCGGATCGACACCGCTGCCTGGACCGGGAGGACCGACCTGTTCATCGATCTGCGCAACCAGCTCCACGCGCGACTTGAACAACTTGGTGCCCAAGGCGTCCGCCACCCGCCCATCCGTCGCTGGAAGGTTCTGACTGAAATACTCGAGATTCTGGCAGTAGTCGAAGAGGAAGAAGAATTCTTTGTCTTTTCCCGGGCCGAACAGGCTCTCAGAAAGCCGCGTGCCACGCCCGATCATTTGCCAGAACTTCGTCTTGGACCGAACGAGCTTGAAGAACACGAGGTTGACGACCTCGGGAACATCCACGCCGGTGTCGAGCATATCCACAGAGATCGCGATATGCGGCGGCCTATCCTTGATCGAGAAATTGTCGATCAGCGTCTGGGCATACTCGGTCTTGAACGTAATGACGCTCGCGAACTCGCCACGGTAATGTGGATAGTTGATGTTGAAGCGCTCGGCAATGAAATCGGCGTGGGCCTGGTTCTTGGCAAAGATGATGGTCTTACCGAGACGATCGCCGCCTGCGACCGTCAGGCCGCGCGTCATGAGATGCTCGAGTACTTTGTCGACGGTATCCTTGTTGAACAGCCATTTGTTGACCGCCTCAGCTTCGACGTGATCCGGCGTACCGTCGTCGCCATCCCATTCCAACGCGTCCCACTGATCCTTATCGTCTTCCGACAGGTCGTCATACCGAATCCCTTCGCGCTGGAACTTGAGCGGTACCGAGACAGCTCGCGGCGGCACGAGGTACTTCTCCCTGACGGCCTCCTCGAGGGAGTAAGCATCCGTCGGCAACGCCCTTTCTCCAGATCGAAAAACAAAAGCCGTACGTGTTGCGATCGACCTCATCCTTCGGTGTCGCAGTCAGCCCGACCAGCAGCGCATCGAAGTAGTCGAAGATCGCGCGGTACTTTTGGAACACCGAGCGGTGCGCTTCGTCGATGATGACCAGATCGAAGTGACCGACGCCGAAGCGGCGCTGTCCGTTACGCGTCTCGTCGATGAGCCCCATCATGGTCGGATAGGTCGAGACGAATACTCGCCCCTCGCCTTCCTTGTCTGTAACCAGATTGACTGGCGAGGAGTCGGGAAGATGCCTGCCGATCTCGCGAACCGCCTGCTTCACCAGCGCGACACGATCCGCGAGAAACAGCACGCGCTTCACCCAGTTGCATCGCATTAGCAGATCCGCTAGCGCGATCACGGTCCGCGTCTTGCCAGCGCCGGTCGCCATGACGAGCAGTGCCTTGCGCTCATGATCCTGCTCGAAGGCTTCGCCGACCTTGCGAATGGCTCGCCACTGGTAATAGCGCTCGACGATCTTCTTGCTGATTTCGCCGGAGGCCAGCGGCTTCTTCGTCGACCGGCGCTGGACCAGCAGCTCCAGCTCGCCCTTCTTATAGAAGCCGTGAACAGGGCGCGGCGGATAGTTCGTATCGTCCCAGAACCAGTGCTCATAACCGTTGGAATAAAAGATCAGCGGCCGCTGCCCGAACTGCTTCTCGAGGCAGTCGGCGTAGAGCCTGGCTTGCTGTTGCCCCACTCGCGAGTCGCGCCTGGTACGTTTCGCTTCGACCAGCCCGAGCGGCTTGCCATCGTCGCCCCACAGAACATAGTCGACGTGGCCGATGCCCTGGCCGTTGGGCATTCCTGCAACTTCGAACTCACGGTCCCGACGCTGATCCAGCGGCCACCCGGCCTCTTTGAGCAACAGATCGATGAAATAATCGCGGGTTTCGGCTTCCGAGTAGTCGTGTGTATCGGGCTGGGTAGTCGCTGCCTTTCGTGCCTCGGCAACCTCCGCCCTGAGGCGCTTCAGCTCATCGTCGAGAGACGACCTGTCCGTCAACAGCTGCGCCAGTTTTTCATCGCGCTCGCGCAACTGCGCTTCCAACTGCCGCAGCTGTTCGGCGCTGCGCTTCTCTATCTGCTGCGGCTCAGGCAACGCGGACGGATCGAATTGAAGCCCGGGCGCCGGACGCCCAACCCGCCCATAGGTTCGGGCGAGCCAGTACGCCACATGAAACAGTTCCCGTACGGCAACCAGCGCGTCCTCGACAGGAATCGCCCGATGGCTATGCACGGCGCGATTGCCCAAGGTGACGATGACACGCGCTTTGCTGAAGACTGCATCGCCGGCGGCCTTCTTGAAGGTCGGCTCGTGGATCAGAGCGGACAGGTTGTCCTGGTACGGCAGCTTGAGATTTGGATCATGTTTGAACGCCCAAGCCACCGACAGCTCCAGCGCGCGGCGGGCATAGAAACATGCGGTCCGCGGATCGGCATGCACCGCGCCCTCCGCTTTCTTGAAGGCATCAAGCTCTGCAGGCCACTCTCGTTGCAGAAAGGCGAACTGGCTCATGCTCTGGTCCCTCAGGGGTTTCCATGCCTGCGGTGAGGATATCCGTATCGCCAGCATACTTGAACACACGCCGCACCAACGCCTTGTTTGCCGTGGCGGGCGTGAGCTTGGTCGCATTTACCAGCGACATTGAGGTGGCAACAGGCTGAGGGTGCAGGCTGCGGTGCACCGACAGCGCTGACGGCGCGGCCTATAGCTCCCCGCGAAATGCGTGTTCCTGAATAGACTGGAATAAACCGTGCCCTTGAGCTTCAGCCGCCAGTTGCATCCTTCTCTGGCGCTCCAGCTCTCTGAGCCGTTCTCGGAACTCGCTCTGCAGCTGACGCGGAGTCAGGAGCACCTCTGTCTCCGACAGTTGCTTGATGTTCAACGTCGGCTGACTGACCGTTCTCAGCTCACTTGTAAAATAGCGTTGAACATGCGAAGTCTGAAGGTAGGCATATAAGAATGCCCGGAGATCGTCATCCGCAATCGGAACCCGCGCAACAGCGCGAGCGATATTGAACCCTCTTACACTCTCATCCGTCGTAGCCACCAACCCGATGGTTCCCACACAGCTGACGAGCAACTCGTTCCCTCGCAATCTGGAACGCTTGTAGGCAGCCTCGATCGACGGTGCTATTCGTTTCAGGTTGGCTTGCTCTACACGTCCGTCGACCAGATCGCTCACTCGAATCAGCGGCACTCCGTTCCTCTCGTCATTGCCCGGCTGCACCACACCATAGTTGATAGTGTCATCGGCACAAATGAGCGATTCGAGCGGTTGTTTGGCGAAGCCCTTTGGATTCGTCGTCGGGTCACCGAACATGTCGAGGAAGATGGCTTGGGCGAGCGTGTCGAGTTGAGCTATGACTGCACGGCGCTTGGCGCGCAGGGCGTCGGCCTTGTCCAGGATCTCGGCGATTCGGCGCTGCTCTGGGAGAGGAGGAAGACGAACCTTCACCCCTCTGACCAACTCGCTATTCAAGTTCTTGACTGTTGCACCGGCCGCAAGCCGCTCAAATTCCGCGTAAACAGCCTTTGAGCCGAGCAGGTGATAAAAGAAATCCTGGCTGATCTCCTGCCGGGGCGAAAGCACGAGCCAGCCGTCGTGAATGCACCCTGAGGTTTTCATGATGTAGGGCCGTCCGAAACTCATTGAGTTCGTCAGCAGGAAATCGCCGGGCTTCACGGCACGCGACTTCTTCGCACCCTCTGCGCGAATGCGCTTCTTCGTAGCGCAGATGTACTTCGATCCCTCCGACGCATCGCCAATCATGATCCAATTGATGCCATCGGATTGATCGGTGATGAAGCTGTCGATAGGACGCGGCGATCCGCCGCGTGAGATATCGAACACATCACCAAGCCTGACGCTCGGCCACCCGCTCATCCCAACATCCTCTCCAGCTCCTTCATTCCTTGCTGAATCTCCGCCTCGAGTTTCGCCAGCTCCGCTAGCACTTCCTTCGGCTTGCGATGCTCGATCTGCTCGTACACGATCCCCTTGTAGCGGTTGAGGGACAGGTCGTAGCTCTGCGCGGCGATCTCGGCTTTCGGGACACAGAAGCTCTGCGCAGTTCGCGGACGCTGACGTTCCGCGCCGTCGCGGCGAGACCATCGTGCAAGCAGATCGGGCAGATTGTTCTTCGTGTGCTCTTCAGCGCTCAATGCAGTTGCCGGCGTCGCACCGAGCTTGTCTTCCGAAAGCAGCGGCGTGCGCTTGTCATCCAAACTCCAGCCGTCGGCCTGCACGTCGTAGAACCAGACGTGATCCGTGCCGCCGGAGTTGGTCTTGGTGAACAGCAGGATGGCGGTCGACACGCCTGCGTATGGCTTGAACACGCCGCCGGGAAGCTTCACGACTGCGTCCAGCTTCTGGTCCTCCACGAGCATCCTGCGCAGGGTCTTGTGGGCTGTACTCGAACCGAACAGCACGCCGTCCGGCACGATGACGGCGGCGCGACCGCCCGGCCTGAGCAAGCGCAGGAACAGCGCCAGGAACAGCAGCTCGGTCTTCTTTGTCTTGACGATCTGCTGCAAATCCTTCGCCGTACTCTCGTAATCGAGGCTACCGGCAAATGGCGGGTTGGCCAGCAGCAGCGTGTACTTCTCGTCCTCACCCGAGTGTTCCTGAGCCAGCGAGTCCCGATAGGTGATGTTCGGATTCTCTACGCCATGCAGCAGCATGTTCATGCTGCCGATGCGGAGCATGGTCTTATCGAAGTCGAATCCGTGAAACATGCCTTGGTGGAAATGTTTCTTCTGTTTCGAATCGTGCAGCAACTGGGGATGTCGATCGCGCAGGTATTCGCCAGCCGCCACCAGAAACCCGGCCGTGCCGCATGCCGGATCGCAGATGACATCGTCGGGCTTGGGCGCGGTCAGCTCCACCATCAGACGAATGATCTGCCGCGGGGTGCGAAACTGGCCGTTCTGCCCGGCACTCGCAATTTTTCCGAGCATGTACTCATAGACGTCGCCCTTGGTATCGCGAGCTTCCATGGGTACGGCATCGAGCAGGTCGACCACCTTGGACAGGAGCGCTGGCGTGGGGATCGTGAAGCGCGCGCCTTCCATGTGCTGAGCATAGGTCGAATCGTCGCCACCATTGCGCCTTGCCAGGCCTTCGCGCAGAAATGGGAACGCATGCTTGTCGACGACTTCGAACATCTCGGCAGGCGCGAAATTCTTGAACTTCGACCACCGCAGATGCTCATAGGGCCGGCCGCCGCCCTCGCCTCGTTTGTCCTTACCGGTCGGAAAAACGCGCCGCTCCATCGGCCGCTTCAACCGTGCGGCCTTGTTCTCTTCCAAGGTATGCAGGTCGTCGAGCCGCTTGAGAAACAGTAGATAGGTGATCTGCTCGATAACCTCGATTGGGTTCGCAATGCCGCCCGACCAGAACGCATTCCAGACCTGATCGATCTGGCTCCGGATTGATCCTGTGATCACCAAGAATCCTCATGTGTTGCACAGGGGCATCAAGAAAATCCCCCCATGAGCGCGCGTTATCGTCAATGGTTTGCGGGCCTTCCTCCGCAAGGGAATGCGCAACTTTTCCCAGCTTGTCCGTGGCAACGGAAACAAGCTCCAGCGGCTGTAGAACCACTGGCTTGCCTTCGATGATGAGCGTTGGATTGAAGCGCGGCAGCGGAACCTTGTCGAGATAGGCAAACCGCATTGCGCATCTCCAGGAGAGCCACGCGCATACTATGCGCATGGTGAACGGGAGGCAAATCGGATCCCCCGCCAGACCCGGCGCGAGGTGAATCTTGCCACTGACTCAGGCCGCCGTGCAGACAGGTGTCCACTAAATTGGACACCGCTCCGCTGCCGCGCGCCCCTGCACTCCCCATGAAATATGGGATCCGAAGCCTCGCGCGTGATTGGCACAGCGCTTGCTATCTGCCTCCACGAGTTCGATGGGCAACTCGTGAGAACCGGATCAGGGAGCTGTTGGATGAATCGCAAATATATGTTCAGCGCACTGGCGATCGTGGGCATGGCTGTGAGCGCCGAGGTACATGCCGACGCCAAGCATTCGGGTGTCTATCTCGGCGCAGGTGTCGGCGAGGTCACGAACAAGGTAGCTGGCTTCGAAGCCGACGGCGTCGCAGTCAAGCTCTTTGGTGGATATTCGTTCAACCAATACTTCGCACTGGAAGCGGCGTACATCGATGCAGGGACACTGAAAGACACCGTCGATGGCTTGGATGTCTCCGTCGACAACGACGGCTTGGTGGTGGCTGCACTGGGTAAGTTGCCGCTCACCGATGCGTTCTCGCTCTTTGCCAAGCTCGGGTACACCTTCTATGATCAGAAGGTGATCGCAAGGCGCGGGGACTTGAGCGTCTCCGAGAAAAACAGCGGCGACGACCTGCTCTACGGAGTCGGAGCCAATCTCCGACTGGGTCGTAGGCTCGAACTGCGTGCCGAATATGAAGTCGTCGACGTCAAGGATGCGGATTTCAATCTTTTCTCCGCCAGCGCTGTGTTCCGCTTCTGATCCGAGGCCGAACATGAAACTCTCGAGCACACTAACTGCGCTGCTCGCAGTGGCTGCAGCGAGCGGCGCGCATGCAGCGGAACAATCTGAGCTGCAGGTCCAGACCGTGGAATGCCGGGGCAATCATTCCACCTCCTGCGAATTCATTCGCAGCCATCTCAACCTGTCGGCGGCCATGCCGTTGAGCGAACTGGAGCTGCGCAACGCGCAGCTCAGGCTGTCGTCGCTGCGAAACTTCGAAGCCGTCGATGTGCGGCTGGAGAAGGGTACGCAGCGGAACGCCGTCATCGTCGTGATCCATGTGACTGAAGCCAGTCCCATCACGACGGAATCGCTCGTTGGCCTGTCATCCCGCCTGGATGCGACACGCAGCGTGATCGCCGGTCGAGTCGCACATCAAAATCTGTTCGGATCCGGCAAGACGATCGATCTGGCCGCAGTGGCCGCGACGCCGCTCGCCGGTGAGCCGTACGACGAGCAGTATGAGGTTCACCTGCGCTACGCGGATCCGAATCTATTCGGCTCGGATAACTATTTCGCGGTGGCCCGGGCGAGTTGGATCAATGCGAGTCGTCGCGACATCTACGGCAATTTCTCCGATTTCGAAGGTGCCGAGCTCGACGTGCGCGTCGGGCGCAGATTCGGCGACTTCTCCTACTTCATGCTCGCCGCGACGTTCCGTCCCAATCCGGACTGGGTCACCGGCGAGTGGGACTTCGGCGGGCCGACGAACTTCGATGTCACGGTCCGCGACCGGCAACGCGGCTATGGGCTCATTTACGGCTGGAACTCGGAGGATGATCTCTATTTTCCGACGCAAGGCTTCAGCTTTCACATCGGCGCGGGCTGGGATTTCGGCTCGGGGTCACCGGCCAATCGCTCGCATGTCCAGTTTCGCCAGACATGGCAGCTCGATGACGGCCTGCTCACAGTGAAGTTGGGCGGCTCGCCCAGCCCGGAGTATCGAACGTCGTTCGACGACAGCCAATTGTTCTCGATCAGCTATGCGCGGGCCTTGCAAGCCAGCGATGGCGTCAAGCGCGGGCGCTGGTACATCGAGCCGGGCGTCGGCACCGCCGGCTACACCAATGAGGACGAAAGGATCTACGAAGTCGGGATCAAAGCCGGCGTGCGCCTCGACACCAGGACGTTCGGCATCGTCGATCTCTACCTGATCGCCACCCGGGATCCGCAGCGATGAAGGCATTGCTGGCGCTTGTGCTGGCGCTCGCGACGACGGGTTCCCTGGCGGCCGAACTGGCTCCCGTGCGAGACGACGCCCACTTGGGTGCCCGCCTGCAGGGCGCATCGCTTCCGGAGAGCTTTCGTCGCGACCTCACCAGCGGCCTCACCAACCGGCTGCTGATCCGTTTGACATTACATCAGGCTGCCCGTGAGCTGCGCGCCCGCTCCGTCGAGATCGCCATCAGGTACGATCTTTGGGACGAGACGTTCACCATGACCAGGACGATGGACGGAGTCAGCATGGATACCACGACCTACCAGGACGCTCAGCAGGTGATTCGCAAACTGCAGCAGATCACATTCTCCGAGCTGTTTCCGACCAGCAGCATGCCGGCGGACATCGACCTGATCATGCGGGCGGTCGTGCTGCTCAATCCGATCGATCGCGAGCGCATGGAGGCGATCAGGACCTGGGTGGCGCGGAACCACAAGCGGTCCTCGCTCGATCCGGCCGGCGCACTGAGCGTCGGCGATGCGTCGATATCCAGCGCGATCATGGAGCGAATCTTCGAGCAGTATGCGAACGGCGCGGACGTTGCAGCCGTCTGGCAACAAACGCTCACGAGCCAGCCTTTCCGTCTGGACGGCCTGCCTCATGAATCGCGCTAGCGTGGGCTCGTTGTTGTTCGTAGCGCTGCTGGTGATGGCGGCGGTGCCGCTGCTCGCGTCCTTCCATTTGCTGGAAGACACCTTGCGGACCAGCCTGCGTCTTGGGTTCAACGAAGACGTCGTGCGGGTGCTGGAGCAATCGTCAGTCAATCTGCGAGCGTTGGGCAAGCTCGATAGTGCACAGCGCGATCACTATCGTGCGCAGTTCGAGGACGTCGAAAGGCTCAGGCAGATTTATCTGGCTCCAGAGCTGGTGAGTCAGAGCATCGAGAAACCATTGAAGATGTACTTCGGGCTGGGCCTCGGCATGGCCGTGCTGGTGTCGCTGGGGGTGGCGACGTTGCTCAGCCGTCGCGTCGCGAACAGCTACCGGATTGCTGTCGACGAGCTATTGCATGAGCGAGAGCAGGTTCGTTATTTGCGTGAGATGTCGTCGTGGCAAGAGCTCGCGAAAATGCTTGCTCACGAAATCAAGAACCCGCTCACCCCCATCGAGGTGCTGGTCACTTCCCTGTCCAGGGCATACCAGTCCAAGACTTCGCAGGAGTTCGTGACCCATCTGAACGAAACCGAGGCAATGGTCGCCGAGGAATTGCAGCAACTCAAAGCAACGGTCAATAAGTTCAGCGAGTTCGCCCGCCTGCCGCAGGTTCAGCTGACTCGTGTGGACGTCCTCGATCTGCTGCGTCAGCAGTTAAGAGCGGTCTCGAGCACGATGCCCTCGACAGCGTTGGAGCTGAGAGAGCCCGCGGAAGTGGCAACCTTATACGCCAATATCGACACGACATTGTTCAGGCAAGTCCTAACCAATCTGGTGCGCAATGGCGTGGAAGCGAATCCTGGCCGCGAGGTACGTTTCACGATCTCGATCGGAGCTGGTGAGCGCAACGTGGAGTTGAGCGTCATGAACGATGGGGATCCGGTGCGCGCCGAGATCGTGCCACGCATCTTCGACCCGTACTTTTCCACTCATGCCAACAAGGACAACATGGGACTGGGGCTCGCGATCGTGAAGAAAATCGTGATCGAGCACCATGGCGATATTCGCTACGAGGAACGGGACGGGCAACCGCTGTTTCTCATCACGTTGCCGCGGGTGCCGGCATGACCGCCGCCGCCCGACCCGTGGTGCTCGTGCTCGATGATGAGAAGAACATCTGCAAAGCAATCGAGCTTGCTCTCGGCCAGGAGGGAATGGACGTTGTCACCGCGCTGGATGTCTCGACCGCGCTACGTACCCTGCAGGAACGCATCGTCGATGTGGTGATCGTCGATATCCGGTTGGGCGAGATCGATGGCTTGTCGTTCTTCAAGCGCATGCAGGCGGACGGAGTTACAGCGCCAGCGATCTTCATTTCCGGTCAGGCGACGCTGACAGAGGCAGCGCAGGCCGTGAAGATCGGCGGCTGCGATTTCCTCGAGAAACCGTTCAGCTCGGCAAAGCTGATTACTACGGTGCGGCGCTGCCTGGATATGTCCACGTTGCGGACTCAGCTCGCGCTGGCCGCATCGCGCAGCTCATCGGGTGAGATCGCCGGTCAGTCCGGGGCGATCCGCAAAGTGATTGTCGACATCGCACGAGTGGCGAACAGCAATGCAAACGTGCTGATTACCGGCGAGAGCGGCGTGGGCAAAGAACTGGTCGCCAACAGTATCCATGCGCGCAGCGATCGTGCCGGCCAGCCCTTTGTGAAGGTGAACTGCTCCGCCATTCCGGACAGTCTCATCGAGAGCGAGCTGTTCGGGCATGAGCGAGGCGCATTCACGGGCGCAACCGCCCACAAGAAAGGCTTGTTCGAGATCGCGCATCGTGGCGTGATCTTTCTGGATGAGATTGCGGACTTGTCGCTGTCGGCGCAGGCGAAAATCCTGCGCGTCCTGCAGAACGGCGAAATTCAAAAAGTCGGCTCCGAGACGGTGACGAAAGTCGACGTGCGCGTACTCTCGGGGACGCACAAGGATTTGAAGAAGGCGGCAGCCGAGGGGCGCTTTCGAGAAGACCTGTTCTACCGACTCAACGTCGTGCCGATCAGAGTGCCCGCTTTGCGGGAGCGCATCGAGGACCTCCCTGAGCTGATCGCCGTGCTCGCGCACCAGCTCAGCAAGAAGAACAACCTCAAGGCGAAGCCCATCGACGAGGAAGTCGTCGCCGAGCTGCAGCGATATGCATGGCCCGGCAACGTTCGCGAATTGCAAAACGTGCTCGAGCGCATGATGGTGATGAGTGGGGAGCGGATCACCGTCCTCGATGTGCCCGAGGAGATCCTGTCCTCGGCCGACGCGGACGAGGAACGGCACGACGGCTCCGCACTCAAGGACTTTCGCGACCGTAGCGAGCGCGACTTCATCATCGCCACTCTGAAAAGAAACAAAGGCAACATCAGCCAGTCCGCGGCCGACCTTGGCATCCGCCGCACCTATCTGCACAAACGACTGAGCGTGCTGAAGATCAGCAAGAAAGAATACTTCCTCTAATCACGCTCGGGTCGCTACTGGCGGCCCCTTGATGCCATCGTATCGCCGGGGTCCGCAGTGGTGAAAATGCGCACAACATTGCGCGTCCTCCCTCTCTCGGGGACCCAAAGGGAGCGGCTAGGACTTAGAGCCATACCTTCCTCTAGAGCTGGCATCGACTGTGAGGCGCGCTCCATCCTTCTCCCGCCTGTCATCGGCATTGTGGTTCGTGCCCTCGATGTGTGTGATCGCCGGCGTGTGCGTGTCCTTCGGCACCATCGCGATCGACAAGGCTTTCGACTATCACTTGGTTCCCGAGTGGATCAGCGGTGGTCCCGACGCCGCGTTGCAAATCCTGGGGACGGTCGCAGCGTCCATGGTCAGCCTGGCAGCCCTGGTACTGACAATCACCATGGTCGTCGTGCAGCTCGCCATGGGTCAATTCTCGCCACGAATCGTCCAGCGCATCTTGCAGGACAAGCCCAGTCAGCTCGCCATCGGCGTATTCGTGGGTACGTTTGCGCATGCGATGCTGACCCTTCGCGAAGTGCAGACGGACGGTGCCGGCACGGTGCCCGGTCTCGCCGTGCTCGTTGCATTCGTACTCGTCGTCATCAGCATCATGGTGCTCGTCTGGTATGTGAATCACATCGGTCGCAAGCTGAGAGTGTCGGCTCTCATCGAGCTCGTGGGAGCCGACACCCGCCAGCTGCTCGACACGCTTTATCCGGATGCTGGCCAGCCCCGCCGCTGCGAACGGCCAACGATCGGGGCGCCTCACTCCGGCGTCATCACTCGAGTAGACCATCGTGCGCTCGTGCAGATAGCCGAGGCAGACGATTGCGTACTCAAATTGCTGCCCGCCGTGGGTGAGTTCGTGCCCGCCGGCGCTCCTCTGCTCGAGGTTCAAGGGTCGGTGCAAAGGCTGGATGCGGAAGCTGCCATAGGCTGCGTCGAAATTGGATTCGAGCGCACGCTCGATCAGGACCTGGCTTATGGCTTGCGCATGCTGGTCGACATTGCCGAGCGGTCACTTTCCGACTCACCGTTTCTGGATCCTACGACGGCAGTACAAGCGATCGACCGGTTGCACGACTGCTTGCGCCAGCTGGCGCCTCGTCCGTTTCCGGACGGCCGATATCGCGACGACAACGGCACCGAACGTCTGATCACTCAGGCCATGACATGGGATGATTACGTTCATCTCGCGTTCGACGAAATTCGCATGGCTGGCGCTGGCTCGCCCCAAATCGCGCGCCGCATGCGCGCGGCGCTCGAAGACTTGCTGAGCATCGCTCCGCTCGATCGCAAGGGCCCACTACAAAAGCAGCTCGACTTGTTGCAGTCAGGCGTTCGAGCCGCAATGACCGAGGCGAGCGATCATAAGCGTTCGTTGCGAGGCGATTCGCGCGGCCTCGGGTGACGCGAGCTTTATTGCTCGCACGCGATCAGCGCCATCTACTCGCACCGACGCTCATGTACCCATGATTGCCGACCGGCACGCCGACGCTAACCCCCACGCCTACATTGCCGGCGCATCCGCTGAGCAGGAGCGCTGCAATCACCAGTGAAGCAGCCGCCGCAAGACGAGAGATTCGACGCATGACGCCTCCGCTCAGGATCCTATCTTTTGCAATATCAGTAACGCACCGGTCGGATCTTCAATGAGCGCCATCGCTCCACCGCGCAACTGCGGCGACGGCGGCAGAATGACTTTACCTCCCAACGCCTCCACGCGAGCGGCGGCGGCAGCAGGATCCTCGACGCCGAAGGAAGTCAGCCACGTCGGTACGGCCTGCTCGGATGGATTGCGGAAAATGCCGGCGCGATTCACTCCGCCATAGGCGAGCAAAGTATATGGGCCACCATGCCGCTCGATGATGTGCGGTACGTAGCCGATTACGTTCGCATAGAAGCGACTGGCCGCATCAGGATCATTGGCGAGCAGTTCGGTCCAGACGACTCGTCCGGGAGCGGAGGCTGTCGTGCTGTCATCGGGATCGCCGATGCGGCTTCGTGCAAGCCCTATGACTGCGCCCTCTGCATCGACCACGACAGCGATGCGCCCAATGCCGACCTGCCGCGCAGGTACGACCACCCTGCCGCCCCCGGCTATTGCCCTGGCGACGGCGGCATCCACGTCATCGACCGAGGCATAGGGCAACCATCTCGAATAGCTCGCGCTGCCAGAATGCCTTGCTACCTCAACGATGCCGGCAACCAGCACCCGGCCCGATCGAGCTACTACATAGGGACGATCATCGCGCATTCTCTCTGGCTCGAACGACCATCCGAACAGCTCACCGTAGAAGCGTCGCGCCGCGTCGATGTCCTCGGTGATGAGGTCATTCCAAATGATCTTCCCGAGCAGCGGCTCGGCCGAAAAGGTCATGGAGGAAGTGTCGACGGACGTCGTCGTACATGCCGTGGGAGTAGCGACGAGAAATAGCAACGCAAGCCAAGCGCCGAGCCTCGTCGTTCGGTAGCGGCGTTGGTCTGCGTTCGCTGTCATTTCGCCCCTCGTGCGCCGTCAAGCGAGAAAGAGTCGAGCACGGCGGTCACCCTGCCGTACGAATGAGCCTGATCTGCCGGACAGCGGGACCACAAGTGGACCATGGTCCCCCAAGCGCTGAACAGTGACTTGCCATCGTCATCGCGCCAGCTGCGACGCTTGTAACATTGCGCGCCACTTTTTCCTTATGGAACCGAATTCGTCGCCGCACGTATGCTGCCGCGACGGACATGACCGCCCGCGCTGGACTGTTTGATGTCCGAACGGAGGTCTCCCGTGAATCTCGGATTCGAGACGTGCGGTAACGCAACACTGATCGTCTATGACGGCGGGATTCCCGTACTGGTCACGGACCCTTGGATCAAAGGGGCACAATACTTCGGATCCTGGGTGCTGCCGTATCGCTTCACCGCGCAGCAGCTGGAAGCGTTTGCATCGACCACTCATGTCTGGGTTTCGCACGGTCATCCCGATCATCTCAATCTCGATTCGCTGTCGACGTTCCGGGACAAGACTCTGCTGGTGCCGCGCCACCATGGCGGGCGGATTGTCCGCGACCTGAGCAGCGCCGGCTACCAGGCCCATGAGCTCGCGGACGACTGCTGGCTGCAAATATCACCTAACGTCAGGATTCTGTGCTTCGCGGATTGGAATCAGGATGCCGCGCTTCTCATCGCGCTGGGAGAGAAATGCCTCGTCGTCAATCTGAACGATGGCTCCGCCCTTGGGACCCGGGCAAAGCTGATGGCGCGCGTGAAGCCATTCAAACGCCGGTTCGTGTTCAAGCTGTTCAGCTATGGCACGGCCGACATGATCAATTTCTTCACCGAAGACGGGCAACGCATCGAACCGCTGCGGGGCGAGAGCAAGCCTCTGGGCTATGCCTATACCGAGCTGCTGAAAGATTGGGGAGGCACGCACACTGCTCCGTTCTCCTGCCACCACGTATTCGGGAGGACGGACTCGCGCTGGGCAGCGGACTATGAAACGCCGCTCGAGGCTCACGGCAACTGCTTCAAACGTCAGCGCGGCACGTTTATTCCCGGCTACTTTTCATACGATGTCGCCGCAGACCGCATTACCGAGACTCCGATGGAGTCGTTGCCGCGAGTATTCCGCGAGCCTGGCGAGTTCGGAGACAACTGGTCGGACTCGCTCGAGCACGAGGACGTGCAATCGCTGCGTACCTACTTCCAGAAGTTCGGGCATCTGCGGCAGAAGTTCCAGTTCGTCAACGTGCGAGTGGGCGGTCAGGACCATTTTGTGGATCTGGGAGGGCCAAAAGGTCGTGGCATTACTTTCGAAGCGCCGCGCCACTCGCTCATGACTGCGATCCAATACGAAATATTCGACGACCTGCTGATCGGCAACTTCATGAAGACCGTGCTTCATGGCGGAGTGCGCAAGCTCTACCCCGACTTCACGCCCTATGTCGCCAAGTATGGCGATAACGGCCGCGCCTTCAGCGTCAACGAGCTCAACAACTATTTCAGCAGCTACCACAAAGCCTCTGGCTTTCAAGGGTGGCTCGATCACGTACGCCTGGACTCGTCCCGCAAACTGCGCCGCAAGGTGCTCGCCAAATTCCACTCGGCGACTCCGGCCCTGTACCGAATCGCACGTGAAGGTTACCGACGCTTCATTGCCTGACCCTGGCGCCGCCGCGCAACCGTTGGTACAGCAATTTCAGTAGTTCAGGTGTTAGAGGCCCGCTCGAACAAATGAGGGCAACACTGCTGCGACACGCCAGCCATGGTGTGCTTTTCGATGCCAGCATCATCTGACGGCGGATCGCGACTAGCTCGCGCGCGAGCCGAGACTCATCATTGCGCGTCTTCATGGAAGCAAGCACCTCACAGGAGGAAACATCGGGATATCGCAACAGCAGTTGCTAGACAATCTTCAACAACTTCGACCCGAGGAGACACCTATGGCACAGTCATCCCATGACGTACAACAACTGAACCAAGCGATGCAAGCCGCGATGCGCGCGCGCGGCGGCGGCGCGCAATTCGGCGGCGCTGGCGCCCAGTTCGGTGGGGGGCAATTCGGTGGAAGCTTCAACAGGATGGGCGGCGATGGCGGTGGAGAACAGCAGCTGGGCGACCAACTGCGAGACCGCATTCGCGATGCGATTCACCAGCAACTGGTAGACGCGGTCCACGAGCAGCTGGCGGATACTTTGAAGAGGCGCGTACGCGAAGCGCTTCGGCGACGTTTGGCCGACGATGTTCGTGCTGCGTTCATCGAGGGACAGGGCGGTCCGGAAGGATTCGATGTCGAGCGCGTCGAAGCGAAACTGATCGAGCGCGTCTCGGAGAACCTGCACACCCGCATCATCGAAACGCTACGAGAACGCGCGGGCGAGATGCTTCGCAATCGCCTGAAACAGGTCTGCCGCGAAGCCGTCATGAACAGTCCCATCGCGCAGCAGTTCGGTCGCGAAGAGGCCGAATCGATTGCCTGGCGGCTCAGCTCCGCGATGGAATCGTCGTTGCGCGAGCGAATCATCAGTGCAGCACGAGAGCGCTTGAAAGATGAGATTCGCGAGCGCGTGCAGAAAGCAGTTCGCGAGCGGTTGCGTCAGGCACTGCAGATGGGTATCTCGCAAATGCAGTCGGGTGGCGCGGATCCGGAGCGACTCATATCGCTGGTGCGCGAACATCTGAGCGAAGAGCTCGAAGAGCGATTGGGAGACGGCATCAGGGAACGGCTGCGGGAAGTGGTTCGTGCGGGTGTGGGCGAGGCATTGGAGGAGCGCCTGCAAGGTGCCGTGCGATCGGCGATCTCGGAGCGCCTCATGGCGAAGTCATCTGCGGGCGGCCAACAGCGGTTCGGATTCGGCGGACAAGCCGCGGGCGGTGGCATGTCAGGCGCGAACAGCGGCGGCGGGGCCCTGTCGGAATCCATGTTGGATTCGCTGCGCGAGCGGATCGCGGACAACATTCGCGAGCGCGTCGCCCAGGACGTCCGTGAGCAGCTCAAGTCGGTCGTCGAGGATCGAATCGAGAGCGCGCAACGTGAGCGCCTGGGCGCAGCGGTTCGCGCGGCGTTGGCGGAACAGATTGCTCTCGGAGAGACATTCAACGTCGAACATATCGCCCAAACGGTGCGGGACCGCATCGTGGATCCAGTGTGCGATCTCATCGTCTCAGGCATTCGCGAGCGGCTCGGTGAGATAGTAGGCAACGGACTCGCCGAATCCGTCCGCAACGCCGTATCGGAAACCACGCAGGGAGCCCCTTCATCGGGCGTGCACTAGATTTCGCTTGAAACCAGCTAGCGCGCCAGCCGCGCGCTGATAAGCGAGATCCGGGGAACACAGAGAGCGCACCGCACGGACGCTGCGCTCTTCCCCGGATACTGGCGTCTCCACAGACTCTTCGGCTCCTTGAATCGTCAATGGCTCGGGCGATCTAAGCGGCGTCAGGATCCTGACTTGGCGCTGTCCAGCAGCGCCGCGCAGTTTTCATTCTCTGCCAGGCCCGGATCGACGAAGGCGATGATCGCGGCGAGCGGCGTCAGTACGACGCCGATCGCAGCGGCCACAGCGCCCTGCCCCGCCACCTTACCGACATTCACGCCGATGCTCGGATCGAGCAAGTGTCCATTGACCTCGACCGGAGTGCGCAGCCGCGCGATGCGCAGTTTCTTCGGCTCGCCTTTGATGGAAAGATCGAGCTCTTCGGGACCCAAGCGAACTTCACCGCGTGTTGTGATGCGTACATCCTGCGTATCGAAGACGACATTGTCGGCGCGCATCGTGCCGTCCTTCACTTCGAATTGAGCGACTCCGCAACGGATCGGCGCTTTATCGTCGTTTCCTTTCAGGAGTAGACCGAGACCGCGAGCCACATTGATGCCGGTAAGCTCGGCAAGTGCCGCATTGACTTCGCCGCTCGGCAAAATCAGCGAAACGCGTCCATCCGCACCGGCCATCAGACTGTGCACGGAATCCCCTGGGCCCTCGATGATGGCGCGTCCGTGGATCACGCCTTCCAATGGCGGCTGCGCATCGGGCTTCTTGCCTTTCAACTGATCCAGCTGCACATCCTTGATTCGAATATCCAACTTCGTCTGCGGAATCTTGCCGCGAGCGTCGATGCGAGCCGTGCCGCTCAGCGCGCCCTGCGGCATCTGGAACTCGAATGGCGACACTGTCAGCAGGCCGTCATCCAGCTGCACGTGAAATGCGACCTTCTGCAACGGCACCGAGCCTGCGTCGATGGTGCCCGCCTGAAATCGCACGTCAGCATCCATGGCGCGAACGCGATCGACTTGCAGATGTGAGGTTGGAAACAGACGCGCGTTGGGATCTTTCTTCGCCTGCTTCGCTCCTGCAGTCGTCGCCGCCTTGGGCGCGTCACTCTTCGCCTGCAACGACCCGGCCGTGGCAGGCTTCGAGCCCAATGCAGGGGCGAGGTCAACCAGTCGCAACTGTCGAGAGTGCAGATCCCCCGTAATTGTCGGTCGCTTGCGGGACGCATCGACGGTGAGATCGCCAGCGATATCGCTTTGCCCGATCTTGCCCGCGACTTTGGTCACTTTGAAGATCTGAACATTCCGCTGAACATGCGCGGTGAGCTCGAAAGCAGGCGTATTGGGCAAGGCGAGCTGGGTCAAATAGTAGAGATCGGCCAGGTCGCCGCCTTTTGCATGGACATTGAGTTCGAGCCGCGCCAGGTCGAAAGGCTTGCGCACCGTGCCGTCCGACTCGACGCGAATGTCCCCGGCCCGCATTTGCAGCTTGAACGGATACGGCTCGTCCGGATCCAGATTGACCAGCGGGCCGCCACCCACGGTCAGATTGAAGGGCTGTTCGTTGATGCTGCCTTTGCCCTGAATCCCAAAGGCAAACTTTTGGTTCTGGGCAACGGACTCATGCGCCTGCACGCTGCCATCGACTTTGAGCTTGAGCCTTTCGTCTCGAATCGTGAGGCGCCCGTCCTCGACGAGGAAGTCGCGGATCACCGGAAGCTTCGGAGGTTTGCCCGCGGGCGCGTTGCTAGGACGCGTATTCTCGAATGTCCAATTCGCGCGTCCCTGGGCGTCACGATGCAGGTACACATCCGGCCGAACCAGCTCAACGCGCGGCAGGATGACATCCCCAGTAAATAACGGCAGCAGTTTTACCTGCACCTTGAGCTGTTCGATGCGCACCATGGGACGCTTGGCGTCCCACGGCGGATTGCCGACAGTGAGTCGCTCGACACTGGCCCGAGGCGTCAGCGACAACGCATGCACATCGAGCTTTCCTTCGATCGTCACTGCACGACCCGAGCGCGCGCTGGCCATGCGCTCGATCGGCCCCTTGAACCAGTTCCAGTCGGCGAACGCCAGAAAGAGCAGTAACAGCACGAAGATTCCGCCAATACTGATGGCAGTCCACTTCAGCACCGCTCGCCAGCTCAGCGGCCGCAAACGGTGCGTTGGGAGGTTGGCAGGCATCTCCGGCCTCGTGTAACCCGTGCAGCGTGATTACCTAACGATCCGCCACCCCACCCCGTTCCTCCGCTGGCCCATCCGGCCACTTGCTCGCAACCAGTTTGCGCGTATCGTTCGCCCGCCATCCGTTCGGGAACACTGCGCATGAGTATCAAGGCTTCATTGACTTCCTTCGTGGCTCTCGCCGCCTTCGCCAGTGCGGCCGCCGCCGATCGCACCCCCCTTTCCAAAGAGGTGCGCGATGCAGAGCAGGCATTTGCGGCCACCATGGCCGCCCGCGATCATGCAGCCTTCACACGACATCTCGCGGAGGACGCCATCTTCTTCGATGGTGAGAAAGCGATCCGCGGGAAGGCGGCTATCGCCGCCGCGTGGAAGGGGTACTACGAGAAACCGAATCCGCCGTTCTCCTGGACGCCCGAGAACGTCGAAGTGCTCGACTCCGGTGAGCTAGCCTATAGCAGCGGCCCGGTGTTCGATCCCAGCGGCAAGCGGGTTGGAACGTTCAATTCGGTGTGGCGCCGCGAATCGGACGGCACCTGGCGCGTCGTGTTCGACAAGGCCTGCAGTGCCTGTGACTGCACAAAAGCGCAGGGCGACTGACGGCCCTCGATTGCTCCAATCAGAAGATCGCTTTGAGCAAATAAGTCGCGAAGTCATTGAGCGAGAACGTCGTCAACAACAGCGGTACGAACGGCGCGGCCGAGATCACGGCCAGTCTGGCAACGTCCTGGAGACTGAAAGGCACCAGGCGAGTCTCCCGCACGACCGTGAAACTATTGCCCAGATCGGCCAGCGACTGAATATCGCCGCTGCCCAGCAGAGGCTCGTCTGCCGGTGCGCCGCCCTCCACCCACTTGCGCTGAAACTCGTTGGTGTAGCGGCTGACGAGCAAACCGAAGTCGCGCGCCGTGTTGCGCTTGGCTCGCACCAGGTGCGGCGTGAACACGGTGAGTGGAATGAGCGTTGCGCCGATGAAGAAAGCGAGAAAGCCGAGCACCTGTACCTTGAAGCTCATCAGGTCCCGGCCCGCATGGAAAATCTGGTTGGCAATCAAACCCGCCAGCATTGCGCCCTGAGCGAGCAGCACCAGCGCGAATGCGTTGACGCTGATTCCTAGAAAGCCCAGACCGGCGGCCCGGTCTGCGTGACTTGCCAGCAGGCACAGCCGCAGTCGTGACACCCGAAACAAGAACCAGAACCACAGGAAAAAGCGAAAGTACCAACGCAGCAGCACGAACTGGAAGATCGGCACGCTGACGAAAATGTTCCAATAGCCCGCGGGCGTGAGGTGTATCCGCGCCCCGTCTTCGCTCGCGTACCAGCTCGTCACCTCGAGTGCGACTTCATAGCGCCAGATCCACAAGCCCAGCGTGTACACCAGCGCCAGCAACGCCAGCTCGATGAGTACCGAATTGCGCAAGCGCAGGGTCGAGTCGATGGCGTCTTGAAACTTTGGCAGGTCCTCGGGCGCAACGATGCCACGCTCCACGAACTGCTGCACGACGAAGTGGATGCGCAGGTGCACGACGATCTCCGCCGCGATGAGGATCGGTAGCGCAATCAGGAATCGAACATGCGTTTCGATATCTTCGATGAAGGGAATCGGCACCCTGTGCCCGAACGCATCGCCGTGCAGCGCGGACAACAGCAGTAGCGGCAGCCACGCGACGCTCGCAAGTACGAGCATGCGCCGATGCACCAGCTCCAATGCATCTCCCGACAGATGCGTTCGCCGGAACATCTGATACAGCGGACCGCCGAGCACCAACGAAAAGTC
The DNA here is from genome assembly GCF_003104955.1 of Steroidobacter cummioxidans. Taxonomy (NCBI): domain Bacteria; kingdom Pseudomonadati; phylum Pseudomonadota; class Gammaproteobacteria; order Steroidobacterales; family Steroidobacteraceae; genus Steroidobacter; species Steroidobacter cummioxidans. The sequence goes on along the minus strand of NZ_LSRW01000034.1, from coordinate 1,031 downwards.
GGGTTCCGATCCGGGCGTCGGCGCGCTCACGGGCAAGTGGCGCGATTGACCGTGTCTCGAGTTCTCATGCTGCCTACCCCCGATCGGCTACACGCTGCGATTTCCTATCCTTGCAGCTTGCGTCGAGGCGCAGGCAGCGCCTATCAGATTTCCGCATCCACGGTGCTTTCGGGACAGACTGCTGCGACGCGAGTCCGAGCCTGCCCAGCTCGGACTCCGACGCCTTTAGCCCGGTACGCGTACCTGCAGACTACGACCCGCCCGCTGCCGCGGCAGGGATTGCCACATAGTCAGCGCCGCAGGCCGCTTCGAGAAAATCCGCTGTGGGATCGCGTCGAGTCAGGTCGAGCGGCCAGTGCCAGTGACGACTGTTTGGCTCGGCCAACTTTTCGAAGTGCTCGGCGACCGCCGCAATCAGTGTTGCGTCCGTGACCGGATCGAGCCCCTGATAGGGATGGCCGTTGTAGTTGCCTCGATAGGTCAGCACGGCTGCCACGCTCGAATTGCGCGCGTAGATGCTGCGGATCAGCTCGCATTCGAGATCCTGCTCGGCCGCCTCGCTCAGCGCATAGCGAATCGCCAACGCAATGGCGAACTCGAGCCCCGGAGTGGGGATGCCATGTTTTCTTGCCAGTGCGATGCTGCCGAGGATCCGTTCGCGCCTGCGCAGCTTGCGCAGCGGGTCGCGCCCCTACGCGCTTGCAGGGATCTTTGAACGAAGAGCGGCAGCGCTCGATGAACGGCCGCATCATCATTGTGATGATCGCTNCCAGTTCCGGGCTCTCCAGCAGCAGCGCCGGCCGGATCTTCATTTCTCGATCAACTGCCGGACCAGCGCCATCACCCGCTCGTCTCCCATGCCGCGCCCGATCGTCGCATGACCCAGCAGGCTCGAGTACCAGGCGACGATGGCGTGTGTGCCGTTCCACAAACGATTCTTGATGNTTGTATCTGGGCGATGTCGTCGACCGTCTTCACTTGCCGCAGACGGCGCAAGGCAGCGCCTGTCTCTTATACACATCTGACGCTGC